>CAILOT010000053.1:0-15391 GCA_903835965.1 uncultured Opitutia bacterium
TGCTCGGCGGTCATGTTCAAGTCGGAGACAGTGCCTTCATCAGCGGAGGAGTTGCCGTCCATCAATTCTGCCGGATCGGAGCCGGATCGCTTACTTCGGGTAATGCCGTGATCACCGAAGACGTCCCCCCTCAGGCCCTCGCCTACGGACGCAACGAGCTTGCGGGCCTGAATTTGATCGGCCTGCGGCGGCGATTAATCAGCGCTGAAGGCGTCGCGGAACTAAAGCGTGCCTACCATCATGTTTATTCCCCGGGAACCACCTGCTCAATCCAGGCACAACTCGCCATCCATAGCGGAGAATATCAATCGCCTGAGGCTTTGGCTTTTTTACATTTCTTCCTCGGCGGCAAACGTGGACGATTCGCCTCACCCGCATGAATCAGAAACCGCTAGCGATTACTTGCGGCGACCCCGCTGGCGTCGGCCCGGAACTCATTGCGAAATGGCTGCGGAGTCACGCCGAAAAAGGAAAAAATATCATGCCGATCGGCCCGGCATCTTGGATTGAAAAATTAGGCGTCAAAGGAGTTATCGTGGGTCCCAGCGACTTCAACATTACGGCTGGGAAACCTACGCCCGCCGGACATCGCTTAGCGATTGAAGCCATGGAAGCCGCCGCACAAGGAACAACGGAAGGTCGGTTTAGCGGCGTCGTCTCCGGCCCCATCAATAAGAAAGGCTTTTCCGAAGTGGGCTATCCTTTCCCCGGACAGACCGAATTTTTCGCCGCCCGCTGGACGGGCGAACCGGTCATGGCCTTTGCCGGCGGACGGATGACCGTCGGCTTGGTCACTTGGCATCTGCCGCTCCGTTCCGTCCCAGACGCGATTACGCCCGCAGCCATACGTCGGACCATCCTAGCCCTCATGGATCTGCGTAAAAAAATGGGTGATACCCGTCCCCGCATCGCGGTCTGCGGCCTCAACCCGCATGCCGGCGAAGGCGGCCTGCTCGGAACCGAAGACGATAACGTTATTCGTCCCGTGATTAAACAGCTTTGCGCCGAAGAGAATGACGTGAGCGGCCCGTTCCCAGGCGACACGATCTTTCACCGCCACCTTGAAGGCGAATTTGATGCGGTCGTCGCGATGTATCATGATCAAGGCTTAGCCCCTCTAAAGACTGTCGATTTCGCGAACGCGGCGAACCTGACACTCGGATTGCCCTTCATCCGCACCAGCCCGGACCACGGCACAGCCTACGAAATCGCCGGACAAGATTTGGCTGACGTCGGAAGCTTCGCCTCGGCCATCCGCCTCGCCCAAGCGCTGTCGGCCTGATGCGGATTTTGATTTTTATCATCGGCTGGGGTCTGGCCGTTTTGGCGTCCGCCGCCGAAATGCGCATCGCCAGTTTCAGCCCCGGAGCGACCCAGACGATCATCGATCTCGGCGGCGGCGACCAAATCGTGGCAGCGACACGTTGGTGTCCGCTCCCATCCGCCCACCCCGCCCAACGAAATTGCGACATCTTCCTACCCGACCTTGAAACGTTGCAGAAACTGCGGCCGACCTTGGTCATATTACCACGCATGGCCAATCCGCTTTGGGCGGAGAAATGCCGCAACGCCGGTCTTGCGACCTTGATACTAAATCCCGAAAGTCCGACCGCTGTCGTCCAAGATATTCGGGCCATCGGCTTGGCACTCAATCAAGCCGACAAGGCAGAAAAAATCTGCGGATGCATGGCGGTACCGGCTTCCGTCCCGCATAAGACGATTATTATTATTTGGGATGGCGTCATGGCCGGGCCGGACGCCTACCTCGCCGGCATCTTGGCCTCTGGGGGATTCAAATCAGCGCTCCCGACGGGAACTTGGCTGAAATTCGACTGGGAAATGATCGCCCAAGCCAAACCGGATGTCGTCCTTTGGATTGATAATGCCGCGCCCGATCGGCCAATCATCGCATCCCAAAGCCAGTTAAATGGAATGATGCAAATCCCTGTCGTTAATAAACTTAAATGCGTTGAAGCTGGAAAAATTTATGAGACTTCATCCGGCAGCCGCTGGCTCCCAGGAAGCGGCTTGGTCGACACCCTCCCCGAATTGCTAAAACTTAACCTTAATTAAAGGTGAACGCAACACGCAATCGCATGGGGCGAGTTGACAGTGCAGCGGAATGAACCATCCTAAATGTCCACACCTATGAACTCCAAGTTCCTCAAATTCCTCACTATCAGCTGCGGCGCCCTCGCCCTCTCAGTCGCGGTCGTCAGCGCCGACGAAGTCAAAAAAGACGGCGAAAAGAAGTGCCCAAACTGCCCGGATGAAAAGCCTAAGGCTTCCATCGAGCAATTCGGCGTCATCGCCCATTGCGGTAAGTGCGACAAGAAGGATGCGCCTGCGGCTCCTGCCACTGCGCCCGTTGCACCTGCCACCCAAGAAGAAAAGAAGGACGGCGAAAAGAAGTGCCCAAATTGCCCGGACGAAAAGCCTAAGGCCTAAGCTAAGTCCTTCATCGGACTCGCCACCAAGGGCTCACTTCACGGTGAGTCCTTTTTTGTGCCGTTTCAAAATCGGAGAAGTAATTCCTGCCTTACAAAAGCAGGGAAATCCTCGTGTATCACCACCCCGTTCGCATGCGCAAAAACTTCGTCCACCGGCTCCAGCGGCTTACCGCTGCGCACCGCACAAGCATGGACCGAGGCATTGATTCCAGCCTCCCAATCCGTGCGTCGGTCCCCGATCATCCACGACCTGCCGAGGTCCAAGGAATACTTTGCCGCCATTTCCTGAATGAACCTAGGACTGGGCTTACGATAAAGGGAGGGTTCGTCCGGGCGTTCGGGCGCGGCCTTGATTTCCAAAATACCCGGGGCCGGCAAATTAAGTAATTCCAGCATCTTGCGATTACAGGCTTCGTAAGCCTCCCAAGTAAAAATACCCCGATTAATCCCGCTCTGATTAGTGAGGATGAATAAACGATAATCAGCCCGCAGACAGGCCTCCAAGGCTTCCTTTACCCCCTTTATCGGCTCAATTTGATCCTCCCTGCAGGTATGGTGATGGTCACGAATCAAGTTTCCGTCACGATCAAGAAATAAGGCAGGATGGCCAGACATGGGCCTATTTCAAAGAAACTGGCAACTAAGAGCAAGGGAATGGAAAGGGGGCTTGACCGAGGGGGGTTGAGGGGTAGAACCAACCCTCAACCCAGCGTAGAACCATGGCCAACCCGAAACGCAAACAGTCCAAACGCCGCAGCCGTCTTCGTCGGGGCGCTAACCAATTCCGTGCTCCTAAGCTCGTTCGTGACACCGAATCCGGTGCACTTCGTCGCTCGCATCGTGTTGACCCCACCACGGGCAAGTACCGTGGGCGCCAGGTCCTCGACGCCAGCGCATAAGCCGGTTCACGGGCCCAGCCCGAACCCATGAGCGAAGCCACTCTGAAGAAAGGCCACCGGATTGCCCTCGACTGCATGGGAGGCGACCTCGGCCCTTCAGAAGCCGTCGCTGCCGCTGCCCTTGCCCTTAAAGAAGGGGTCATCGGTCCTGACGACACCCTGGTGCTCGTCGGCAACGAAGATAATTTGCGCCTCTTGGCGATGGAGCACCGTAATCTGAAATCGTCCCGCGTCATCTTCAAGCATGCGCCCTCCATCGTAGGCCCCGATGACGCGCCCATGACGGTCCTGAAATCTAAGCGCGATTCATCAATGGTAATCGCCCTTGAATTGCTTAAAGTTGGAGAAGTTGATGCCGTAGTTTCGACGGGTAACACCAAGGCCCTCGTTGCCGCTGGAACGATCAAAGTCAGGGCAATGGAAGGCGCTGAACGCCCAGCCTTGGCGGCGATCATGCCCCGTCGTGAAGGCCATTTCATCCTGCTCGACGTCGGGGCCAACCCCGAAGCGACGCCCGAACACTTGGTGCATAATGCCGTACTTGGTTCAATTTACGCCCAAAGCTCCCTAGGTATTGCCCATCCGCGCGTTGGACTTCTTACCGTCGGAACAGAAGAAGGCAAAGGCGGCGCTCGCATTAACCGCACCCACAGCCTTCTGAAAGCCATGGGTACGAGCATCAATTATATCGGGCCGGTCGAAGGCTTCGATATGTTCGGCGATGCGTGCGACGTTGTCGTCACCGACGGCTTCACGGGGAATGTCATTCTTAAGACCTTGGAGGGCTTGGTCTACATGCTCCGCGAACTGGTCGGCAATAAAGTCATGCGTAATCCAGTCTACATGGCCGGCGGCATCGCCATGTTTCCTTTGGTCCGAGAATTAAAAGGTAAACTTAAGCCCGAGCGTTACGGCGGAGCCCCCCTTCTCGGACTTAACGGCCTTGTCATGAAAGCCCATGGTTCCAGCAATCGGCAGGGCATTGTCAGCGCCATCCGCCTTGGCCTTGAAGCCCTAGGTCACGGGGCAGGACGTCAGATGCAAATGGCTCTAGCAGAGGCAAATAAGGTGATTTCGGCCACTCCAGAGGAAGTCTGAGGTTTTAGTGTTTCCTTTCCCGCCGTCGGGTCTTACCTCAAGTCTTCGATGAGCAGCGCCGAGCTTTCAGTCTTTATCAGGGCTATCGGTGTGCACGCACCCGAGCGTAAACTCACCAACGCGGAGCTGTCGCTCATGGTTGAAACCTCCGACGACTGGATCAAAAGCCGGTCGGGCATCTCGGAACGGCGCATCGCCGGTCCAGGCGAAAATCCGTCCGACATGGGAGCGAAGGCTGCGGCCAAAGCCTTGGAACGTGCGGGACTTAAACCTGAAGACATCGACCTGCTCATCGTCGCCACGATGACGCCCGACGTACCCTTCCCGTCTACAGCGTGCCTCCTCCAAGCTAAGCTAGGACTTCGCCGCGACATCCCATGCTTTGACATCTCGGCGGCTTGTTCGGGCTTTGTCTATGCACTCCAAGTCGGCACTGACATGATGCGATCGGGTGGTTATCGCCATGTCCTCGTCATCGGTACCGAAAAGCTATCCAGCGTCGTAGACTGGCAAGACCGGGCGACCTGCGTGCTTTTTGGCGACGGCGCCGGCGCTGCCATTCTGGAAGCCACCAACGTCAAGGGGGTTGGCATTCTCGGCAATGTCTTAGGTGCGGACGGCACCAACGCCGAATTGCTTCATTGCGTAGCGGGCGGCTCAGCGAGTCCCGCCAGTACGGAAACATTACGCGACGGAAAACATTTCTTGAGGATGAATGGCAAAGAAGTCTTTCGCCTTGCCGTCCGGGTGATGGCTGAATCTTGTGAACGCGTCTTGGCTAAATGCGGCGTCAACTCCGATCAAGTGGCTTGGTTCATCCCCCACCAAGCCAATATTCGCATCGTTGAAGCCGTCGCCAATCAACTTAACGTCGGCATGGAGCGATTCCCTTTTAATCTCGACCGTTACGGCAATACATCAGCCGCATCGATTCCCCTCGCCCTGGAAGAAGCTTGGCGTGATGGTAAGATCAAACACGGCGACCTTGTCCTCTTGGTTGCTTTCGGTGCGGGCCTCACTTGGGGCGCAACTCTCCTTCGCTGGAATGAACCTACTCGCTAAAACCTTTTATTCTGCCGCTTTCTTGCTGGCTGCCTCCGCCTCGGCGGAATTTATCCGCCAAGACGGACATTGGCAGGTTCGAGCTGGCACGACTCCCGAAATCACCCCCGCGGAGCGGCTGACCGTGGTCTTAATCGCGATGGACATAGCCTCCGGGGCGAATGATGCCGGCGAGCAAAGCGCTGCCTTGAAATCGTGGGCCTTGGTCGCGGAAGCCAATCGTGGCAACCCCGCCGAAGCCTTGGCGATGCTCGAACAGGCTCGCATCTACACGCAACAAGGTCGCTTCGAAATGGCAACCGACCTGATTGATGAAATCTACGCCCGTCATTCGAGTTTTTCGAAATTCCAAGACGCCGTCCAACTCCAATTCGAAATCGCCAACCGAATTGGAAGCGGCGAGCGACGCTACTTAGGCGGCTGGTTCCCGTGGTTCAAAGACCCCGCAAGCGCTCTCACCTATTGGCATAAGACTTTGCGACTGGCACCCAACGGGCCACTGGCTGACCAATCATTGATCAAAATCGCCCGTCTCTCCATCGAGCTCGAAATCGACGCCAAAGCCGAGGAAGCCTTGGAACGATTGGTCAGCGATTATCCGGCCTCGAAGTTTTTGCCCGAAGCCCTGGAGTCGCTGGCCAAGATACGCTCTCATGAATCCATGGGGGCCGACTGGGATCAAGCCTCCACCATCGAAGCAGCCGATCATTGGCGCACCTTGGCTGATCAATTTCCCAACGATAACCGCACGAAACAAGCCCCCGAACAAATCCGCCTACTCCGCGATCGCGCCGCCCGAGCGCGGCTTAATTTAGCCCAGTTTTATTGGTTCAAACATAATAACCCCGAAGCGGCCAAACTCATGGCTAACGCCTGCTTGAGCCTAGCTCCTGAATCTCAGGCCGCCAAAGATGCCCAATCGCTCTTGGCCGAGATCCAGAAGAATCCAACCCCACCCAAGACCATCGCAGACCGTCTACTGGGCACCTACCCACGGCCCCGCATGGCGAATGAGGCAGCCCCGACTAACGCGAGCAGTGACCTTGATTCCTTTGGCTTTAAAAAAGAACCTCCCCGGGCAGCCACAGAAACCGAACGTCGATGAGGTCGCGCTTGTTCTTCATTCTTAGCCTAGGATTATGCACGGCATGTTCTTCATACCGACTTGGCGGACCGAAGCCCTCCTTCACGCACATCGAAGTCGCCCCCGTTCGTAATGCGACCTCCCGCCCCGGAACCCATGCAG
The DNA here is from genome assembly GCA_903835965.1 of uncultured Opitutia bacterium. Taxonomy (GTDB): domain Bacteria; phylum Verrucomicrobiota; class Verrucomicrobiia; order Opitutales; family UBA953; genus UBA953. Next base: position 6,756 of record CAILOT010000053.1, read on the forward strand.
TCCTGCAGGAAAAAATTCTTGCGGCGCTTTCCGGCGACCCTCGCATCAAAATCGGCCCCGGCGAAGCGTTTCTCATCACCGAAGTCACGCAGTATAAACGCGAAGGACAGACGGCAAATTCCGCCGACGCCTTCCTCATCTCTACCTATCGGGTGACGTTCATCGTTCGCTGCACCTTAACTACCGAGGGCGGAAAGCGGGTGCTATTTAAAGACCGAGATTTCTCCGCGGCCGTAACATTCCAGCCAAAGGGCGACCCCACAGCCGAAGAACTCAGCCTAGGACCCACGCTCTTTGCTGACATCGCGGCCCAAATCAGAGAAGCCGCAACCACGGCCTGGTAGTCATGCCTCACCCTGTCGTCGCCCCCTCCTTACTCGCCGCCAACCACGGCGAATTCCTGAAAGGCCTTCGCACGATCGAGGCGGCTGAACTTTCTTGGGTCCATCTAGACATCATGGACGGGCACTTTGTGCCCAATATCAGCTTCGGACCGCAAGTCGTCGCGGATCTCAGGCCTCAGTCGAAATTATTCTTCGACGTACACCTGATGCTCACGAATCCCGATCGCTTCGTGGACGCTTTCGTTAAAGCCGGAGCCAATCGCCTGACCGTTCACGTGGAGGCTGATCACGACGTAGCCAAGACGATCGCCGCGATCAAGAACGCGGGCTTGCCAGCGGGCATCGCGATGAACCCGGACACCGATCCTCGCCGTTTGCTGCCTTACTTGGACTCGGTCGACCTTGCGCTTTGCATGTCGGTTTTTCCAGGCTTCGGAGGCCAAGCTTTCATCCCGTCCGTGCTCGAGAGTATTAAATTCCTCGATCACGAACGTCGCCAACGTGGCTTGAATTATCGCCTCGAAGTCGACGGCGGCATCAACGCGACTACAGGCAAGCAATGCCGGAGCGCCGGCGCCGACACCTTGGTCGCAGGTACGGCCTTCTTCAAGGCGGAGGATCGCAAAGCTTTCGCTACGGCCCTATCAGTCTAAGCCGCCGCGGGTGGTGTGGGTCCGTTGCGGACTACTTCTTTCTCCTTTTGCAACCGCAACTGCCCGCAGGCGGCATCGATATCATGCCCTTTTTCCCGACGTAAAGTCGCCGTGACCCCCAAAGCTCGGAGCTCTTTTACAAAGCGATCTTGGCGCGTCAAAGAGGGGCGCACCCAAGGCAAGCCCTCGACTTTGTTATACGGAATCAAGTTCACGTGGGCATGCAATTCACGGGCGATGACGGCTAATTTCCGAGCCTGCTCTAACATGTCGTTGATGTCTTCGATCAAGATGAATTCGAGCGTAAGCATCCGTCCGTGCTTCCGGGCGAAAGCCTTGGCGGCCGGCACCAACTCTTCCAACGGATACTTCTTGTTCACCGGCATGATTTTTTCCCGCACTTCATTCGTTGCGCCGTGCAGACTGATCGCGAGACGGAAGCCCTCAGGCTCTTCCGCAAGCTTAAGGATTTTAGGCACAACTCCGGAAGTCGAAATGGTCACGCGGCGGGCGCCAAAACCGAACCCCCAAGCCGCATTCACGATGCGCAACGCGGCCATCAGATTATCGTAATTCGCCAAGGGTTCGCCCATCCCCATCACCACAATGTTATCGAATGATGCCAGCCCTTCCGCGGCACGTGCCGGATCCGCCTGATCTTCGATGCGACAGACTTGCACAAGTTGGGAGACGATTTCACCAACGGAGAGATCTCGCTTCCAGCCCTCTAGGCCTGATGCGCAAAACTTACAGCCGTAGGCGCAACCCACCTGGGTAGAGATACAAATCGTTCGCCGGGACTTATCCTGGCCTACCCCCTCCATCGGTGCGCGGATAATGACCGTCTCGATGAGCGACCCGTCGCGAAGGCGTTGCAGCAGCTTTTGGGTCACATCCAAAGCTGTTTTGCGCCCCATAACCTCCGTGGCCTCAAAATCATAGTTTTCTGCCAACCAGGCCCTTAAATTAGCCGGCAAATTGGTCATCGTGTCGGCTTTTTCAGCCCGGCGGGGGTAAATCCACTCAAATACCTGGGCCGCTCGGTACCGGGGGTGCCCGCCCTCGACCAATCGCGCCCCCAGTGTCTCTGGGGTTTCACCGTGAATTGAGGGCTTTTCGGGCTTAAATGCCATGTGTGAGTGTCGGGGTTGGGACTTAAGGTCGATAGACCCCAAAGCCCTCAGCCTTCCTGCTTGCAAGTGAGAATTGTTATCCCCAAAACCAATTTTTGCAATGAGCAACAAGGTCCCCAACCCACAAGGTGGTAAAATTAACTCTCTTCAGGCCGCCATTGACAGGGTAGCGACGGGTCAACCCGCCTTCTGCCTTCACCAAGCCTGGGGCATCGGTGTCATCCGCGCCTACGACGAAGCCGCCAAACGCTTCACGGTCGACTTCCCGGAACAGAACAAAAAAGCCCATGCGATGGACGCCGCTTTCTTTCTCGGAAAAATTGAGATTATTAACCCAAATGGTGCCGTAGCATCGGCTTACGCCGACGACACTAAGGAAAAAATCGCCGGGATGGTCGCCAATGACCCAGCTGGAATCGTCAAGGCCCTCCTCGACGAAAGCCCAACCGGAACCTGTTCATCTTACGCCCTCGAAGCTAACCTCGAGCGGATTCATTTCGCATCCCTCGCCGCCGGCAAAGACCGTGCGGTCGCCTTCAAGGCCTGGTGGACCAAAGGGCGTGCTGTCCTGCGCAAGGATCGTGCCGTCCTCGTCCCCGAACGTAAAGGAGGGCTCTACGCCCTTCTCGTAGCTCCTCAAGACCTCGGTGAAGACCTCTTCGCTCAATACGAAGGCGCCCCAAACCTTGAACGCAAGTTAGCCCTTCTCGAAGAGCTCGCCGACAGCGCCACGGCCGAAACTCGCTCGGCCGCTAACGAAGCCAACCTCGCCAAAGTTTCCTCCGACCTCGCCAAGGCCGTCAACGCCCTGAGCAGCGCCCGTCGGCGAGACAATCTTCCCGCGATTCTTTGTGGCATCTGGAACCGAGATAAGTTCTTCCGTCCAGCCGTCGAAACCGTTGATACCGTCAGCCCGACGGCCTCCGATATCATCGCCCTTTGTTCCGAAAGCGACCTGGCCTTCATCGCACTCAACATCCCTCACACGACTGAGAAAATCCGCAGTCTGCTGGACCTCGTCCGTGCGCACCACGGCGACAACTGGGCTGACCGTGCGTTCGACCTCCTTCGTAATCGAGACATCGGGACCACCAAGAGCGGTTCGGCTAAATTAGTCTCGGAATGCATCGCTTATCTTTGCGACCAAGAGCTTTCCGCCCATGTGGCCACTCGCTTCGCCCAGTGGCTCGAGACCCGCGAATTACGTGCTCCCGTCATCATCTGGGTCATCAAGAATCGCACCTCGAAGAAGTACGCGGAGATTGTCAACGGCCTCATCAATCCATCGTTGCTCGGCGCCATTCTCGCATCCGTCGACACCGAATCTCTGGAATCTAATTCTACCGCCCGCATCCCGCTGGCCAACGAGTTGATTAAGGATCGCGAACTAATCGCCGACATCTTGGCTCCGGCAAGCGGACCAAAGACCGACAGCGAAACCATCTTCGACCTGACTCGCACCATGCTGAGCAGCCAAGGATTCGACCAGATGACCAAGAAAGCACTGCTTTCACGCTTGGCGAAGATCGAACCACACGTGCAACGTCTGGCCCAATCTAAGCACACCGATACGGAGGCTGAAGAAAAAGAGCTCGTCGTCTCCAATTCCAGCAAAGAAGAAAAAGAGCGTGAGCTTGAGGACATCGTCAAAGTCCGCCTGCCCGCCATCAAGGAAGCCATCCAGATCGCCAAGGAGCACGGAGACCTTAAGGAGAATTCAGAGTACAAGATGGCTCGCCAGGATCATGACACCCTCGCTGCTCGCCGCGCCGAACTTGACTCCGTCCTGAAGAAGGCCCGTATCACCGATTTTAAAGAGGCCAAGGTAGACTCCATTAGCATCGGCTCAACCGTCACCCTCCTGCGCGGTTCCGACCAAGTTCAGATCACCTACGACATTCTCGGAGCTTGGGACGGTAAGCCAGAAGAGAACATTCTTTCCTACATTTCTCCGCTGGCCAAGCAGTTCCTGAACCACAAGCCGGGCGAGACCTTCGTCACCAACATCAAGGGTAAGGCTGAAACGTGGAAAGTGATCACAATCACCCGCTGGATTGATAAGCGTAAATAAGCCCTATAAAGCGCCCTCGAAGAAGCCCCGGAAATCGGGGCTTCCTCTTTTGACACCCCACCCGTTCACCCCTAATCCATTCGTATGCCAACCCCCTGGGAGTCTCTCCGGCTACTTGCCGACCCCACTCGCGCACGGATTTTATTTCTTCTAAATAAGGGTGAACTCGCCGTAGGCGAGCTTCAGGAAATCCTCGGCATGCGTCAGTCACGTATCTCGACACACCTCTCGCTGCTCCGCAAAGCCAGCCTCGCCGACGACCGAAGAGATGGGAAAAATTCCTATTACTCGCTCGCACGTAATCTTCCTGCGGGCGTGAGCCGACTGATTGAGGCCGCCATCGCGGCCACGGCTCAAGACCCTGCAACCGCTGCCGACCAACGCTCCCTGCAGCGAATCATCCAAAAAAGGCGGCAAAAAGCCGAGCGACATTTCAATCTGGTAGCCGACCGTCTCGGCCGCAACTACTGTCCAGGAAGGTCCTGGGAGGCTATCGGGCAGATGCTTCTCTTACTCGCACCGCGCGTAAAAATCGCCGACCTAGGCGCTGGAGACGGCACGCTTTCCCGGCTGCTCGCGCGTAGAGCCGAAAGCGTCCATTGCATCGATAATTCCCCTCGCATGGTTCAGCTAGGCCGGGCCTTGGCGAAAAAAGAACACCTAAATAATCTCACTTACATTCTCGGCGACATCGAGAAAGTCCCGTTGGCCGATCGCAGCGTAGACCTCGCGCTGCTCAGCCAAGCCCTGCATCACGCCGACAATCCCAGAAAAGCCCTAAGTGAAGCGCACCGTATCCTTAAACCGGGCGGCAGACTCCTCGTCCTTGATCTCCGCGCCCATCGTTTTGAAAAGGCACGCGAGCTCTATGCGGACCGCTGGCTAGGATTCAAAGAAAACGACCTCCATGACTGGCTTGAAGCCGCTGGATTCCAGCACTCGGAGGTTCGAGTGGTGGCCAAAGAGCCTAAGGAGCCTGGATTTGAGACCCTGCTCGCTTCGGGTCTAAAAGCCGGCCGGTGAGCAAACAGTCTATCCATTGTTTCAAGTTGGTAACAAACGATAAATAGGAGATAATCCCTTTGGATATGGCTTGGCACAAGGCCAGCGAATTGCCAATTTTAGTCCCCACCCCAATGAGGAGTTAATTACTCCCCAAACTGATGGCTACCTACGAGTCTCGAACCTATAAGTTGGCAAAAGCATCCCTTTTTGCCGCTCTTATCGCCTTAACGCCCACACCCAGCACCCTGCGGGCACAAGCGGCAGCCGCGGCTATCAATAAAGAGCCCAAGGAAGACCCCTTATCGGTCTTGTTTAAAAAAGCCGAACTGAACTTTGATCAGAAGAAATACAAGGATGCCTTGGCCGATTACGTCGAACTCGAAAAACAAGCGACCAACGTTGAGGACAAGCTCAAAGCCGTGGTCATTTTCCGAAAGGCCACCTGCTACTTCCTGATCAAAGACTGGTCCAAGACCGAAATCGAGCTGACCAATTTCCTAACCAAATTTCCGCGTGGAACCGATGACTTTTTTGACAGTGATAATCGTCGCGGCTTGGCGGAACTCACCTTGATCGAAGTCCTCTCCAATCAAGCTAAATGGGATGCGGCCCTCCAACGCCTCGAGAAAATCCGCTCGAACACCCTAGCCCGGCCCGAAGATCGCGTTAACGCTTATACGCTCTCTGCCAAAATCGTTCTCGACCGAGTCAAATCCGCCCCGGAAGCCGACAAAAAAGGGGCCTACGGCCAAGCCATCGCCTTGCTCAAGCAGGCCACCTCCGAAGGCGTCAACACCCCCGAACGCAAAGAAGCCGGATACAAGCTGGTCGAAATCTATACCAAACTCGGCCTCGTCAAAGATGCCGACCAACTTAAGTCTGAAATCGATGCCAAAAGCAGCGGCTCGCCCGCCGATATCGTCCGTTCCAACTTCCAGCGCCTCAGCATCGGCGATGCCCGCTTCGCTTCGGCCGAAGCCACCGTCGACGAAAACACCCAGCCTGAAGCCTACCGACAGGCACTGAGCAACTACCAAGGCACACTCCGCCGCGCGACCCTCACCCGCGCCTTGGTTAAGGCAGTCGAAGCCAAGCAAGCGGACCTCGACGGCATCATCAAAAGCAACCCGAAGCCGAACGACGAAACCAAAGCGAAGATCGAAATGGTCCGCCAAGACTTGGATCAGTTCAAAAAAATCGAGACCGAATTCAATGCCAACAAGGATTACGATGCTTTCATCTCCTACCGTATCGGCCTCTGCCTGCTCGAATTGAACCGCCCCTGGGAAGCCTTCGTGGCTTTCCGTGATATCTTTGATAATAACCCGGGGTTCTCCCGGATTACTGGCACCTATTATTACTACATCGTCGCCCTTCGGCGCACCGGCCGAAACGCCGAAGCCCAGGCGAAGTGCAAGGAATTCCTCGATAAATTTCCGAAGGCCGATGAAAACTCCTCCATCGGCATAATCTTGGGCGAAATCTCCCAAGACGCCGAAGACTTCAAAGAGGCGATTACGCACTATCGATGGGTGAAGGATAACGTGAAAAATCTGAGTTCGGACGCCGCGATGGAAATCGATTTCCGCATCGCATGCTGCCACTTCGCGATGGTCGACTGGAATGATGCTCGCGTCGCGTTTGAAAAGTTTCTCAAGCAGTACCGGCAATCACCCGTTACCCAGCAGGTGCTGTACATGAACGCGCTGTGCTGGTTCTACCAAGGAAAATTCAAGGAAACCAAGGCCGCCTTCGACACTTACGAGAAAGAATATCCTCGCGGACAGTTCCTCCCGGACGTGCGCTATCGTCAGGCAATCGTGAAATTTGGCAGCAACCCCCCGGAGACGACCGAAACCCTGCGCCTCTGCAACGAATGGCTGAAGGAATTCGCCGTCCTGAAAACGGATGAGGTCATCAATCAGTTGCCCGAAGTTCATACGCTGATCGGCGACACCTACATCCGCTTGGCCGATCAACTCACCGAAGCGATCCGCTTGGCCGACCTCGATATCCGCAACACCGATTCGACTTCCGGAAAAACCTCTGCCGCGGCGAACAAAGCTAAACTTGAAAAGCAGAAGAACGATGTCACCGGCAAAGCGGTTGACGCCTATGTTGCTGCCGCCCGAACCGGCCGCACCAACCCCTCGGCGCTGGAATTCGTCCTGCGGGAATTAGGCAAGATGCTCCCGGGGCGCGGCGAACACCAAAGGATGCGTGATCTCTACAAAGAAATCTACGACTGGAACCATAACGACCCGAAGGCGATGACCTACCTCTTTGATGTCATCAAATCGACCGAGCGAATGGGAGATAAGGCAGAATTCAGCCAACGCAACGAACAGACCACCAAAAACTACAGTGCCAAGCTGGCGGTCGCCCGCAAGATCGTCTCCGACCTTGAACGCAACTCCGGCACACCCGAAGCCGTCGCGGCCGCCAAGGAAGCCGTCGCGAAACTCTCCGCCCAACTGGCTGCCGAACTCGACACTATCGAAAAAGAGCGTCAAACCAGCATCACCAAAGCCAAGACCGACGCCTTGAAGATCCTTTCCGATTCCGTCACGGAAAGCATCAACGATCGTCGCCAAGAAGGTGCCGAGAAGCTCATCATCTTCCTGACCGAGAAAATCGCCAAGAAAGTGAAGCGGGTTAAGCCTGGCACTAAACCCGACCCCGCGGCGTATTCCGTGGACAATGCCGAAGTGGAACTGAAGAAACTGCTCCGCCTCGAAGAGAACCGAGACTCCCTTATTGCCCAAGCCCGCGGCTTCTTCGCCCTCGGCCAACTTGCTCTCAACACGCGCAACCCCGAAAAGGCCGCCTCCTATTTTGAGAAAATCGCCACAAGTTACAAAGCCGAAGAGCTAAGCCCGACCATCATCGCCGTCGTCGGCGATCACTTGCTCACAAAAGGGGAACTGACCAAAGCTGCCAGCTACTTCGACTATATCCGCGAACATAGTCGTTCCACAGACTATGCCGATTACGGCTTCGCCGGTTCCGCTGAAATCTTACTGCGTCAAAAAAAGTTCAAGCAAGCCGCCGAACTCTGTCAGGAAGCCATCGACAATAACATCCTGATGACAAAAGAGCGCGAAATCCTTTTCGCACACGGTCGTGCTTTGGTTGAACTAGGACAATATGTCGCCGCCAAAAAGACCCTCGAAGACATCGCCAAGACCAAGGAATGGAGAGGCGAAACCACGGCAGGCTGCCTCTACTGGCTCGGCCAAATGGAAGAGCGCCAAGGCCATGACGCCGAAGCGGTAGCCTATTACCGTCGCTGCTGGATGGCCTGGAAGAAATATGAAGTTTGGTCCGCCAAGGCCTACCTTTCAGCCGCGAAGATCCTCGGAAACAAGATGGGGCAGAAACCCGAAGCCAAAGCGGTACTCGTTGAGATGCTCAGCAATGAGCGAATCAA
>CAILOT010000054.1:0-13579 GCA_903835965.1 uncultured Opitutia bacterium
GCTTCGGTGGTCTCCATCGGAATTTCTTCGCAGGTCACGGCCTCAAATTACGGTTACATGTCGCCGATCAAGGCGGCCTTAGAATCCGCAACCCGTTTCCTTGCGAAATCTTTTTCCGCAGACACACGGGTGCGTTTTAACAGCGTAAATGCGGGCCCGTTGAAGACGAGTGCGAGTGCGGGCATTCCAGGCTATCTTCATAATTACCTGCACGCCGAAAAGATGACGTTTCGCAAGGAAGCTCTGAAAACCCAGGAAGTCGCCGATACGGCGGTCTGGCTTCTTTCTCCGCGCTCCAGCGGCATCAACGGTCAAGGCGTCGTCGTCGATGCGGGCATGGGTTTGAATTTCTTTGACGAAGAATTGGTCAAGGCGTCATCCCGCATCCTCTGACGTGCAATTCAGGCGCACAGTTTTATCCGGGCTGGTGGCTGAACTTCCTCCCGAAGTTTGGACCTCGGAAGCTTTGGAATTAAAATTGGCTCCGCTCTACCAGCGTTTAAAACTGCCGGAAGGACGCTTGGAGTTGATGACTGGAATTCATGAACGACGCTTCTGGCCTCAGGCCATCCGGCCATCGGAGGCTTCCGCTTCGGCCGGTCGCCGGGCGATGGTCGCCGCCGGCGTGGGGCCCCATGATATCGACTTATTAATCCATTCATCGGTCTGTCGCGATCGGCTCGAGCCTTCGACAGCCGCTTATGTCCATGGGCTGCTCGGCTTGGGATCGCAGGCCCAAATCCTCGATGTTTCGAACGCTTGTCTGGGTTGGCTGAATGCCATCGTCTTGGCGGCTGGACTCGTTGAGTCGGGCCAAATTCGGAGAGCGCTCGTTTGTGCCGGTGAAGATGGACGGCCTTTGGTCGAGCGTACGGTACGTTTGCTGAACGAGGACCTCACTTTGACGCGTGAGGGAATTAAACCTTACTTCGCTAATCTTACAATCGGTGCTGGTGCCGCCGCGGTTGTCGTCAGTCGGGATGACCTTGCTGCTCCTGGTGCGATTCGTCTTCTCGGCGGCGCCGCCGAAACGGATTCATCGGCTAATGCGTTATGCGAGGGCGATACTTCGTCAGATGAACTGGACATGCGTACCGACTCGGAGGGTCTATTGATCGCTGGGGTTGCTTTGGCACAGCGTTGTTGGGGTAGGTTCAAAGGCGTCACGGGCTGGGATGAGTTAACGCCCCAACGGGTCGTCACCCACCAGGTAGGCCGCAGGCATTCGGCATTACTTTTTGAAAAGCTCGGCATCGATGTGACCAAAGATTGCCAAAGTTTTCATCATCTGGGCAACGTGGGCTCGGTATCCGTCCCTGCTACGCTGGCTTTGGCTTTGGCTGATGGGCGGATTAAATCAGGTGACCGCGTGGCGCTTCTGGGTATCGGCAGCGGGCTCGCGAGCATGATGCTTGCCGTCGAATGTCAATGAGATCGCCCATGGATCTTCCTGCCGAGCTCAAGGCTTTATACCCTTTTGCCGCCCATGATTTTTCCGCACCGTCTGGGCGGATGAATTTCGTGGATCACGGCCCTCGCGATGGTCGTCCGGTTTTGCTTCTCCACGGCAATCCATCGTGGTCGTTCCTCTGGAGAGATTTGATCGTGGCGCTGGCGGCGCGTGGGCGGCGCGTGATCGTGCCCGACCACGTGGGCATGGGGCTTTCCGCTCGACCCGATCGCTTCCTTCGGCTGGCCGACCGCATTGCTGATGTCGAAGCCTTGCTCGCGCATCTTAACATCGGAGAGTTTGACTTAGGCGTTCACGATTGGGGTGGCGCCATCGGCTTCGGCGTAGCGGGCCGTAAGCCCCAGCGCGTCGGGAAAATTCTGGTCACTAACACCGGGGCTTTCATCTCTCAGCAGATCCCTTTCCGTATCGCCGTTTGCCGTTTGCCTTTAGTCGGTAGGTTTATCGTCCAGGGCCTGAATGGCTTTGCCCGACCTGCCACCTGGATGGCGGTGGAGCGCCCGCTGACCCCGCCGGTTAAGGCCGGGTTCCTTTTCCCCTACTTATCGGCTTCAGGTCGTCGGGCTGTGGCTGATTTTGTGGCCGACATACCCATGGAGCCCAATCACCCCTCTCGCCCCGTTCTGGCGGCCGTTGAGGCGGCTTTGCCTGGCTTGCGGGGGAAACCCATGCTGCTTTGCTGGGGTATGAAGGACTTTTGCTTCGATCAGGCCTTTTTAGAGGGCTTTATTGCCCGTTTTCCTGAGGCCCAGACGCTGCTCTTCCCTTCGGCGGGGCATTATGTTCTCGAGGATGCTGGAGCAGAAGCCATTCGGCCGATTACGGCCTTTTTCGACTGAGCTTCCCTGGCCCTGTTTGAAAGCTGTTGGCTGGCCTGTAAATGAGCTGTGGATAGGCTGTTAGTAAGGTTGGCTTAAGTACCCTATAAGTTTTTGTAAGGAGTTGATTAACAGATATTTCGATGCCTTAAAAAACATGTGAACAGGGGGCTTTTCCTGTTGCACCGTTGGGTGTTAAAAACAGCATTTTAATACCCCTCTCCCGTGGGGAAATCCTACCTAATTTCTATCTAAAATATGAGCGAAAATTCTGACAAATCAAGTGCACGCGGAAAGCACGCCGGCAACGAATCTTACGGAGCCGCCGACATCAAGCGATTGAAGGGCCTGAAAGCCGTGCGTGAACGTCCCGGTATGTATATCGGTGATACGAACGAGACCGGTCTGCATCATTGCGTTTACGAAATCGTCGACAACTCGATCGACGAAGCGCTCGCCGGTTATTGCCGAAGCATCAAGTTGGAAATCCATGCGGATGGATCTTTGTCCGTCGAGGACGACGGCCGCGGCATTCCAGTCGCGATGCACCCGGAAGAAAAAATTCCGACCCTGGAGCTCGTGCTTACCAACCTGCATGCTGGAGGAAAGTTCGACAAAGGTGCTTATCAGGTCTCGGGCGGATTGAACGGGGTCGGCGCAAAATGCGTCAATGCACTCTCCGATAGTTTTATCGCCGAGGTCAGTCGAGAGGGCGAGGTGCACCAGATGAAATTCAGCCGTGGCGAAGTCGTCCAGGCCATCAAGGTCATCGGCAAGACGAAGCGCACGGGGACTAAAATCACTTTTCATCCCGACCCGGAAATCTTCGTCGCGACGCAAGAGTTCAAATACGACATCATCCTTCGCCGTCTTCGCGAGCTGGCTTTTCTTGTCCCCGGGATCGTCGTCGAACTCAAGGATCAGCGCTCCAACCGGGCTGACCGTTTTGAATTCAAGGACGGCATCGCGGAGTACGTTTCTTTCCTGAACGCCAACGAGGAGACGCTTTTCGATAAGCCGATCCTGATTTCCGCCGAAGTTGACTTCACGGATTTATCCAATCCTCGGGTCATGGCGGAGGGCGAAAAACCGAAGCCCGATCAGCGCCGCATGACGCTCGATGTGGCCTTGCAGTACAACGACCGCTACGACGAAATGGTGTTCAGTTACGCTAATCTCATCAATCAGCCCGAAGGCGGCACGCACCTTTCCGGCTTTCGTTCGGCCCTGACCCGCGTGGTTAATCATTACGCCAAGTCCAATAATCTCATCAAGGACAAGGACGCCAAACTTAACGGCGACGACATGCGGGAAGGCCTGGTGGCCGTCATTTCCGTCAAGCACCCTGACCCTAAGTTCCAATCGCAGAACAAGACCCGCCTCACCAATCCGGAAGTCGAAGGCATCGTGACCTCGGTGGTTGGTGAACAGCTGAAATATTACCTCGAGCGCGACCCGAAGACCGGCCGTCGCATCGTCGACAAGTGCCTCAACGCCGCCCGCGCGCGTGAGGCTGCCCGTAAGGCGCGCGAAACTGTTCGTAAGTCCGCGATGTCCTCCGGAGGCCTGCCAGGCAAATTGGCGGACTGTTCCGAGAGCGACCCGTCGGTCTGTGAGCTTTACATCGTCGAAGGTGACTCCGCCGGTGGTTCTGCCAAGCAAGGTCGCGATCGTCGTTACCAGGCGATCCTCCCGATCAAAGGGAAGATTCTAAACGTCGAGAAGGCCCGGATTGATAAGATACTTTCGAATGAAGAAATCCGTACCATCATCACGGCTTGCGGGACGGGGATCGGTAAGCACGAAGGCGACGGCGCTTTTGACGTCACGAAGTGCCGTTACCACAAGCTCGTCATCATGACGGACGCAGACGTGGACGGTTCGCACATCCGTACTCTGCTCCTGACGTTCCTCTATCGCCAGATGCCTGGGCTCATTGAAGCGGGCTATGTCTATATCGCCCAGCCGCCGCTTTATCGCATCAAGCGCAAGAAGCGTGAGCAGTACGTTGACAACGATCCAGAACTGAACCGCATCCTTCTCGAGCTGGGTTCAGAAGACGTAAATTTGCTGCGCTTGCGCGATAAGCATATTTTCCCAGGCCAGAAACTGGATAAGATCGTGGAATCCCTGGCTCGACTGGAGTCGCTCGGTGCCAGCATCGGCCGGACGGGTTGCCAGCTTGGTGCCTACCTTGACGAGCAGGATCACAAAAGCCATGCGCTCCCACGTTTCATCGTGCGCACCCGCACGGGCAATGAGGAGACTTACGAGTTCCTTAAGGACTCCGACGCTAAGCAGGCTTATCTTCGCAAGGCCGGGGTCGAAGACTTCCTTTCCGACAAGATTGACCGCGAAAAGAAACTTAAAGACGGCACCGTCGTTCAGGAGCGCGTGAACGTGATCGAAATCTTCGAGAACGATTCGATCTCCAAGGTCTTGAAGGATCTCGAGACCCAAGGGATGGACGTCAAGCAGTTCAGCGCGGACGAAGAAGCCCGCTACCATCTGATCGATGGTTCGGCGCCAGAAGAAGCTCCGGCCGCCGCCGAAGCGGCGGAAGACGAGCCTAAGGCCAAGGGCGAAGAGAAGCCGGCCAAGAAGCTGGTCAAAAAAGCCGACCCTATCCCATTAGGCACCATCCTTGAGCTGATTGGACAGATTCGCCAATTCGGCCGCAAGGGATTGCAGATCCAGCGTTATAAAGGCTTGGGTGAAATGAATCCTAAGCAGCTCTTCGAAACCACGATGGATCCCGCCAAGCGGCGCTTCCTTAAGGTCGACATCCAGGATGCTGCTGAAGCCAATCGGGTCTTCGCCATGCTCATGGGAGAAGACGTCCCGTCCCGTCGCGCCTTCATCGAGGACAATGCGCTCAACACCTCCAATCTCGACGTCTGAGCCCGTTCTTCTCCCTCTAAATATTTCATCCAATGTATTCTGACAAAGAGAAACTCACTTCCGCTAATATCACGGATATCATGCAGACGGCGTACATCGATTATTCGATGTCCGTCATCGTCTCTCGCGCGCTCCCAGATGCCCGCGATGGCCTGAAGCCCGTCCAACGCCGCATCCTGTATGCGATGATGCGCGAAGGCCTCGTCCATAACCGTCCTTTCGACAAGTGCGCCGGCGTCGTCGGTGAAGTGCTGAAGAACTACCACCCGCACGGGGATAGCTCCGTTTACGATACTTTGGTGCGCTTGGCCCAGAATTGGGTGATGCGCTACCAGCTGATCGAGCCTCAGGGCAACTTCGGTTCGGTCGACGGCGATCCACCCGCCGCCTACCGTTACACCGAGTGCCGTCTTTCCGAGGTGTCCGCCGAGCTCCTGGCCGACATTGATGAAGACACGGTCGATTTCATTCCAAACTACAAAGAGTCGACCACGGAGCCGACCGTGCTGCCTTGCGCTTTGCCGCACCTGCTGATGAACGGCTCAACCGGTATCGCGGTCGGCATGACGACCAACATCCCGCCGCATAACCTGCAGGAACTCGTCGACGCCACCTGCCTGATTATCGATAAGCCGAATACGACGGTCGAAGATTTAGAGAAGATTATCATCGGTCCGGACTTCCCGACGGGTGGGGTCATCAACGGTAAGGACGGCATCAAGCAGTACCTGCGCACGGGGCGCGGTATCATTCGCGTGCGCGGCGTAGCCCACACCGAAGAGATGAAGAATGGCAAGGAGCAGATCGTCCTGACCGAACTCCCCTACAACGTAAACCGCTCTTCCTTGGTTAAGCACATCGCCGACCTTTGCACCGAGAAGGTGCTCGATGAGGTGTCCGACCTGCGCGACGAGTCCGACGAAAATACCCGCGTGGTGATCGAATTGAAGCGGAACGAGAATCCGAAGGTGGTCATCAACAAACTCTACAAGCACACGAATTTCGAAAACTCCTTCGGTGTCATCCTGCTCGCTCTCGATAAGCGTCGGCCAAAGCAGATGAATATCCGCGAACTACTCGAATGTTTCGTCGAGCACCGCCGCGACGTGGTCACCCGCCGTACCCGTTTCCGTCTCCGGAAGGCCGAAGACCGCGCCCATATCCTCGAAGGCTTCAAAATCGCCCTCCGTAATCTGGACGACTTCGTTAAGATCATTCGTGCCTCCGTCAATCGTGATGAGGCTCGGGTGAAGTTGATCGCCAAGTATGGCCTCAGTGAACGGCAGGCCGTCGCGATTCTCGACCTGCGTCTCTACCAGCTCACCGGGCTGGAACGTGATAAGATCGAAGCCGAATATCGTGAACTGATGGCGCTCGTCGAAGAGCTTCGCAGTATCCTTTCCAGCGAGGCCAAGTTGCTGGCGCTGATCAAAAAGGAACTGCGTGAAGCCGCCAAGAACCACGTCGGTCCGCGCAAGACCAAGGTCAACGCCCAAGAAGGCGATCTCTCGATGGAAGATATCGTCGCGAACGAAGGTTGCGTCGTCACGGTCTCGCACGCGGGCTTTATCAAGCGCACGCCGGTGGCCCAGTATCGTCTGCAGAAACGCGGTGGCAAGGGAACCAAGGGTGCGGAGCTTTCCAAGGCAGCCTCCGATGACGATAGTGACTTCATCGAGCACCTCTTTACGGCGAATACCCACGACCATATCTTGTTCTTCATGAATAATGGACGGGTTTACGTAGAGAAAGTCTACGAAATCGAAGAAGCCGGACGGGCTACCCGCGGTAAGTCGATCGCCCGACTGCTTGACCTCAAGGACGACGAAAAACTGGCCGCTATGGTCTGTGTTTCTAACTTCGATGAAGGCAAGTTCCTGATCATGAGTACCGCCTTGGGTACGATCAAGAAGACGGAGATTTCCAAGTATGCCAACTACCGCAAGGGAGGCATCATCGGCATCAATATCGAACACGGCGATCGTCTCATCTCGACCAAGCTGACCAACGGTGACAACGAAGTCGTCATGATCTCGCAGTCGGGCATGTCCATTCGCTTCCATGAATCCGATGTCCGCTCCATGGGGCGCGACACCACCGGCGTCGTCGGTATGCGTCTGGACTCGGGTGACCTGGTCAAGGCGATGGAAATCGTCGATCCGGCCTGTACGCTTCTCGTCGTCGGCATCGATGGCATCGGCAAGCGCACGCCCTTTGACGATCCAGAGACCAAAGAGCCCGTCTATCGGAAGCAATCCCGTGGCGGCAAGGGCGTCATTGCGATCTCCACTGAGGTCGGCGTGGCTGGTGCTCTCAGCGTCCAGGAAGCAGACGAAGTCATGCTCCTCACCAAGGGCGGTCAATCGATTCGTACTAAGGTCTCGGATATCCGCTGTACGGCCGGACGTAATACCAAGGGAGTACGCGTCATGCGTCTTAAAGACGGCGAAGCGCTCCTGGGTATTTCTAAAGTGGAGCGGTCGGAGGAAGAAGAAGAAAACGCAGCCAAGCCACAGGCTTAAGCTGACGATTCGATGTAAGCAAAAGGGGCGCCAAGTGGCGCCCCTTTTTATTTGCTTAAGCGCGTTCGAGCGCCGCGATGCATTCGACGTGTCGCGTTTGCGGGAATAGGTCAAAGGGGCGGACGGCGATGACCTTCCAGCCCAGGGTGCAAAGGTATTTCAAATCGCGGGCTTGAGTGTCCGGGGCGCAGCTGACGTAGACGATGCGACGCGGGTTGAAGCGGTGCAATTGTTCCAAGAAGGCCTCATCACAGCCCTTGCGTGGAGGGTCCACAATCACCGCGGAATCAGCGCCGTTGACCGGGATGTTCTTGAAAATGGATTCGGCGGTGCCGGCGATGAATCGGCAGTTCACCAGACGGTTGAGGGTCGCGTTCTCCGCGGCTTTGCGGGCCGCTTCTGCGCTAACCTCGACCCCGTTCACGGATTCGAACTGGCGGGCGCCTGAAAGGGCAAAAAGGCCGGATCCACAATAGGTATCAACGAGGTGTTTCGCACCTGACTCTTGGGCAAGCTTGATGGCATAACCAACGAACTGCTCGAGTACGGAGGGATTGTTTTGGAAGAATTCTCCAGCCAGGAACTTGAGCTGAATGGCGCCGACTTTTTCAGTGACGACTTGGCGTGGGTCGGTGATGACGCCTTCTTCGCAATCACGGAAGAGCAGG
Organism: uncultured Opitutia bacterium; assembly: GCA_903835965.1. Lineage (GTDB taxonomy): Bacteria > Verrucomicrobiota > Verrucomicrobiia > Opitutales > UBA953 > UBA953. The sequence goes on from CAILOT010000054.1 coordinate 8,381, forward strand.
GTGGCTCCGCGTTCGAAGCGACCAGGGTTGCCCCGAATCTCTTTCCGGGATTTCGCAAAGGATGAATTGATCGCATCGGTCGCAATCGGACATTTAGGTACATCGATGACGCGGCGGGATGTGCCGGAGGCTAGGAAGCCAATCGGGAAATCTGCCCTTCGTGGGGTCATGAAGTGCGGCGTGATCTTCGATCGGTAGCCGTATTGCTTCGGTGAAGGGTGGCAGGCGTCGACTTCTACTTTGAGTCCGCCTAGGCGCTCGAAGGCTTCCGCCACTTGCTTGCGCTTCCATTCGAGTTGTTGAGGGTAGGCCAGGTTCTGGTATTGGCATCCGCCGCATTCTCCGAAGAGATCGCAGCGGGGTTGGACTCGGTGCGGCGAAGGAACGACAACGCGGACAAGGTCGGCGCGGGAGAAATTGGCCGAGTTATGCCAGACGCGGGCGACGATTTTTTCTCCTGGCAGCGCTCCGGGAATAAAGACCACCCAGCCGTCGACGCGGGCGAGGCCTTCGCCGAGATTTGTGATCGTCGCAATTTCAACCTCGATCTCCTGATGGTATGTAAATTTGCCTGGACGGAACTTGGATGCATCAGGCTTGCGTGATTGGGGCGGCTCGAAATCGGACATGTGATGAAAGTCAGCCACAACGCGAGGAGGTCGAGCCTTATCCCTTCTGGCCCCTCGACGGCTAGCCTTGCCCTCCCGCGGGACATGCTACTCACTGCCAATGTGTCCGAAGAGGTCATTCAAAGTCGTCAGAATCCACGCGTACAGGCTTTGGCACGCTTGCGCGACCGTGCGGAGCGAGAGGCTCGTGGCTTGTTCATCGCGGAAGGTCTCCGGGAGCTGTCCCGGGCGATCGAGCGCAAGGTCGAGGTCCTGGAGATTTACTTCTGCCCGTCGATGTTTCGCGGATCGGAGGCCGCCGAACTCGTCAGCCATTGTAGGGCATCTGGGGTGCAGTGCTGTGAATTAGGAGTTTCTGCCTTTGAAAAGGTCAGCGGACGCGAAGGTCCCGATGGACTGATTGGCGTCGCACGCACCTGGGATTGCTCTCTCGGGCAGCTCAAGCCTTCGGCTAATCCTCTGATCTTACTTGCCGAATCGGTTGAGAAGCCAGGCAATCTCGGCGCCCTACTTCGCACGGCCGACTCTGCCGGTTGCGATGCCCTCATCGTCTGCGACCCCATCACCGATGTCTTTAATCCCAATGTCGTTCGTTCGTCTCAGGGCGCGCTTTTCTCGATGCCTGTGGCGGTCTGTACGTCACAGGAGGCTGCGGCTTGGATGAAGGCCAACGGCGTACGTTCGCTGGCGACCTCGCCGGCGGCCACCAAGGCTTATTGGGATGTCGATTGTCGCGGACCGGTGGCCTTGTTGCTCGGCTCGGAGAAGGATGGCTTGACGGATTTTTGGCTTAAGAGTGCCGACGAAAAAATCTCTATTCCACAGGCTGGATCATCGGATTCACTCAACGTTTCCAGTGCTGCGGCGATCTGCCTCTTCGAGGCCGTCCGGCAACGTCGTAAATAAAAAACCAGGCATTTAGCCTGGTCTTGGTTGAAGGACTGTCGGATTGCTTAGCCGATGGCCTTAGCGACCAGATCGTCGAGTTTCTTGCCGTCGACGGCAAAGGCACGGATACCTTCGGCGGTCTTCTCGGTGGCCATGGCGTCTTCGTTGTGGTGCCAGCGGAATTCCTTCTCGCCCCAAGCCTTAGCGGCTTCGCCTTCGGCCTTGGCTGCGACTTCATCGAGCACCTTGGGTACCGCGGCAGAATCCTTGGAAAGTTCGTCGAGGAGGTTCGGGGCGATGGTCAGGAGGTCGCAACCGCAGAGGGCCTTGATCTGGCCGCAATTACGGAAGGAGGCGCCCATGACTTCGGTTTTGATGCCGTTACGCTTGTAGTAGGCGAAAATGCGGCGGACGGATTGGACGCCGGGGTCATTTGCGCCCGAAGAAGCGGTTTCGTTCCAATTGGCGCCTTGGGATTTTTTATGCCAGTCGTAGATGCGGCCCACGAAAGGCGAGATTAGCTGGACCTTGGCGTCGGCGCAGGCGACGGCCTGGGCGAAGGAGAAGAGAAGGGTGAGATTACAACGGATGCCTTCTTTTTCGAGCTCGGCGGCAGCTTGGATGCCTTCCCAGGTCGAAGCCATCTTGACGAGGATGCGCTCCTTAGGGATGCCAGCGGCCTTATAGAGAGCGATAAGCTCCTTGGCCTTGGCAATGGTCGCCACTTTATCAAATGACAGGCGGGCATCGACTTCGGTAGATACGCGGCCGGGGACAATCTTGAGGATTTCCGTCCCGAAGGAGATCAGCAGGGCGTCGACGGCGGCTTGAACCCCGCGACTCTTGTTATCCTGGGCAGCTTTCTGGAGGAGGGCCTGATACTCGGGCATCTGGACGGCCTTGAGGATGAGGCTTGGGTTGGTCGTGGCATCCAGGGGCTTGAAAGCCTTCATGGCGGCGAAATCGCCGGTATCGGCGACGACCTTGGTGTGTTGGCGAAGTTGCTCGAGTGCGTTCATAGATTGTAAGGGTTTTGAGCGTGGGAAAGAGCATGAGATTGTCCAGCCAGAGTGGTGAGGGCGTCGCCGGAGCTGCTTTTGCCATCTCTCGCTTGTTTCGGGGGGCGGGCTCGTCCAAATTACCCCATGCGCATTAAGGTTAAGCAGGCTTTGGCGTCGGACGAACCTCTCGTAGACATTACGATCGCGGGGTGGGTCCGCACGCGACGTGACGCCAAGGAGTTTTCCTTCGTAGATGTCAACGACGGCTCTTGTCTCAAGAATCTCCAGGTTATCGTGGATCTTGCCGTGCCCGGTTCGGAACAACTTAAGGAAGCGCTTACCGGGTCCTCGGTCCAAGTCGAAGGGTCTCTGGTGGCCTCGCCGGCCAAGGGGCAGAAATGGGAACTTAAGGCCAAAGCTTTTAAATTGATCGGACGGGCTGACGAAACGTTTCCTTTACAGAAAAAAGGACATACCGTCGAATTTCTCCGATCGATTCCGCATCTGAGAGCCCGGACTAATCGCACCGGTTCCCTGTTGCGCATCCGGAGTCGGATGGCCTGGGCGGTCCACGAATTTTTCCAAAGCAAAGGCTTCGCCAACGTCCATACGCCGATCATCACGGCGAGTGATTGCGAAGGGGCAGGGGAGCTGTTCCGCGTCACTACTTTAGATCCAAAAAATCCGCCTAAAGACAGTCATGATAAGGTGGACTGGACGGCAGATTTTTTCGCTCGCCAATCCTATCTTACCGTCTCGGGGCAGTTGGAAGGTGAGACCTTAGCCTGTGGCTTAGGTGATATCTATACATTTGGGCCGACGTTCCGGGCGGAAAATTCGCACACCAGCCGGCACGCTAGCGAGTTTTGGATGATTGAACCAGAGATGGCTTTTTGCGACCTGACGGGCGATATGCAATGCGCGGACGAACTTGTTAAATACCTTGTTAAATCAGCTTTAAATAACTGTGCGGAGGAACTGGAGTTCTTCAACGCATACGTCGACCAAGGTCTGCTCGAGCGCTTAAAATTCGTCGCCGACCGGCCCTTTGCGCGTATCACATATACGGAAGCCATCGCTATCTTGTCCCAGACTTCGCAGGCTTTCGAATTCCCGGTCGTCTGGGGAGAGAATTTACAGTCTGAGCACGAGCGTTACTTGACCGAAGTGCATTTCAAATGTCCGGTCACCGTGTACGATTACCCGAAGGGCGCGAAGCCTTTTTATATGCGACAGAATGACGATGGAAAAACCGTGGCCGCGATGGACGTGTTGGTTCCAGGCGTCGGCGAGATCATCGGTGGCAGTCAACGCGAGGAACGGCTCGATCGCTTGGTCGCCGCGATGCAAGCGCACGGGCTCGACCTCGAGAGTTACGCATGGTATCTCGATACCCGGCGGTTCGGATCGGTACCGCATGCGGGCTTCGGCCTTGGCTTCGAACGTTTGCTCATGTTCATTTCGGGGGAAGGTAACATCAGAGACGTGATTCCGTATCCGCGAACTCCCGGTCGCGCTTAAACGACACGGTGGGCGCAAAGGGGCGAGCTGTTCCGCTTCGTGGGGTTTAAATTAAAAGATACGACGGGGTCGCAGCTCCGATGCATTTCGGCCTTCAGGAAGTCGACAAGCTAATCGTCTGACCCGTTGCCATGCGTATCAAAAAAACGGTTACAAACTTAAGCTGGGTTGGAAATAATTGGAAGAGCGGGCGTCGGCCGGGCCGAAGGGCTTGAAACGGGAAGAATGGGCTGCCCTTCGGCGCTTGTGCCGGATGCCCGGAATCTGAGCTTAAGGTGTCGGGGGAAGGGTACGGGAGGGTCGCTTGGTAGTAAAAAATATGTCAAAATAAGATATCTTCATCATAACTCGTTATTAATAAGTAATATATCGTATGTATACCGCCTGTGAAAAAATGAAAAATCGGCTTGAAGTTAGGGCGACGTTTCTTCACTCTCGGACTTCCCTCCCCTTAAAGGAGGCTGTTCCTTGGATCGTTCGGTGTTTCGGACCCGGTGGCGCAAATAAAAACGCAACTGACCGAAAAAAGACGTTGACGAAACAATCAACGACAACACCGTCCGCCGTTCCTCCCTTTAACAGGAGGCCCCTTTCGGTTCTTTGAGAGTTCATTTTTTTGTGCGACAATACGGCCTATCGTATTAGTCAAAACCTTACACCTGGTGAACCCGGCGATAACTGATCGCGGGTTCTACCAAAATTAGAAAACGCGAATTTAGATTATCACCGGTGTTTCACTAGGAACTTGAGAAAATAAAAATAGTTCGGATCCCAGGATCCGAACCTTCAAATGCCTGCTTCGGCAGGATTTTTGGAGAGTTTGATCCTGGCTCAGAGTGAACGCTGGCGGCGTGGTTAAGACATGCAAGTCGAGCGATTTTTGTAGCAATACAAAGAGAGCGGCAAACGGGTGCGTAACACGTGAGCAATCTGCCCTTAAGACTGGAATAGCCCTGGGAAACTAGGATTAATACCGGATGTGGAGGAGTCAGGCATCTGACTTCTTCCAAAGCTTGTAACGGCGCTTAAGGAGGAGCTCGCGGCCTATCAGCTAGTTGGCGAGGTAACGGCTCACCAAGGCGACGATCGGTAGGTGGTCTGAGAGGATGGTCACCCACACTGGGACTGAGACACTGCCCAGACTCCTACGGGAGGCTGCA
>CAILOT010000055.1:0-13863 GCA_903835965.1 uncultured Opitutia bacterium
CCTTGGTCAGCCGCGGTTGAGCGAGGGCGCTCAACCCTACCTCAAGACAGAAAGACAGAACTCAAAGGGGAACCGGAAACCGGATGATTGCGCTCAATCTCGGGTGGCAGGTGGCGGGTGGCGGGTAGATACAATTTCGGGTCTCAGGTCTCGGCCATCGGGTACCTGGTTCGGGTATTCAGGTTCAGGTACTGGTCCTGCCACCTGTAACCCAGGGCTGCCACCCGCCACCCGGAACGATTTGAATCAACCCCTTGCCCACGTGTCACCTTGGCCACGTGTCACCTCGTCGCGGCTATGCCGCGACGCTCAATGCCCCGCCAACCAGCGCTCGGCTTCGATCGCAGCTCGACAGCCCATGCCCGCGGCGGTGATCGCTTGACGATAAACGTGGTCGGCGCAATCGCCGGCGACAAAGACACCCGGGACGCGCGTGCTGACGGTGTTATCGCCCGCCACGAAATAGCCGTTGTCGTCTACCGCGAGGGCAGGCGTAAACGCTTGAGAATTAGGCACGTGACCGATGGCGATGAAAACACACTTGCAGGCGATATCACGCTGGGCACCCGCCGCATCCTGCACGCGTAAGGAATGCACTTTGCCGTCTTCGCCGCCGAGGACTTCGAGCGGGTTGCAGTTCAAGGCGAGTTCAATCTTCGCGTGAGACTTCACGCGCTGGACCATGATCTCAGAGGCGCGGAATTTATCGCGGCGATGGACCAAGATAACCTTGGAAGCAAAACGCGTAAGGAAGAGGGCTTCTTCGCAGGCCGAATCACCACCCCCGACGACGACCACCGGAACGTTACGATAAAACGCGCCGTCGCACGTCGCGCAGGTTGTGACGCCGTTGCCGCCATAATATTTTTTCTCGCCCGGGATGCCCAAGAGTCGTGGTGAAGCGCCGGTCGCGATGATGACCGCCTTGGCCTCGTAAGTCGCCTCTCCACCCACCAGCTTTTTAACCGGACCAGAGAAGTCGACGGAGTCGATGCGATCCCAAGCGAACTTAGCCCCGAAACGTTCGGCCTGAGCCTTCATATTTGTGATAAGTTCATTGCCGTCGACGCCATGGACGAAGCCAGGGAAGTTCTCGACTTCGGAGGTGGTGGTCAATTGACCGCCCGGCTGGCCGCCTTCGAGCACCAAGGGGCTAAGGCCGGCACGAGCGGCGTAGATAGCGGCGGTAAGGCCGGCACAGCCGGTACCGAGGATTAGGACGTTTTCAGCCATAGGGGATACCCCATCTTGAGGGCTGTAAGCCAACGGCAAGGCGGAAAACCACCCGTGAACAACCTTAGTCAAGGCTTGCCCCGGGGGGTGGGGTCGGGGTTTGCTACCTTTCGCGCCCGGCCCCATGTTTCTCAGTATCCTCAAGCTCTTCTCTGGTAACCACAATCGGAGGTTCCTCCGTAAGTGCGAACCCATCGTAAAGCAGATTAATGCCCACGAGACAGCTTACCAGAAGCTGACCGACGATCAACTCCGTGGCAAAACCGCCGAACTTCGCAGCCGGCACGAAAAAGGCGAATCGCTCGACAGTCTCCTGCCCGAAGCCTTCGCGGTGGTCAAAAATGCGGCTCGTCGCCTTTGCGGCACTTCCTGCTTGGTCTGCGACCACGAGCTAACTTGGCAGATGGTCCACTTCGACGCTCAGTTGCTCGGTGGCATCGCCCTGCACCAAAACAAGATCGCCGAAATGGCCACCGGCGAAGGCAAAACCCTCGTCGCCACCCTGCCCCTTTACCTTAACGCCCTCACGGGCCGGAATTGCCAACTGGTCACCGTCAATGACTACCTGGCGCGCCGCGACTCCGAATGGATGGGGCATCTCTACCGCTGGCTCGGCCTCACGGTCGGATGCATCCAAAACCAGATGGCCAACGACGAACGCAAACTGGCGTACGGCTGCGACATCACTTACGGCACGGCTTCCGAATTCGGCTTCGATTACCTGCGTGATAACGGCATGGCGCTCTCGTCGGACGAACAAGTCCAGCGCTCGCACTACTACTGTATCGTCGATGAAATCGACTCCATCCTCATCGACGAAGCGCGGACCCCTCTGATCATTTCCGGCCCAGTCGCTGAAGAAAGCGAGCCCGCCTTCCCCCGCCTCCGCCAATCCATTCAAGGCTTAGTCGAGCTTCAGATCCGCCTGGTTACGCGCCTGATCACCGAAGCGCGCGACGAACTGGATAAAGTCCCCGATGACAAAGAGCCCTCCCCGGAGGCTCTGGACAAACTTTGGATGGCCTCGAACGGGATGCCTCGTAACCGTCTCTTCCTGCGCCTCATGGAGAATGGCCGCTGGCGCAAACTGCTCGAGCGTCACGAAGGCATCCTCGCCAGCGAAATGGAAAAAGACCGCCGCTACCACCTTAAGGAGCGCCTCTATTTCGCCGTCAGCGAACGCAACCACGAATCCGACCTCACGCAACTCGGCCGCGACACCCTTCGTCCCGGCGAACCGGATGCCTTCGTATTGCCCGACCTGCCCACCCGTTACGTCGAGCTCGACCGCGATGAAAGCCTTTCGCCTGAACGCCGGGCGGCCTTGCGCGATGAAGCCGAGAAAGCTTACGCCCGAGTCTCCGAAGATATTCACGCCATCGGACAATTGCTGAAGGCCTACTCACTGTACGAACGCGACAAACAATACGTCGTTCACGAAGGTAAGGTGAAAATCGTCGACGAAAATACCGGACGCATCATGGAAGGCCGTCGCTGGTCGGACGGGCTGCACCAAGCCGTCGAAGCCAAAGAAGGCGTCCCCTTAGAAAAAGAAAATAAGACCTACGCGACTATCACGATTCAGAATTATTTCCGGATGTACCAGAAGCTGGCCGGCATGACGGGGACGGCCGAAACGGAAGCCTCTGAATTCAATGACATCTACCGTCTGTCGGTGGTCACGCTCCCAACGCACCGCCCCTGCATCCGTACCGACGATAACGACATCATCTTCAAGACCCGCCGGGAAAAATATCAGTTCGCGATCAAGGAAATCGGCGAGGCGCATAAGCGCGGTCAACCCGTCTTGGTCGGTACCGCCTCGGTCGAAGCTTCCGAAACCTTGGGCCGCATGCTCGGGATGGCCAAGATCCCTCACAAGATTCTCAACGCTAAACACCACGAACAAGAGGCCGATATCATCACGCTGGCGGGCCAGAACGGAGCGGTCACCATCGCCACCAACATGGCCGGCCGCGGTACAGACATCCGCCTCGGCGATGGCGTCCGCGAATTAGGCGGTCTTTACGTCCTCGGCACCGAGCGCCATGAATCCCGCCGCGTCGACCGCCAGTTGCGCGGCCGCTGCTCGCGTCAAGGCGACCCTGGACGCTCGCGCTTCTTGGTCTCACTCGAAGACGACCTGATGCGCCTGTTCTCCAACCAAGGTATCATCTCTTCGTTACTCGAAAAATCTTTCAAAGAAGGCGAGCCCCTGGAGCACCCGCTGATGAACCACTCCATCGGCACCGCCCAGAAGCGGGTCGAAGGCCAGAATTACTCGATGCGCAAACGCCTGTTGCAGTACGATGACGTGCTCAATCAGCAGCGCCAGATCATCTACACCCTGCGCAACCGGACCCTGAAAGCCGAAGACACCCGCGAAACCGTCCTCGATATCATCACCGAGGAAATCGAAGACCGCCTCTCCACCGTCTTCCCCGACCCCCATAGCCCGGCGGAAGCCCGCGGCACCGAGGCCTTCGTCTATTGGTTCATCACCGCTTTCCATATGCGGATCGACGCCCCTGAGATTGCCGGACGGACGCCCGCTCAAGCGCTTGAGTTCGCCCTCGCGAAGGTGCGCAACCTGCAAGTCGGCCGCGAGGAACATGAATCCAAGGAAATGCTCCAGTATCTCGAGCGCAGCATATTGCTTCGCGGTATCGATCGTAATTGGCAGAACCATCTGACGGAAATGGAAGACCTGCGCCGCGGCGTCGGCCTCCGGAGCTACGCCCAAAAAGATCCGCTGAACGAATATAAGACCGAAGCCTTTAAGGCCTTCGAACGCCTGATGCGTCAGCTGCGCAACGACGTCTGCTCCGGCCTCTTCCGGACAGGTTCTTCCATGGAAGCGCTCGAAGCCCTCATGCGTCGCGCCCAAGGCCTGACCAAAGCAACCGGTCCCGCAGAACCTGGCACCGAATCCGAAACCGTCACTTCGCCTGCCAAAGCCCCGATCAAGCACGAACCTTTCCGCCGCACGACCGTGAAAATCGGACGCAACGCCATCGTACGGATCAAAAAAGGCCCGGAGACTCAGGAGCTGAAGTGGAAGAAAGCCGAAGCGCTCGTGCGGGATGAAGGCTGGGAATACGTCGAAACGATTTCCGAATGACCGAAGCCGCGGCGATGGGTGTACGTTCCAGTTCCCGACTTGCTTGGGGCGGAACGACGCTAACCGCCTTGCTGCTTTTCTTTTCCTTCGGTCCCGTCGGTCACCCGTTCATCGCTTTCATCGCCCTGGTGCCCGCTGCCATCGCGGCCGCGCAACTCCCGGACTTCAAGACCTGGAGGCGCGCCTCCTTCGCGACAAGCTGGGTGCTCTGGATCAGTTTATTGATTTGGCTGCGCCATGTCTACCCGCCACTCGGTTGGTTAGGCCTGATCCTGCTCACGGCCTACTGCGCCCTGTATCCGTTTATTTGGCTACTGGCCCTGCGATGGATATTCCCCGCCTGCAATAACGCCGGCCTTCCTGCCCGACTTCTCGCCATGCTTGGACTCGCTGGTGCATGGGGCCTACTCGAATGGATCCGGGCGACTGCCCTGACCGGCTTCGGCTGGCTGCCGCTGGCCGCCAGCCAGACCGATAATCCCGTCATGCTCAGCCTTTGCGCTTGGGCGGGTCCCTATGGCCTCTCGATCGTCTTGGTGTTATTTAATCTGGGCTTAGCCCGCTGGATTATTCGCCTGATTGGCTTCTATCAGGCCGACGCCAAACTCGTACCCTTAGGCCCGCTCGGCTGGCTTAATCGCATCACGCCCGAACTTTATCTCGGACTCGTTCCGGTCGGTCTTTCTTTCTTAGCGCTCCTCGACCGCAATAGCCGCACCGCCCACGAAGCCCACGAATTCGTCACCCCGGCGATCGTGCAAACCGATTTCGATCCCAACGGGAAATGGGATAGTGCGCGCCTTCAGGACCATATCGAAGTGATCGGCCGGCTCACCCTCGAAGTCGCCGTATCCCAAAAAGCCGACTTCATCCTCTGGCCCGAAGCCGCGCTCCCGATCTCGCTAGAAAGCGAACCTTACGTCGCGCGTTTAAGCAGTTTGGCAAAAGCTGCGCATACCCCGCTCGTCATCGGCGCCATTGACCGACGAGGCAACGGCTACGGCAACGGCGTCGCCATCATCACCGAAGAAGGCGTGCAAAAACCAACCTACGCTAAACGACACCTCGTGCCGTTCGGCGAGTATGTACCCTTTACTGATTTCATTCCCCTGCGAAAAGTAGTACCGATCAATGAAGACTGTATCGCCGGCAAAGACGTCGCATTGCTGCCGCTTACTTCCCGTCATGGGTTCACTTTCTCCGCCGGTGCGCTCGTCTGCTATGAGGACGTATTCCCCGAACTGGCCCGCGAACACGCGCAGGCTGGAGCCGACATGCTGATCGTCGTGACCAACGATGCTTGGTACGGACGCGAAGCCGGGGCCTACCAGCACGCAGCCCACTCGGTCCTGCTCGCCGCCGCCACCGGACTGCCGGTCGTCCGCTGCGGTAACGCCGGATGGAGCGGGTCAATCGACGCGCTCGGACGTTCCTTCCCCGTCACGGACAAGGGAACGATTTACTTCCAAGGCAGCCGATTGATCAGCCCCGTGGCCATCGCCAAAGGCCCTCATGCGATGACATTTTGGGTGCGCTACGGAGATTGGGCCGTCGGCCTAGGCGGTTTTTGTTTTGGCCTCACTTACTGGTGGCGTCGCCGGCGCCGGGCTTCCGTCACCGCCTAACGGTAGGAAACATCAAGTCCTTGTCGACCTTACCCTAAAAACTCCTAGGGTATGTTACCCCGACAAATCATCCCCTGATGAAATTCTTCCTGATCAGTTTTGTCTTAGGCCTAGTGGCCATCCTTCCGGCACAGGAAATCAAAAACCCGAAGACCGAGTTACCGCCCGAGGGTATCGCCACCTTCCGGTTACGAATCAAATCCATCCCTACCATCCGGGTGAAACTCAATGGCACGGAATTAATCTTGGGCGTGGACACGGGCTGCCAAGGTTCGGCGGTGATCACGCCCCGTGCCGCGGAGAAGTGCGGGATCAGCGCGGCGTTCAGCGTACCCACCATGGGAAACTCCGGCCGCGGCGAGTCCACTTATGCCTACGTCGAGACCCTTGAGGCCGGCGGAGCGACCTGGCGAGATTTCCACGTCGCCATCATGCCGCTCGACGGCATGGACCTAGACGGCCTGCTTGGCGCGGATATTTTATTCGAACACGCTTTCTACATGGACCTCGGCAATCGGGTCATGACCTTAGGAAAAACTCCTGACACCTCGGCCGCCCATGAAGTCGCCTGTTACAGCCGAGGCGGACACTGCGGCGTGAACATCGAAGTCGAAGGCCAGAAAGTGCCGATGATCGTCGATTCCGGAGCTTCGAAATCCTACATGAGCTCGATGAAGTTCAAGGGTAAGACCTCTTTCCGCGGCTACATCCCCGTCGCCACCGTCCGCAGCGTCAGCCTCACCCGCGTCGAAGTCTGCCAGATCAAATCCCTGCTCATTGGCGGGACCCCGCTCACGGGCGTGGAATTCATTCGAGACACCGAACACAACCTATTGGGCGACGACTTCCTGCGGGCCCACCCCATCGCGATCGACATGCCCTCGCGTCGACTCTGGCTCTTCGAATCTCAGGTCAGCGCCAAGGCGACGCCCCCGGTGCCCGACCCAACGGCGACTTCTCCGCGGCCTAAGACCGAAGAGAAATCCGCACCAACAAAGTAATCCGCCGTTCGCTTAACGGCGACGACCGGAAGCAGGACGGCCACCAGAGGCGCCTCCTTCTTCTTCGCGACCTTCTTCGCTGGGCTCTTCTTCTTCGTCCCAGCGGAGATTCTTTTCCATGTCTTTGTCGACTTCTTCGACGTCGGGCAAATCGGCGATATCTTCGGCGGCGGATTGCGGACGAGCCGGCTTATCGTCGTCGTCGTCATCGCCTGGAACTTCATGACCCAGCGGAACGAACTCCAAGATGTCGGTAATTTCTTCGAAGGGGTGGATATCGCGGCCTTCGATGAGGGCTTGGTTGCGCAATTCGCTCAGCTGTTCATCCACATCTTCGACGGTCAACTTCTGCTCGAGCTTGATGGTGTCGTTGATGAGCTTCACGCGGAGACGCATGATGTGCTCGAGGAAGTCGGCATAGGCTCCCTTGTCGCCATCTTTGACGTTCGGCATCGCGAAGAGCTGTTCTTCGGAATCGAGAATATGTTCGGCGACGCGAACCAGGCGAAGCACCTGATCCTTATCCAGCTCTTGGGCTTGGAAAGGAACGAAGGCCGCTTCCAAGATTTCGTTGGAAAGACCGTACTCACGGAGCGGATCCATCATGTCCAGAATCCAAGGGAACTGATGCGGATCGAGCATGCCCAAGCCATCAGGCTCGTAGTGCTTAGGGTCGGAATTCTCCTTCACCCACCACGTCCCTTCCTTCTCTTTGAAGCGAAGGGTGCACCAGAGCAGTTTGGAGGTAGTCACAGCCATGGCAGGGTGAATTGCCCAACTATCGCCGGGAGTCAAGAGGGGTCGACTCACCCCGAAAAGGAACCCTTCTCCGCTTTCCTTCCGTCCAATCCTCCCTTAACTGCAGGGCATGTCTTTCCTGTACGAAAAAGTGCTAACCAAGGCCCTTTACGCCCTAGACCCGGAATTAGCCCACCAAGTAGGCCTACGAGGCATGGGTGCCCTCGGAGCCCTCCCCCCGCTCCGCGGCCTGATGGAGCGGCATCTGACCCCCAAGGGCGGACGACCTATCACCGCCTTCGGCCTAAACTTCCCCAACCATGTCGGTCTCGCCGCCGGTTTTGATAAAGATGGCATCGGCTGGCGCGGAGCCGCCGCCCTCGGGTTCGGCCACGTCGAAGTCGGGACTGTCACGCCCAAAGCGCAACCGGGCAACGAACGTCCCCGCGTCTTTCGCTACCCAGAAATTCAGGCGGTGGTAAATTCGTACGGCTTCCCGAACGCGGGTTCAGCGGCTTTGCAAAAAAGACTTCAGAGCCAACCCGGTCGCGGTCAACGCACCTGCCCTCTTGGGATTAATATCGGCAAGAACAAAGACACCGCCAACGAACGGGCTCACGAAGATTATCTTCACTCCTTTAAGCTCCTCGCCCCGCTGGCCGACTACCTCGTCGTGAACATTAGCAGCCCCAACACACCAGGCTTACGCGCCTTGCAGGATCGCGCGCCTCTCGTCCGTCTGCTCTCGACCTTGGCCCAAGAAAATAAAACTACCGCCGGCGGACCCGTCCCGCTCTTGCTGAAAGTTTCTCCGGACCTGAACCCCAACCAACTCAGCGACATCGTCAGCGTCGTGGGTGAATGTGGTTTCGCGGGCATCATCGCGACCAACACGACGATCACGCGCCCGCCGGGCACCGAGGCCTGCGCGACCAAAGGCGGCCTAAGCGGCGCACCGCTCCTTGAACGCTCCCTGCACGCCGTGCGGTTCCTCGTGCAAGCCTCCCAAGGCCGAATCCCCGTCATCGGCTGCGGCGGCATCCTCTCCGCGCAGGACGCCGGACGCTTCATGGACGAAGGAGCCTGTCTGGTTCAAGTTTATTCCGGTCTTATTTTTCGCGGACCCGGACTCGCCCGCGAAATCGCCGAAGGCCTCGCCTGGCGTCAGCGCCCCTGGATCTGAACGCGTTTACTTTGCGGGCAGCAGCTGGACGGGCAGGTGCACTTCCGATTTCTTCAGGAAGAACGGGACGAAGGGGCTGTTCCAGTAGACGGCGTAAGGCTCGCCGATAATTTTTGCTTCCGGACGCGACAGCAGCCACGCGCGTAATTTTCCCAAGGCCTCATCGTAATTCTCGCGACTATAGGATCCGCGCACGCCGATCGCCGCGACCTGACGTTCTTCCCGCTGGACAAAATCGACCTGCGGGGTGGGCGCAAGGTCGGCGCGTGCCGCGGCCTCCTTGCCCAGGTAGAACACCATCGCCCCGGTCGCGACCTGCGCTTCCACCGGCGCGGTCATGGAAATATTATTCTTATCGATATAACGGAAGAGTTTCATGAAGAGCCCGTTATCGGCGGCGAAATAATCCTGCCCCGAGGTCGCCCGCAGGAGCCGGGCGGCGGGCAAGGTCTTGACCTCCATCTGCCCTGGAGCGGTCAAGGCGTAAGCTTCGTCCGTCCCGCGCGCGAACGGCGGCAGCAAGGTGGTCATAAAAGCCAAGATAAGGGTAAGTCTCATATTTGACCATTCAATCCATCCGCTCCTGGCGGGCAATCTCCCAAAGATACGGACGACCCTTGCCAGACCGCACGAAGCGGTTTTTGTGATGGGATGCGTGAAACGCCAGAAAAGACGACCTTTGCCTCCCGTGTCGGCCACAACTTCCTGACCGGAATGTTCCTGCTCCTGCCGATCAGTCTGACTTTTTACGTCATCTCGGTTCTTTTGGATTTGATCGGGAAACCCGTCCAGGCGATCGCCAAAGAATGCCTGCGCTGGTTCTTCGAAAGTTCGCGCCAACCCCTGCCTGACTTCAGCTCCGGCACCTTAGGCGTCAGTCTCATGGTGGCGTCAGCCCTCGTGATGATCGTCCTCCTGACCATCGTGGGCTGGCTCTCCAAAAGGCTCTTCGGCAAACTGCTACACCGCTGGTTCGCCACCCTCCTCGAGCGCACCCCGGGCCTCGGTTCGCTCTACAGTTCCATCCGTCAGATGGTCGACGCCCTGAGCGGACGTAATAAAGAAACGTTCCGCCGCGTCGTATTGGTCGAATACCCACGCCCTGGCAGCTGGAGCGTCGGCTTCGTCACGCACGAAAATCCGGCGATCTTCAGCGAAGCCTTAGGTAAGCCCGTCGTGAATGTCTTCGTCCCGACGGCACCCGCCCCCACGAACGGTTTCATCTTACAAGTTTCGCCCGAAGATGTCCGCGAAACCAAACTTACCGTCTCCGAAGCCCTCGGTCTGCTCATGAGTTTCGGCGCCGTCGTTCCTAAGCTTGAAGAAAAGAAGCGGGGCTGATGTCCACCTCGAGCTTGCGCTGCCTCATCCTCGGACGCGACCCGTCAGGTGAATCGCATACGCTCATCACGGCGCTGGAACCCGACCAAGGGCTGACGCGATGCTTACTCCGTACCCATCGCGGCAAAGGCACGACCGCCCCCGATCTCTTCGATGAAGGCGAAGTGTTCCTCGAACTTGCCAAAGACAATGGCATCCGCTTTGCCCGCGATTACCGGCTGCTGACTCGCCGCAGTGGGCTCGCGCAAAATCACCGCACCCTGGAACGGGCTTGCCGGCTGGCCTCGATGATACGCAAAAATCCACCGCCCCCGGAATCGGCGGCAGTCTGTTATCGTATCGCGCTCGAAAGTTTCGATGCGATGGCTTCCCGCCCCCGCGCCGATTGTGCCTATTTCAAATCTCTCTGGCTGATGATCAAAGATGGCGGCTGGCCCGTCCAAGAACATTGGTTCGCCCGCCTCGGCGCTCGCCAAGAAATCGCCATCAGCATCCTGACGCACCCCCTTGACGCCCAAACCATCGAAGAAGAAAGCGTCTTAGCCCTTTCCATCGACCTCGAACGCTGGGCCGCAGGCGAAGCCCATTTCGTGCTGCCCTGATGCGGATCCTCATCAAGACTAAGCGCGTCGAACTCAGCGCCCAAGAATTTGCGACCTTCCGTCCCGGCCCAGGTGCCGGTGCCGGCGGCGCGCCCTGGCGGGCCGAGGCGGGCCGCCAATGGCATGAGACCATGCGTCGCCACGCGGAAGCGGAAGGCCAAGGCTGGACCTTCGAACACGCGGTCTTCAGCGAGATCGGAGCCTTAGGCTGGACAATCGCCGTCACCGGACGGGCCGACCAATGGCTGGAGTGCGAAGGTGAAATCAAAATCCGTGAAATCAAAACCGTCAGTACGAGCCTGCCTCGCAAACCGGAATTCCTAATCAAGCGCTACCCGCACCACTTTCTGCAGCTGGCTTCGTATTGCCATGCCGCCCGCCTCTTACCCGGCACTCGTTCCGTCCAAGGCGAAGTCATCTTCATCGATCCCACCGACGGCACGCAGCAAGCCGTCAGTCTTTCAGCTTCCGCGGAAGCTGACTTATTAAACCAAGCCGAGACGGTCGCCGCCCATGCGGAAAATCGTCGGGCCAGCCACGCCCGCCTGCTCAACCTCCCGGACCGACTTCCCTTCAAGGAACCCCGCCCCGAGTGGCTGCAATGCTGCGCCGATCTCGACCAAGCGGGCATCGAATCCGCTACGCGACTCTTGGTCGCGCCGACGGGCTTCGGAAAAACTTCGGCGGCCTTGCGACATGGGCTGGCGTTGATGCGCGGCGGCCGAGCGGGCCGCCTGCTCTACCTTACGGGCAAAGGCACCGGACAACTTCAAGTCCTGCATGAGTTACGCCGCTTGGCCAAGCCGAACGAATTGCGCGCCCTCGTCCTTCGTCCCCGCGCCGAACATGAAGTCGAAGGCCAGACCGATGACCCGGAAGAGATCCGCCGCAACTGGGCCCGAGCTGCGATCGACCCGCAATCACTGCTCGAAGATGGCGCGGACTTACGTCGCATTCGCGAACTCGGCCGCATCGCCGGCGTCCCGCCTTGGGATATCACCAAAGCGATGCTCGGCCATGCCGACGTGGTCATCTGCGACTATAACTACGTGTTCTCTCCCCGCAACCGTGCGGCACTCGAAACGGTTCCGGGATGGGAAAATGCCGATACGGCCTTGATCGTCGATGAAGCGCACAACTTACCCGAACGTGCCGCGGAATGTCTCTCGATGCGCGACGAAGCCGCCGCGGCCGCTGATTTTTCTTTCACCCTAACCCGATTCAAAGCCCCCGCGGCCTGGTGTACCGCAGCTCAAGCCTGGGCTGACTTCCTCCAACGCCTTCCCAAAGCAGATGCGCTCTCGCCCGATGATCGTATCGAAGCCATGGCCATCGCCGATCGACTTTCAACGCTCGCCGCCGAACACCCATTTAATACGGACGATTTACCTGACAGCGGAAAGCAAGCCGTATGGAATGCCGCCGCCTGGTCCGAACGTCTGGAGAAAGCTGACCTCGGATGGCTGTTGTGGTCGCCGCGCGAAGGGATGCTCAGCCTCGATTGCCTCTCGGCGGCCAAAGCAACGGGCGAACGCCTCCTGACCTACGGCCATGCCTTGCTCATGACCGCGACGCCCGGACCGAAAGGCTCGCTGGCGGCGGATTGCGGCCTCGACCCCGATACGTTCATCCGGGTCGACGCCCTCGCCCCTTGGCGACAAGGCGCTTACACCGTCGCGATCGACGGCCGGGTCGACACGCGACTTAAGACGCGCGAAAAACATCTCCCTCAGACCGCCGCGTCGCTCGTACGTCTCGCCGAAGAAGGCGCGGTGGCGGCGTTCTTCCCTTCTTATAAATATGCGGAAAATGTCGTGAGCGAAATCCGCAAACTCAGCCCCAAGGCCGACCTAGCGCTCCAACCGCGCGGCCTAGGCCCGGACGGCACGGCACGCTTCGTCGAAGACTCGCTCAATCGCTACACGATCCTCTGCCTGATCCTCGGCGGTTCGCTGGGCGAAGGCGTCGACATGCTTGGCGGGCGCATTCGCTCCGCCGTGATCATCGGCCCGGCCTTACCCGAAGTGAATGCGCTCCAGGAAGCTCGTCGGAAAATGTTCGCCAACGACGGCGCCGAAGACGCGTTTTCTCTGGCTTACGTCCGTCCTGGCATGCGCAAAGTCAATCAGGCGCTAGGACGCCTCGTGCGCGCGCCAGGGCAAAGCGCCCGCGTGCTTTTGCACTGTCGAAGATTTGCCGACGAAGCGTACCGCACCCTGCTCTCGACCGAATATGGCGATCCGGCGGTGTTGACCGATGACAGCGAGTTTACCCACTGGGCCAGCCGCAGCTGACTTAAATCCGGCCGATGACGCGACTAGCCGGAAAGCGGATCTTCTTCATAGCGGCATATTTGTCATCCTTCGCCCGATAACCGACGGCGCAGGCCACGACGACTTCGAAGCCCGAACCTTTGAGTCCGAGGATTTCGGTATACGCAGCGGCATCGATGCCTTCGAGCGCGCAAGTATCGACGCCGAGGACGGCGGCCGAGGTCATCAATTGGCCAAGTGCGATGTATAGCTGACGGGCGGCCCATTCGCGCTGTCTGGCAGCATCCATGCCCTTGACGACGCCCCCGATCATCATCTGACGATAAGGTTCCAACACCGTGGCGTTGGCGTTGCGCTCGGTCACCATCTGATTGAAGAAATCTTCGACATCCTTCTCGGTCATTTCCGTCCGGCGGGCGAAGACGACGAGGTGAGAGGCATCCGTCACCTGAGGCTGATTCCAAGAAACCGGGCGAAGCTTCGCACGGACCGCTGGGTCGGCGATAATGAAGAACTTCCAAGGCTGTAACCCGTAAGAAGAAGGTGTCAGGCGGAGGGATTCTTCGAGCGAGGCCCAGATGTCGGCAGGAAGCGACTTCGTGTCAAAAGCCTTGGTGGCGTAGCGCCAATGAAGTGCAGAAGTAAGTTGGTCAGGCGAAACGAGGGCGTTCATGGTGAGTCCCACAAAGAAGGAACTTGGGCGGATGTCAAATCACGCAGGGCCAAGCCGGCCACCCGAAAGCACC
>CAILOT010000056.1:0-5545 GCA_903835965.1 uncultured Opitutia bacterium
CAAGCCGGCGCCGACAGCCAGGCGTTCCTCGGAAAAATCATCCGCCAATGGTATGCCGTTCGGCAACAGGCGATTCGGCGACATGACACCCACCACCTGATCCTCGGAGATAAACTGAACATCAACCGCGACCGAAAGTTTCCCGAAGAACTCAGCCGCAGCCTGCACCTGATGAACGACTACGTGGACGTGATCAACATCCAGTATTATGCCCCGTTCTCCGAACAGCGCGAAACCTTAGCCTTCATTTATAAAGAATGCGGCAAACCCATCCTCAACGGCGACACGGCGGTCAATCCGCTCTGGGAAGATAACCCTTTGTCGAACACCGAGTTCTACGGCACACTTGGGAAGACGTACGCGGATCACGTGACAAACTTATTCTCCCTGCCTTATTTCATCGGGTGGCACCATTGCGGCTACATGCGCGGACTCCGCAAACCCTACATCGAGGCCATGCAACGCGGGGACCAACCAACCGTCCAGTTTTACCTGAAAAGTAAGCACACCTTCCGCGAAGGCTTTATTTCCGAACTCGAAGAGCCCATCACGCCGCTGCTGACGCCTTTGAGCCAAGCGATCCGAGAAAGCGAACAGGTCCATGCCGGCACAGGGGTCGGTAAAGGCCTTTAGTCTGCTAATTCACCCCCCGAGTGGGCGGTATTTCATACCTATGAGTGGGAACATCCCACCCCGGCAGCCTATCTTACTCCATGACAGCCTTAATACGGCTTTCCCTCTCTTCGTTAACCCCCTTTATTCGAATCAACCCCGTCCCCATGCGTAAGTCCATCCTGGCGCTCCTGCCCTTCCTTGCATCCGCTTCCTTCGCGGCCGAGGAGACCATTCAGTTCAACCGCGACATCCGCCCAATCCTCGCCGACAGCTGTTTCCATTGCCACGGCCCAGATCCCGCCGCCCGCAAAGCGAGCCTGCGCCTCGATACCGAAGCCGGCTTCTTCGCCCCCCGCATGACCAAGGACGGCAAAGAAGAACCGCCGACCATCATCAAGGGCGACACCGCCAAGAGCGGTCTCTTCCAGCGGATTACCTCCCAAGACGAAGAAGAGATGATGCCTCCGCCCAAGGAGCACAAGAAACTGAAGCCCGAGCAAGTCGCTGTGATCAAACGATGGATCGAACAAGGCGCCTCTTGGCAACCCCACTGGTCGCTCGTAGCTCCCCGCAAGGCGGCCCTCCCCGAAATCGCTGATAATAATTGGTCCAAGAATCCCATCGACCGATTCATCCGCGCAAAACTCGATGCGGCCAAACTCTCGCCCGCCGAGGATGCCGAAGCCTTCACGCTCATCCGTCGCATCACCCTCGACCTTACTGGCCTCCCGCCCTCCCCGGAACAACTCACAAAATATCTTCCCAAGAACGGCGGAAAACTTTCTGAAACGCAAATTGCCAAACTCGTCGACGAGTTGATGGCCACGACCGCTTACGGCGAACACCGCGCCCGCTACTGGCTCGACGCGGCACGTTACTCCGACACGCACGGCCTACACTTCGACGCTTACCGCGAGATGTGGCCCTACCGCGATTGGGTCATCAAAGCCTTCAACCGCAATCAGCCCTTCGACCAATTCACCGTCGAACAACTCGCGGGCGATCTCTTGCCCAGCCCCACCGAAGAACAGCTCGTCGCCACGGGTCTGCAGCGCTGCAACATCACGACCAATGAAGGCGGGACTATCATCGAAGAAAATCTTGCTAACTACGCCTCCGACCGCGTCCAGACCATGGGCTGGGTCTTCCTCGGCCTGACCACCAATTGCGCCCAGTGCCACGACCACAAGTTCGACCCAATCACCCAGAAAGATTATTATTCGATGGCCGCGTTCTTCCGGAATACGACGCAAGGCGGACTCGACGGCAACGTCAAGGACGGCAAGGGACCAGTGCTAATCATGCCGAATGACGCAGACCGCCCACGATGGAAAGCCCTGACCGCAGAACTCGCGACCGCCAAAACTCAGATAGCGGAAGCTCGGACTGCAGCTAAACCGCAATTCGAATCATGGATCACCCAAGCCAAACCAGCTGATCTTGCCGCTGACATTCCCTCCAAAGATCTTGTCGCCCATCTCGCCCTTAACGAAGGCAAAGGCACGCCAGCTGGCACCACCGTCAATGGCGAACCCATCGCTTGGAAAACCGATGGTAAACTCGGGCCCGCACCCGTCCTCCGTAAAGGCTCCAATCTGGTCATCGGCGATACCGGTGACTTTGAGACCAAGAAGCCGTTCAGCATCGGTGCCTGGGTGCGCGTCGAAAAAGCCGAAGGCAGTGGCGCCATCGTCGCGCGCATGGACGACGCGAAAGGCGCAATGGGCTGGGACCTCTATCAGGTCGGCAAAAATTACGGAGCGTATATCATCAGTAAGTTTCCAGATGACGCCATCAAGGTGACCACCGCCAAACCCTCCGTCCGCCCCGGCGTCTGGCAACATGTGTTCATGACCTATGACGGCAGCGGTAAAGCCGCAGGTATCCGTATCTTCATCGACGGCGTGAATACCCCGCTCAAAGTCGAAATCGACAAACTCCAGACGTCCGTCAAAGCCGCGACTCCCACCCGGATCGGTCAACGTAGCCGAAGCGATATCTTTACCGGTAACATCCAAGATGTCCTTCTTTACGGTCGCCAACTGAACCCCAACGAAGTCGCGACCATCGCCAAGGTCGGTCCGATGCAACGCCTGCTCGCCGCCCCCAAGCTCAACGACAAACAGAAAGAGATGGTCTTCGAATATTATCTGACCTCACGCAACGACGGCTTTAAGAAATCGAGCAACTCTCTCGCGAAACTGGAAGGCGAACAGACCACGATTAAGAATCGCAGTCCGATGACGCACATCCAGGAAGAAAAAATGGATAGCAAGCCGATGGCAAACATCCTGATCCGCGGGGCCTACGACAAACCCGGCGCACAAGTCGAAGCCGAGATTCCGGCCGCCCTCGGCAAACTTCCCAGTGACGCCCCACGCAACCGCCTTGGTCTGGCCAAGTGGATCGTCGGCGAGACCAACACCCTCACGGCGCGCGTGACCGTCAATCGCATGTGGCAGGAAATCTTCGGCACCGGACTCGTGAAAACAACCGAAGACTTTGGCATCATGGGCAGCCCTCCGACCCACCCCGAGCTGCTCGATTGGCTGGCCGTCGACTTCCGCGAGCACGGCTGGGACGTGAAACGTTTCTACCGACAGCTGCTTACCTCCGCCGCTTATCGACAAGCCGCGATTATCACCCCCGAAAAACTTGAGAAGGACCGGGATAATGCGCTGATCAGCCGCGGACCCCGCTTCCGCATGGATGCCGAGATGATCCGCGACTACGCCCTTGCCGCCAGCAACACGCTCTCCCCGCGCATGGGCGGCCCCGGCACCCTACCCTATCAACCTGAAAACATCTGGGAAGTGGTCGGCATGCATAACATGTCCTACAAACAGGACACCGGCGAAAACCTTTACCGCCGTACTTTATATAACTTCTGGAAACGCATGGCTCCGCCGGCCAGCTTGGATCTATTCAACGCCCCTTCACGCGAAGCCAGCTGCGTCCGACGCGACCGCACGAACACCCCCCTGCAAGCCCTCGTGACGATGAACGATCCGCAGTATGTCGAAGCTTCGCGCCTCCTCGCCCAACACACGCTCCAGGCGGCCGGAGATGATCAGGCACGCCTCAACCTCGCGGCCACCCGCCTGCTTTGTCGCCCATTACATGCGAATGAATTGCCGATTCTCACCTCCAGCCTCGCGCAACTTCGCACATACTACGTGGCGCATACTTCCGATGCCGAAGCATTGGTCAAAGTCGGCGACTCCAAGGCTGACGAAAAGTTATCGAAGCCCGAACTGGCCGCCTGGACGATGGTCTGCAGCCAGCTCATGAACCTCGACGAAGTCCTTAACAAATAATCACCATGTCTATCCTTCACGAGTGGAACACCCTCCAGACCCGCCGCCGTTTCTTCGGACGCGGAGCGAACGCCCTCGGCGCCGCCGCGCTCGCTTCCCTCATCGGAAAATCGACCGCCCAGGCCGCCCCTGGCGCCGTCGGTACGCATTTCCGCCCCAAAGCCAAGCGCGTCATTTACCTGCACATGGTCGGCGGCCCTTCGCAATTAGACCTCTTCGATTATAAGCCGCAGATGAAGGAGATGTACGACAAGGACCTGCCCGAAAGCATCCGCAAAGGCCAACGCCTCACGACGATGACCAGCGGCCAAGCTCGCTTCCCCGTCGCCCCTTCCAAATATAACTTCGCCCAGTACGGCAAGGCGGGCATGTGGATGAATTCCGAGCTACTGCCTTACCTCTCCAAAAACGCTGATGATATCTGCTGGATGCGTTCGCTCCACACGGAAGCCATCAACCACGAACCTGCCATCTGCGCCATGCAGACCGGCAACCAAGTCGCCGGCCGTCCCTGCATCGGTTCATGGGCCTCTTACGGACTCGGCTCCGAGAATGATAATCTGCCCGGCTTTGTCGTACTCATCGCCAACCCAACCAATACCGAACAACAGCAGGCCATCTCTTCTCGTCTTTGGTCCAGCGGCTATCTGCCCAGCGAACATGCCGGCGTCTCCTTCCGCAGCAAAGGCGACCCGATTCTCTTCATCAATAATCCTCCAGGCGTCCCGAATGATCTGCGGAAGCAGACCATCGATGGCATCAATCAGCTCAATCGCCTCAACTACGAAGCCATTGGCGATCCGGAAACGCATACGCGTATCCGTCAATACGAGATGGCCTTCCGTATGCAGGCTTCGGTTCCTGAACTCACCGACCTCAGCAAGGAACCTGAACACGTCTTCAAACTCTACGGAGAAGAAGCCCGAAAGCTGGGAACGTTTGCCAACAGCGTCTTGATGGCCCGACGCCTCGCCGAACGGGGCGTACGTTTCACGCAGATTTACCTGAATAACTGGGATCACCACAGCAACCTGACCGTTCGGATGCCCAGTCAGTGCAAGGACATCGACCAGCCCTGCCATGCGCTCATCGAAGACCTCAAACAACGCGGCATGTTCGACGACACGCTCATCATCTGGGGCGGAGAATTTGGTCGCACCATCTACAGCCAGGGCGGACTGACCATGACCAACTACGGCCGCGATCACCACCCACGTTGTTTCACCATGTGGATGGCCGGTGGCGGCTCCAAAGCCGGTCAGATTTACGGCGAGACGGATGACTTCAGCTACAATATCGTCAAAGACCCGCTCCACATCTCCGACTTCCACGCCACGATTCTCCACCTCATGGGCTACAACCATGAACGCCTGACGTATAAGTTCCAAGGCCTCGACCAGAAGCTCACCGGAGTCCTGCCAGCCAAAGTCGTCAAGGAACTGCTCGCGTAAACCGAGGCAAGGATAGCACCACGTGCTGTCCTCATGTGCAAAGGTGCAAATGTGGCGTGTGCGTTTCGATTATTGAGCATGGAGTATCAGGGGAATACTTGCCTTGGGGTAGGGTTGAGCGACCTCGCTCAACCGCGGCTGACCGAGGCGGTCAGCCCTACC
>CAILOT010000057.1:0-28312 GCA_903835965.1 uncultured Opitutia bacterium
AAAAAGCCCCTCGAACGAGGGGCTTCGTGGCAGGTTGATTTCTCGCTTACTTAATTGGGGAGTAATCGGTAGGGACGAGGAACTCGGACTTCACGCCGTTAGGTTGCGCGATCGTCAAAGAGCCACCGGCCTTCTTTTCGGATGCCTCTTTGGCGGCGACCCAGGCGGGGTCGGCCCGGAAAGCATCGAAGCCGGCCTTGGCTGCTTCTTCGCTTTTGTGGGTGAGAAGATAGGTCAGGGTATTACCGGCGACGTAGGAGTTCTTGGCGCCCTTCTGGTCGTCAGCCAAGTTCCAGTAGCTGACATTGGTCATGCCATGCTTCTCAAAGAGCTTGAGGGTGTGATCACGGAAGCGGGCATTGAGGTCGGGCAGGCGACCGGCTTCGGTCGTGTAGGTGCGGAGTTCGAAGACGCCCACGTTGTAATGTTTGGCTTCCGCGAGGGCCGAGAACTCGGTGGCCGTGAGAAACGTGTTGGAAATGTGATCGATCAGCTTACCGTCTTTTTCCGATTCCTTGGCGGCGGCTTTCCAGTCTGGATCCGCACCGAAGGCTTTCCAGGCGGCGTCATGGGCCGCGCGGTCAGCGAATGCGAGGAAGTAGACTAATTTATTTTCCGTATTATTGATAGGAACGAAATAGCCGAGGCTCGTCATGCCATGTTTCGCAAAAAGCTTGAGGGTGTGGTCGCGGAAACGCGCATTCAAGGCGTCCAGTTTGCCGGGTTTAGCGTAGTAGACACGCATCTCGAAAAGACGGGTGTCAGGCTTGTCGGCAGCGACGACAGTCGCTGACATCAGGCCTAAGGAGAGGAGGGCGAGTAGGGATTTCATGGTAGTTTATTTCTTGGGAAGGAATTCGCCGACGTTGTCGCGAGTGACGAGTCGGAAGGGGATATAGTTTTCTTTGGCGCCGGGCTGCTTACGCGCGAGCCGGAGCGCAGCATCGACCGCGCCTTGGCCTTGGCCCACGGCGTCTTGAAATACCGTCGCATCCAGACGGCCTTCTTTGACCGCGGTGAGCGCTTGTGCGATGGCGTCGATACCGATGACGTAGACTTCTTTTTTGATGCCGGCGCGTTCGAGGGCCAGAAGGGCACCCATGGCCATTTCATCGTTATGGGCGAAGATGGCTTGGAATTTTCCTCGGTGGGCTTGAATCCAGTTTTCGGTCAGGGACATCGCTTTGGCGCGATCCCATGAAGCGGTTTGGTGGTCCACCAGCTTGAGTCCGGGATATTTGGCAAAGACCTCGCGGGCACCCGCTTCGCGTTGGAGTTGGGCCGAGGTACCCATGATGCCGTGAATCATCAGCACGCCACCTTTGCCCCCGAGTTGTTTGGCGATGGCTTCCATGGCGATGTGTCCGGCGTCTACGTCATTGGAGCCGATGTAGGCGTCGCCCGCTGATTTGGTGACTTGATTGACGAGCACGATCGGGATGCCGGCGGCCTTGGCTCGGTCTACGGCGGGCGTGCTCGCCTCTAATTCGCAAGGATTAAGGATGATGACATCCGCTTTCTGTGAGATAAAATTCTCGATCTGACTCAGTTGCTTCTGCGCGTCGGATTGCGCATCGACCATCACCAGGCGTACGCCCGGCTTGGTCTTCGCATAATCAACCACGGCTTCGGAAAGTTTCGCGGTGTACTCGGCGGAAAGGTCGCGGGAGGAGAAGCCAATCAATATTTCGCCTTCCTTGCGGGTGGACGATTTTTTGCAGCCCGTGAACAAGGCGAGCACGACGGCGAGGGAGCAGGCGATGAATAAGAAGCCTGCGACGGGGCGAGGGGTAAGGCGCATGCCTAAGGATTAGGAACGGGATTGCCGACGGTCGAGCCAAACCGCACCCACGATGATGACCCCTTTAATTACCGCCTGATAATAGGACGAAACGCTGAGCAGATCCAACCCGTTATTGATTTCGCCGATGAGCAAGACGCCGAGGATGGTACCCGTGATGGTGCCCACGCCTCCGGCCAGACTGGTGCCACCGATGACGACGGCGGCGATGGCGTCGAGTTCATAGGCGATACCGGCGTTAGGTTGTCCGGTGGTGGTACGAGCGGCGAGTACGACGCCGGCCAGCCCGGTAAGTATACCGCAGGTCGTATAGGCGAAAAGTTTGACCTTTGTCACGGAGATACCGGCGGCACGGGCGGCATTCTCATTGCCGCCTACCGCATAGATGTAACGTCCGAGTCGAAAATCTCGGAGGAATATCCAAGCAAGCAACGCGACGCCGGCGAAGCAAAGTAGAGGAATCGGAATACCAAAAATATCCCCGGCTAGGTTAGTTAAGCTGGGTGACATGTCGGCGACGGGTCGTCCGCCACTGGCGATGAGCGCTAAACCGCGTGCAACGGTCATCATGCCTAACGTCACGATGAAAGGAGCGACCCCGCCTTTTGTTACGAGTATGCCGTTCGTAAGTCCGCAGGCTGCGCCGGTGGCGAGTCCGATGAAAATAGGGAGGGTGACGTTATGTTCGCCCGGGTGGGCAAAGGTCGCGCAGGCGACACCGCTTAAGGCAACGACCGCGCCGAGGGAAAGGTCTACTCCTGCGGTAAGGAGAACGAACGTGACACCGATGGCCAGGATGCCGTTGATCGAAACCTGTCGGGCGACGTTCGTGAGGTTGGAGAGGCTTAGAAATGTATCCGTGGTGAGCGAGAGTCCAAGCCCGATGAGCAGGATAACGATAAGAATCCCGAAACGGTGGAGCAGATTACGATCGAAGGATGGCATGATGATTAAAGTGGCATGGCGAGTTTGAGCAGCGACTCCTGGTCCGAGCTTGAGGCTTCGAGTGTCGCGGTGGTCTTGCCTTGGCGCAGGACGACGATGCGATGGGCGAGAGCGAGGACTTCAGGGAGTTCGGAAGAGATCAGGAGTATCGCTTTTCCTTGGGCGGCCAATTTTTGGATGACAGCGTAAATTTCTGATTTGGCGCCGATATCGATGCCGCGCGTCGGTTCGTCGAGGATGATGATTTCAGGTTCATTAAGCAGGCAACGCGCGAGGAGCGCTTTCTGCTGGTTGCCTCCGCTCAGTTGCTGGATGGGTTGTTCAGGGCTGCTAGCTTTGATTGCGAAGGCTTGGATCTGGTGGCGGGCGGCGTTGGCTTCCTCGGTGTGTCGTACCAACGGTCCACGGGCAAAACGGGGTAGGGCAGCCAACGAAATATTTTCCCGAACGCACAGCGCCGGGATTAATCCGAGCCCCTTACGATCTTCCGTGACCATGCCGATCCCGTGCGCGATGGCGGTATCCGGGGAATCAAGGCTGACTTTCTTGCCGTGAATCGAAATCGAACCTGACGTCGCCGGCTGCAATCCATAAAGTGCGCTGGCAATTTCGGTCCGGCCAGCTCCCATGAGTCCTGCCAAGGCGAGGATTTCACCGCGGTGGAGCGTAAGATTAATATCGCGGTAGGCGGGTTCACGCGTGAGCCCGCTGACTTCAAGCACGGGTTCGCGGCCAGGTTCGGAGCGGGGTGGAAAGATATCAGCGAGTTCTCGGCCGACCATGAGGCTGATCAGTTTCTGAGGGTTAAGTTCCTTGGCCGGTGCGGTAGCGATAAGACGGCCGTCCCGCAGGATGCTGATGCGATCGGCGAGCCGAAAGACTTCATCCATCTTATGGGTGGTATAGACGATGGCTACGCCACGGTTTTTGAGACGGTTGATGGCGCGGAATAGCGCATCGATCTCGTGGTCGGAAAGAGCCGCGGTCGGTTCGTCCATCAGGACGACATCCGCATGGCGACCAAGGGCTTTGGCGATCTCGACGACTTGCGTCTGAGCGACCGTCAAGGTGCGCATCAGACGGTCAGGATCGACGTTTGCTTCAAGTTCGTGCAAAAGCTCGAGCGCGCGTTGGCGTTGCTGCTTACGGTTGATGAAGCCGAGGGGGCCGGCTGGTTCGATGCCGAGGGTGATATTTTCCGCAACGGTCAGGTCGGGTATCGGCATGAGTTCCTGATGAATCATGGCGATACCAGCGGTGAGGGCATCGTGCGGGGAGCCAAAGCTGACGATTTCCCCGCGCCATTGAACTTGACCGGCATCGGGTTGATAAAGGCCGGCCAGCACCTTCATCAACGTAGATTTTCCGGCACCATTTTCGCCCATCAAAGCGTGGACTTCGCCGGCGTGGAAATCGACGGAGACAGGATGCAGGACGGTGAGTCCTCCGAAGTCCTTGCGCAGTTCGAGGGCTCGGAGCATCGCTTGCTTTTAGCAACAACCCGAGCCGGGCGTGCAAGAATTGGTTGCTTTAGCGCGTAATGAATCGGGGAAGCAGACATCTTCGGCGAGGCAGGCGGTATGTCGCATGCCCAGCGTGAAAATCACCTGGGTTGCTTCGAGACGTTGGGCAATGACGGGAAAGACGGAGAGAAAGGGGGCTTCAAGTTCGATGTCCACGGGCAGAGCCGTCGTGCCTAAGGAGCTCGCGCCCTTGGCGAGGATCTGGGCGAGTTTGGCGGCGGTGATGCGGTGCTCGGTATCGTCAGCTTGATAGATTTGCAGACGACAACTGGAATCCGTGCGAAGGGTGCCTCCGCAGTCGACGAATTTCTTGTCGATCCGCGCGACTTCCGTGACGTGCACATGAGGGCTGAGCAGGGTGCCGGTAGGCAGTTCGAAGCGCACGTGGCGTCCGTCTGCTTTGTTTAAAACCTCAACGACCTGCTGGAGGGTGAGCGGAATGGGAGAAAGCTTCATGGAGTTGGAAGATCTTTGGCCACGTCGGCTGGCCAGGCGGTCAGCGGGCGGATTTCAAACCGGCGATATTCGCATTCGGCCGCTTCGGATTGAATCTGGAGCTTACCAGATTTCATGGGGACCTCGACGGTTGAGCCTTTTTCGCGGTAACGGGAATTCAAGATGACGTTGACGGTGTGGCCGTTGAGCCGGAAGACCGCGTTACCGTTGAGGGCGAAACATTCGATGGTGTTCCATTCGCCGGAAGGTTTTTCATGGTAATCTGGGCCGTGCCAGACACGTGCGGTCACCGTCTTGGCGGGTGCCTTTGCGTCATAAATCTGCTTCTTGACCGGATCGTCGGTGCGGATCGGGGTCTCGCACATCGCG
The DNA here is from genome assembly GCA_903835965.1 of uncultured Opitutia bacterium. GTDB lineage: Bacteria > Verrucomicrobiota > Verrucomicrobiia > Opitutales > UBA953 > UBA953. The sequence continues at coordinate 5,095 of CAILOT010000057.1, forward strand.
CCGGCGAGCGGCCACCAATCGCCGATGTCGCCTTCCTGGACTTGGAGTTCTTGGCTGCGCATCCAGTATTTAGCCTGGGTGCCATGTTCGCCGATGCAGAAGATCAGAATGCCGTTATCGCGGACGGTGTTGGTGCGAGGTTCCCAGCGTTTTACGCCCCAGCGCTGCTCGGTACGCAGGTGGAAGTTGTCATAGCTTTTAAGCGTCGTGACGGCGCCGAAGACCTGGCCGCTGATGTGCAGAACGGTTTCACCGGCTTCTTGGCGGGTCGTGAAGACGTTCAGCGGGTCGTTGTTTAGCCCGAGTACCGGGTCGTCCTTGGCTTTTGCGCCTCGGACATAGCCGGGAACATCGTAGGCGCGATGGACCGGCCCGAGCCACTTTTCCCATTGAGAAAGTTTGGCATCGAGCAAGGGGGTGAATGCTTCGGCGGCGTGAGCGAGGGTAGCGCTGGCGGCGAAGCTTACGACGGCAAGGAGGCGCATGGGCTTAGCGGACGTCGCGCCAGAGCCACTTCATCGCTTCGGGGAAAATCATGGCGCCATGCTTTGGGTTATGGGTCCCTTCACCAAGGATGAAAACGTGATCATAGCCTTTCTCGTCCAAGGCGGCGGCCAGCTTTTTATTGGCTTCGGGCCAGACGCCGAATTCGTTGGTCAGATCGTTGGCGCCGTCTTGTTGGTAGACGCGGATATCTTTTTTAGGCTCTTTGAGCACCCACTCTGGGTACACGTTACCGCCGATTTCCGTGCCTTTACTGATGACGCCACGGATATTGGTGAAGCTGCCGATGGTCGTGAAGACTTTGCTGAATTGGTCGGGACGGTGCCAAGCCGCATTAAAGGCGCAGATGCCGCCGCTGCTTGAGCCGGCGATGGCGCGGTGCGAAGCTTCTTTCGAGATATTCAAGCCCTGGGCTTCGGCGAGGGGGATCATCTCATTGATCAGGAAGCTCACGTAAGCCGTGGTCACGTTATCATATTCGAAAGAGCGATTCGATTTTCCGAGCGGCTTACCTTTCTTGTCTTTGCCATTGGGGTTTTTTGGATCGGGAATGAAGCCGGGGTTGATGAAGAGACCGATAGTCACTGGCATTTTTCCAGAGGCGATGAGGTTGTCGAAGACCGTTGGGATGCGCCAAGAGCCTGTCGGCGCCACGTAACCTAAGCCGTCTTGGAAGACCATGAGCGCGGCCGGTTTCTTGCCGTCGTATTGCTTGGGGATGTAGAGCGCCCATTTCCGAGCGTAACCTGGGAAGGCCTTGGAATCCTTCATCTCGAACTCACGGACTTCGCCCTTCGGCACCTTGGGCTTCACCTGGGAGTCCGATCCCAAGACGTATTGCGCATCGTAATCAGGCTTCTTGGGCTCGGCGCCCAATAGGGATAGCGTCAGTAGGGAGGGAAGGAGGCAACGGAGTTTCATAGGGGAATATGAATATGAAACACCGACGAAAGGACACAAGCCCAAGCGGGTCAGGGTTTCGATTCGTGCCCGATTCGTCGCAACCGGGCGATTTCGGGGAATTTCCAGGCCGTGAGCGCGATCACCCCGAAGGTCGCCACCCCGCCGAAGACCACCGAATTCACCGTTCCCATGAGTTTGGCGGCCAGGCCGGATTCGGCCATGCCGAGTTCGTTCGAGCAGCCGATGAAGACCGCCGTCACCGCCGAGACGCGCCCCATCATCTCGGGAGGTACGCTGGTTTGGAGGATCGTCTGACGGATGATCACGTTGACAGCATCTGCCGCCCCGCCGATGAGTAGGAAGACGAACGAGAGCACGAAGGCCGCGGTCAGGCCCAGCCCAATCGCTTGGGCGAGCGGAATGGCCAGAGCGAAACCGATGGTGCTCAATCCGAAGACGGCGAACGAAGCATAAAGCGTCGGTCCGGCACGATCGAGCGGCGGTCTTACGATGAGGTAAATGGACATCAATACAGCGCCGGCCGAGGATGAAGCCCGTAGTAAGCCGAAGCCTAAGGCGCCGACGCCCAGCATGCCGGCAAAGATCGGTAACAGCGCCACCGCACCTCCGAGGAGAACGGCGAAGAGATCCAGCGTGAAAGCGCCGAGCATCACGCGTTGACTGAGCATGAAATCAATCCCTTGTCTTAAACTTACGAAAATCGGTTCGGCTTTGCGCGATTGCAGGCTTTGCGTGGTGCGTAAGGCGATGGTCAGGCCGAGCGAGCCGGCGAAGCAGAGAGCCATCGCAGCGTAGGCGAAAAGTTCACCGTGTGCGCCTCCTGCCCAGATGAGGAGCCCGGCCAGCCCTGGGCCGATGACGCAGGCTAATTCGAAGAGCGTGTTGCGCCAGCGGACGCCGCCCGCAAGCAGATGGCGCGGCAAGATCTCGGCGATAATCGCTTGGCGGGCGGTCGTGAGGAAACTGCGGGCGAGTCCGCCTAGGATAATGACCCCGTAGATGACGGTCAGCTTGGCCCAGCGGGCGGCGAGGAATTCCGGCAAAAACAGGAACAGGCCTAAAATAAACATCGTGAGCAGGGCGCCGATGGCGATGCGTCTTCGATTATTATTATCAGCGACGTGTCCGGCGAAGAGCACCGAACTAACGAAGGGGATGACTTCAGCGAGGCCGATGGCACCCAAGGCCAACGCAGCGGTCTCGGCGCCATGCTGTTCGGTGAGCTTAAAAACTTTCCAGGCGACGGCCACGCCTTGGATCTGGATCGCGATCGTCCCGAGTACGATTGACGCTAGGTAGAGGCGGAACGAGCGGGAGGCGACGGCGGACGAAGGTCCTGATGGCTCAAGTGACATCCCCTTCAGCAGAAATCAGAGCGGCTGCCTAGGCAATCACTGCTTTGACCACGTTGCCGGCGACGTCGGTCAGGCGGTAGTAGCGGCCTTGGAACTTAAAAGTCTGCCGCTCGTGGTCGACGCCGAGGAGGTGTTGCATCGTTGCGTGGAGGTCGTGCACGTGGACGGGATCCTTGACGATATTATAACCAAACTCATCGGTGGCGCCGTGGACATAGCCGCCTTTGACGCCACCGCCTGCCATCCAGAGGCTGAAGCAGCGAGGGTGGTGGTCTCGCCCGTAATTATCTTTAGTCATCTTGCCTTGGCAGTAGGCCGTGCGGCCGAATTCTCCGCCCCAGATCACCAAAGTGTCTTCGAGCAGGCCGCGTTGTTTAAGGTCCTTGATCAGCGCCGCCGAGGCTTGGTCGGTTTGTTTGCACTGGCGTTTGATGCCGTTGGGCAGGCCTCCGTGTTGATCCCATCCTTGGTGGAAGAGTTGGACGAAGCGTACGCCTTTTTCGACAAGTCTACGGGCCTGCAAGCAATTTGCCGCAAAGGATCCGGGCGTCTTAACGCTCTCCCCGTACATCGCGAGAGTGGCAGCGGACTCCTTGGAGAGGTCGGCGACTTCGGGCACGCTGGATTGCATGCGATAAGCCATTTCCGCTTGGGCTAAACGAGCATCTACTTCCGGATCAAGTTCGGTGGTCCGCTGGTCGGCGTTAAGTTTGCCGAGGGCATCGAGCATGTTGCGACGCGCATGGGGCGAAACGCCTTCGGGGTTGGTCAGGAATAGAACCGGTTCTTTGCCGGCTTTGAATTGAACTCCTTGATGTTCGGAAGGCAGGAATCCTGAACCCCAGAGGCGCGAATAAAGCGGCTGATCTTTGGTCGCGTCTTGCGAGACCATGACGATGAACGCTGGAAGATTTTCGTTCATGCTCCCCAGGCCATAAGAAGCCCAGGCGCCCATGGAAGGCCGACCGGCGACTTGGTTGCCGGAGCAGAAGAATGTGATCGCCGGGTCGTGATTGATGGCTTCGGTGTGCATCGTCCGGATGACGCAAAGGTCGTCGGCGACTTCGCCGGTGTGACTCATGAGGTCGCTATATTCCGTGCCGCTTTGACCGTATTTCTTAAAATCAGTGAAGGCGCCGGCGAGAGGAAGCGTCGCCTGATAGCCGCTCATGCCGGTCAGACGTTGGCCTTGTCGTACCGAGTCCGGCAAGGGCTGCCCGTTCTTTTCCCGAAGCAACGGCTTAGGGTCGAAGGTCTCAAATTGAGAAGGGCCACCGGCTTGGAAAAGGTAGATGACGCGTTTGGCTTTGGCTGGGAAGTGTGTGCCTTTCGGGAGCGCTGCCGCTTGGGCATCGCCGACGATACTACGCATAGCCAGAGCGCCCATGCCCAGTGCCGAAGTGCCGAGGAAGTGCCGCCGCGTTGGTTGCATCAGGCTATCATAGGATGGCTTAGTAGGGGGATGCATGGGAGATCAACGGGAGGTGACGGCAGCGTCGCTTGCCATGATGGTCGAGCAGACGAGGGTGAGGGCGGCAAGGGAGGGGTCCGAGGGAATCTTCGTTGGTGCCTGAACGGATACGACAGGAGTTTTCTTCTTCGTTTTCATATCGGCCTTGGCTTCGGGTTTTGTTGGGGCGGATACGAGCTGTGTGAATTGCGGTGGGCTCGCTTTCTGCGCGATATAAAGTTCGTTCAGCGCGGCGAGTTCGGAGGGGCGAGGGTCACGCGTACACACGTGGCGGAAAGCTTGGGAAATCTGCGACGTAGGTTCGGTCGCGGATTTGCTGACTTTAATCGCGAGGTTCTTGGCGGCTTCGACGAACCCTGGATTATTCAGCAGGACAAGCGCTTGTAAGGGGGTGTTGGTATTAAGCCGTTTCGGCTGGCAGACCTCGCGCGAGCCCGCGTCGAAAATCAGCATATTATCCGGGGGTGCCGTGCGTTTGCGATAAGTGTAGAGACTTCGACGGTTAGCGGATTCCTGAACGCTTTCGCCGCCGACTTTCTCCACGAGCGTGCCTGCGGCAATCAAGGCTTGGTCGCGTACCATCTCGGCGGTCAGGCGGAGGACCGGGCCGCGGGCGAGAAACTTGTTAGCCGGATCTTTTTCGCGAGCCTCGGCGCTGGGCGTGGAAGATTGTCGGAAGGTGGCGCTCAGGACCAGGCGGCGTAGCATCGCTTTCGTATTCCAACCGCTGCGGACGAAGTCGACGGCTAAGGTGTCGAGTAATTCAGGATGCGTCGGCAGATCGCCTTGCATGCCAAGGTTTTCGCTCGAAGTTACCAGGCCGGAGCCGAAGACCTGTGCCCATAGACGATTGATCATCACCCGGGAAGTGAGCGGGTGTTTCGGATCCGTCAGCCACCGGGCGAGTCCTAATCGATTCTTGGGTAGGGTTTCCGTCCATGGGAAGATACGTGCGGGGACGCCAGGTTCGCAGGGTTTATTCAAATCCGGCTTGTCGTATTCTCCGCGGGTCAAGACGTAGCTCTTGGCGGCGAGTTCCGAATGTTCCATCGTAAAGAAAGCCGGCGCTGAGTCTTGGTGCGCCGCCAGGGCTTCCCGGGCTTGTTGCAACTCTGTCCAAGCGAGGGTATAAGCAGGATTCTGTCGTAACTTAGAGTGCTCACGAAGGATTTGTTTCGTCAGGTCGGAGTCGGGTGTTCCGAAAAGTTTGGCGACCTCAGCGGCGGTCAGGGACTGACGCCAAAGTTTAATCTCATCCATCATGCCGTTCCTGAAACCCGCATCACGTGAACGTGAGCCTATTTCTAAGGCGTTATCGCGTGGCTTGGCGTTAAGCGTATCACGGACGACTTCGGTAGGTATCTCGCGTCCGTCGATGTAAAGGTGAAGCCCAGCTGCCTTAGAGGAGCCATCGTAAGTCGCGGTCACTTGCAGCCATTTATCCAGCGGAAGTTCCGCGGTCATTTTGATCGAGGCGGCGCTATTCGGCCACAGGTGGATCATGCTCCAGCGTAACTTCCCTTGATCGATCAGTAATTCGATGCCCGACGCATCGCCGTCACCCGTGTAGAAGCCTGTTGAATGGAACAGGGTGGCACGGGTGTTTTTTTCGGCGAGTCGGACGTAAGCCGAAAATGTGAGCGGATTGAAACGGCCAACCTGTTTGAAGTCAGGCAGGATGAAGCCCGCGTCACCGTTGAATTTCACCGCTTGGCCTTTGATGCCTGGACCCAGTTGTAACTCTTCGGGGGCGCTCCGCCTTTCGAACTTGGCAGGCTTACCGGTCGCGATGGCATTATCCGTCCCCGTTTTTGTCAGCACGTCTAAAGGGAAATAATCCGTCGGCGGCGGCACTTGGATTTCGCCCTGATCCGAATCGGCGATCGAACAGTTGGCCAAGTTTTTCTCGGCAGCGGTCACGAGCGCACGCAAGTTTTTCTCCTTGTCTCGATCGGCATCGGATTTGAAGAGACGGACGAACGGTGGCGGTACTTCGCCGTGGTACGAAAGCAGCCCGTTTTCGTTCTGGTCGCCGAACATCGCTGCCATCGAGTAATAGTCTTTCTGCGAGATCGGGTCGTATTTGTGGTCGTGGCAACGTGAGCACTCGAGCGTCAATCCCATGAAGCCGTAACCGGCGGTCATCACCCGGTCGTTGATGCCGTCTTGGCGAAACTCTTCGGCGATGGAGCCTCCTTCGAAAGTCATACGATGGAGCCTATTATAGGCCGTCGCCACGCGTTGTTCCTGCGTTGGCTCGGGAAGTAGGTCGCCGGCGAGCTGTTCGGTTAGGAATTGGTCATAAGGCTTATTATCATTAAACGCTTTCAGTACCCAATCGCGCCAAGGCCAAGCGAACATGCCTTTGTCTCCGGTGTAGCCCCAGGTGTCGGCGTAGCGTGAAAGGTCGAGCCAGTTCACGGCCAGATGTTCGCCGTAACGAGTAGAAGCTAGCAGGGCATCGACGCGTTTTTCATAAGCGTCAGCAGACTTATCAGCGAGGAAGGCGTCGACCTCGCCGTTGGTCGGTGGCAGTCCGGTCAGCGCGAACGATGCGCGACGAAGCAAAGTGGTACGATCGGCCGGAGGGGATAGCTTCAGTCCTGCTTTCGCGGCTTGGTCAGCGATGAAGGCGTCGAGCGGATCCTTCGGCCAGGACGGATCTGCCACGGCTGGTGCGGCATGAGCGACCGGACTCACAAACGCCCAATGGGGATCGTATTTAGCGCCCTGCTTGACCCAACGTTTCAAGATGTCTTTTTCCTTGGCCGAAAGCGGACGGTGCAACTCCGGCGGTGGCATGATTTCCTCGGAATCGGTCGAAAAGATGCGGGGTATCATTGCGCTTTTTTCGATATCGCCTGGGACGACCGCGATTTCACCGCTCTTGAGTTTCTTCGTGGCACCCTCGCTTTCATCGAGACGAAGTCCGGCCTTTCGGCCCTTGTTCGCGTCCGGACCATGGCAGCCATAACAACGGTCCGAGAGGATGGGACGGACCTCCCGGTTGAAATCCACGGATTCATCGGCGCCGTAGCTTGTGATGCCTAAGAGGCAGACAAGGACGACGATGTTGCGGGGCGATGACATCGTGAGGGTACGACACATAAGCCCACCCTGTTGTTCCTGTAGAGGATTTTTGCTGGTTTCCATTTTCCTTCCTCGTCGGCTTTTAGGTTTACCTTGGGTTGTTCGTGCTTTTGCCAAACCGTGCAATTGCTTGCTTGAAGATTTTCAGTCTTAAATCGCTGGCTGGTTATTCACATATTGCCCACTTTCTTTGGTGATTCAGGTTTTTATGACTAACTCAGTCATATCATTCATAAAAGAGTGATTTCGCTCATTTAAACTTGCAAAAATAGCTGATAAATAAGGAATAAGAGCATGGTGACCAAACTCTTCGGAACGGATGGCATCCGTGGTAAAGCAAACGAATACCCGATAACGCCCGAAATCGCGCTACGGACGGGCCAAGCTATTTCCAGGGTGCTCAAGTCGAGCGGGGCGAATCATAACCGTGTTATCATCGGCAAAGACACCCGGATCTCAGGTTATATGTTAGAAACGGCATTAACGAGCGGCTTGGTAGGTAGCGGGATGGACGTCTTCTTGGTCGGTCCGATGCCGACTCCAGCAGTCGCTCATTTGACCAAGTCCATGGGTTGCGGTGCCGGCATCATGTTAACCGCTTCGCATAATCCTTACGAGGATAACGGGCTCAAGATTTTCGGACCTGACGGCTATAAGTTGTCCGATCAGCTCGAAGCCTTGGTCGAAAAAGATATTTTATCAGATATCAAGTCCTCCGGTGTGACCGGAGACAAGATTGGCAAAGCTTATCGCATCGATGATGCTCGTGGCCGTTATATCGAATACGCGAAGCAGAGTTTAGGGCCGGCCTCCTTGGCGGGAATGAAGGTCATCGTCGATTGCGGACATGGGGCAGGCTATCTTCTGGCACCCCTTATCTTTAAGGAGTTGGGTGCGAAGGTCGTGAAGATGGGCGTCGATCCAGACGGCACAAATATCAATGCCGGTTGCGGTGCTTTGCATCCCGAAGCTGCGGGTTTGCTGGTGCGGGAGCACGGGGCCGATGTGGGGATTTCCCTGGACGGGGATGCGGATCGGGTAATCTTTTCCGACGCCTCTGGCGCCGCGGTCTCGGGGGATCGCATTCTAGCTCTTTGCGCCTTGGCGTTGCACCAGGAAGGCCGCCTTCGAGGCGACAAGATGGTCTGCACGGTGATGTCGAATCTCGGATTGCATGAGGCCATGCGTCATGCTGGCATTGGCGTGGTGACTACGCCGGTCAGCGATCGCTATGTGATTGAGGCGCTGCGGAAGGACGGGCTTTCTTTTGGCGGCGAGAATTCCGGTCACCTCATCTTTGCGGATTATGCGACGACTGGGGACGGAATTTTGAGCGCCTTGCAGGTGCTGCGTATTATGAGGAACAAAGGAGCGACCTTGGCTGACCTCGCCCAAGGCATGCGCGAATACCCGCAGTCGCTCGTAAACATGAAAGTCAAAGCCAAGGTCGCCTTGGAGAAGCTGTCACGCTTGCAGGAAACGCTGGCAAAAGCCGACGCTGCTTTTGGCCAGACCGGCCGGCACCTGATCCGCTATTCCGGGACGGAGAACAAACTGCGCATCCTCGTCGAGCATCGGGAGCAAGGAGAGGTCGATCGCTGGTCTAAGCTTTTCGCTGATGCCGTCATGGCTGATTTCGCTGACCTCGCATGAGACCGACGTTTATCTTTGTTGGGTCCGCTGACTCCGCCGGTTGTCATCCCTTGACGTTGACGCGTTCTTTGGCGGATTTCCCGCTGGCGAACATCCCTTTAAGGCAGCATCAGACGGCGGCCCTTTTGCAGGCCGGCGTTGATCCTTCGACCGGCGAAAAAGCTACATTAGAAGTTCAGGTCGATGCTTGGTTAGACAGCAATGAGGTGCTCGCTTTCCTTGCCGATGGCTCAGCGGGTATCCTGACGCAGGCCGACGGTAAGGTCTTGGTCCGAAAAGCCCAGGCTGGTACTTTTACGCAGGTCGCTGCGAAGTCATTTTCAATTTCCTACAGTTGGGACCTGCTTCGGGCGAACGAGGCGGCCTTGGCGGCCAAGGTTAAGTTCAGCCTTCCGCTGGAGTTTCATCCTTGGTTGGTCCGGACGGGGGTGCTTTATGTCAAGGGCCGCTTGCAGCTTGGCAAGGGCACGCGACTTTTGCCCGGGGTGGTCATCGAGGGCGACGTCGTCATCGGCGACAACTGTAAGATCGGTCCACATTGTTATATCCGAGGCTCCACTTCGATCGGCGATGGTTGCCACATCGGGCAGGCTGTTGAGATTAAGAATTCTATTTTGCTTAACCAAACGAACGTGGGTCACCTGGCCTATATCGGTGATTCAATTTTAGGCCAAGGCGTGAATCTGGGAGCCGGAACCATTTCTTCCAATCTTCGTCACGATGGTAAAGCTCATCGCAGTATGGTCGCCGGAACCCTGGTCGAAACCGGCCGACGTAAATTCGGGACCATCATCGGTGATAAAGTGCATACTGGAATCAATACCTCCATCTACCCCGGCCGTAAGATCTGGCCGAGCCTCACCACTTTACCAGGAGCAATCGTCGATCGCGACCTACTTTCCTAAACTACTTATGTGTGGCATCATCGGATATGTCGGTCGCGCGTCCGCGACTCCAGTTCTTTTAGGCGGTTTACGCCGTCTGGAATACCGCGGTTACGACTCTGCGGGTATGGCGCTTCAGGAAGGTAGTGAACTCGTGGTCGCGAAGGCTGTCGGCAAAGTGGTGAAATTGAGCGAAAAAATCGACCTCACCTGGAGCGAGGAGCTTCAAGGTCGATGCACGGTTGGCATCGCGCATACGCGATGGGCCACGCACGGGGCGCCGACGGAAGCTAATGCGCACCCACACCGGGATGCCTCGCAACGGATTTGCTTGGTGCATAATGGCATCATCGAAAATTATCGGAATATCCGGCAGAGGCTTGAAGCCAAGGGGCACGTTTTCGTCTCGGAGACCGATACCGAAGCGCTCTCCCGGCTGATCGGTGAATTTTATAAGGGCGACTTACGTCAGGCCGTCACACGCGCGCTCCGTCAGGTCGAAGGCGCCTATGGCATCGCGGTCATGGCCGCGGATGAGCCGGGCACCATCGTCGCCGCCCGAAAGGGCAGCCCGTTGGTCATCGGCGTCGGTGAAGGTGAATGCTTGGTCGCCTCCGATGCGTCGGCCTTAGTGGCCCATACGCGCCGCGTGATTTACTTGAACGACGGCGACATCGCATTGCTGAAAGCGGATTCGGTCCACATCACGGATATCGACCATGCGCCGATTGAGCGCGACGTCGCCGACCTTGAACTTGAAGCGGGGGCGGTCGAAAAGGGAGGCTTTGAGCATTTCATGCTTAAGGAAATCCATGAGCAACCGGAGTCAGTGCGTAACGCCCTCCGGGGTCGTATCGATGCCCTGCAAGGGACGGCGGTCTTATCCGGGATGGGTACCTCGCCGCGCGAGTTGGCCGAGATCCGTCGGATTGTCATGGTCGGTTGCGGCACTTCCCTTCACGCTGGCATGGTCGGCGAGTTTGCCTTCGAGGAATTAGCCACGATATCCTCCGAAGTTCAGCAAGCGGCCGAATTCCGTTATCGTAATCCTATCGTCGACGCTCACGACCTCGTGATTGCCATTTCGCAGTCGGGTGAGACGGCTGATACCTTAGCCGCCGTCCGGGAGGCGAAAGAGAAGGGCACGATGGTGATGGGGTTGGTGAACGTGGTGGGTTCCACGATCGCGCGCGAAACCGGGCGCGGCGTCTACTTGCATGCGGGCCCCGAGATTTCCGTGGCGTCAACCAAGGCTTTTACCGGCCAAGTCGCGGTATTATTACTGATGGCTTTGAAGCTCGGACGGAGCCGCCACCTTTCCGCCGAGCGCGGTTTGGCTATCGCCCGTCAAATCCAAAGCTTGCCTGAGCTCATCGAGGCGGTGTTGGCGCAGAATGATGCCATCGCCCAGGTGGCAGCCGTCATCGCCCCCCACGAGCATGCGTTCTTCTTAGGTCGCGGGCCGATGCATCCGGTGGCCTTGGAGGGCGCTCTGAAATTGAAGGAAATATCTTACATCCATGCGGAAGGTTACCATGCGGCCGAACTGAAGCATGGCCCGATCGCCCTGCTTACGCCGGGAACGCCGGTCGTGGTCATCGCGAATCAGTCCCCCGTCGTGGATAAGGTTCTGAGTAACGCAGAAGAATGTCGTGCCCGCGGCGCCCAGGTCATCGCCCTCGTGTCGCAGACTGGCTCCGCTGCGGCCGTCGCCGACCATGTGATCCGTATCCCTGATTGCGATCCGCTCGTGGCGACCATTCCCGCGGCCGTCGCCTTGCAATTGCTAGCCTACCATGTGGCCCGCTTGCGTGGTTGCGCCATCGATCAGCCGCGTAACCTGGCGAAGTCGGTGACGGTCGAATAACTTTAATACGGTTATTATTTCTGGGTAATAGACCTCAGGCCGTTCAGGTTGCAGGGCGGCGGGGCTGGCTTTTGCTTGTCTCGCCATGAGCACACCACCCAAGAAAACCTGTCGACTCTGCCACAAAGCCAAACCTTTGGAATCCTTTCATCGGTTGCACGGCGTGGCCGCGTTGCACCCCTTCTGTAAGCCCTGTTTGGGGACTACGGTCCAACTTCGTTCCAAGGAGCGCTTGGTTAAGCGCCGCGTGAATAAGAAAGAGTGTGCCCAATGCGGGCAGGATTTGCCCTTGCAGATGTTCCATTGGCTGACGGCCTCGGGCACGCATCACAGCTACTGCCGCGCTTGTCATGCGGCCTATATGGCCGACCGATATCGCCGACTCCAAGCCAAGCGGAGAAGCCTTTGAAAGGTTTCCCGCTGGTGGCCGGACGGGGACTTGAACCCCGAACCAATTGATTAAGAGTCAACTGCTCTACCATTGAGCTATCCGGCCAGACAGCGGGATGTGAATGAGTGCAATTCGCTGGCAGGAGTTCAAGAGCAAATGCAGCTAAATCGACAGGGCCGATGGGCGGGGTGGGTTTGGTTCGTGGTGGCTGGACCGGGACTCGAACCCGGAACCAATTGATTAAAAGTCAACTGCTCTACCATTGAGCTATCCAGCCTTTACGAACCAAGCCGATACAAGCCATCAAATGACCGTTGGTAAAGTAATTTCTGACCCTTTAACGCTGACCTCTTTGGCGTAAGGCCTCGAAGAGGCAAACGCCTGCGGATACGGAGACATTGAGGCAGGGTACCGCACCAAGCATAGGGATGCGCAGTAAGAAATCGCACGTCTCAGCGGTCAGGTGTCGGATGCCGTCGCCTTCGGCGCCAAGGATGATGGCCAGTGGGCCAGAGAGTTTTGCGTCGAACAACGATTGGCTGGCCTTGTGATCGCTCGTGCCAGCGACCCACACGCCAGCGTCTTTGAGTTTAACCAAGGCGTTGCGCAGGTTGTTGGCTTGGACGATTGGGAGCGTTTCCGCGGCACCCACGGCCACCTTGCGGACGGTTTCGGTCACCGGCGCCGAGTTCTTCTTTGTAATGATGACGAAGGCGCAACCAGCGCACTCGGCAGTTCGGATGCAGGCACCGAGATTATGCGGATCTTGGACGCCATCGAGGATCAGGATGAGCGGATTCTTATGTTCGGAGAGCAGGGCCGGAATATCCCCCTCATCATAAAGTTTGAGAGGCTTATTTAAGTCCGCATGACGCGGGGCGCGGTCATTGCTCCGGGCCATCGTCGTGCTTAGCGGCGAGCGAGCCGACCACGGGCATGGAGGGCTTCCGCGATTTGGATGGCATTAAGGGCTGCGCCTTTCCAAAGTTGGTCACCGCTTACCCACAGGGACAGTCCGTTATCGAAAAGGGTGTCTTTGCGGAGTCGACCGACGCCACATTTTTCTTTACCGGCATAATCGAGCGGCATTGGGTATTTCTTGTTGGCCGGATCATCGCATAATTCGGCGCCCGGGAAGCTGCTGATCGCCTGACGAGCTACGGCCAGATTGACCGGACGTTCGAACTCGGCGCTGATGGCGATGGAGTGGGCACGGAAGACCGGAACGCGCACGCAAGTTGTCGTCACTTTGAGGTCAGGTAGGTCCATGATCTTGCGACCTTCGTTGAGCATCTTCATTTCTTCCTTGGTGTAACCGTCTTCCAGGAAGGAATCGACCTGGGGGATGACGTTGAAATTGATCGTGTGAGGATAGACTTTGGCGGGGGAGCTTTCGCCGCGAGCCCACGCCCGAGCTTGAGTGTCTAGTTCGCGCATGGCCTCCGCTCCGGTGCCGGAGACAGCTTGATAAGTAGAGGCGAAGAAACGCTTGAGGCCGAAGGCTTGATGCAGGGGGTAGAGCCCCATCAAGGCGATGGCGGTCGAGCAGTTGGGATTAGAGATGATACCTTGATGCGTTTCTAAGGCCTGCGGATTGATCTCAGGGATGACCAGGGGGACGGTGGGGTCCATCCGGTAGGCTGAACTATTATCGATGACGATCACCCCGCGTTTTACGGCTTCGGGGGCAAGGGTGAGGGAGATGGAGCCTCCGGCGCTGAAAATAGCAAAATCAAGGCCATCAAAGGCTTCGGGCTTGGCTTCCTGTACGGTCCATTCCCGGCCCCCGTAGGTTACCTTGGAGCCCGCGGAGCGAGCCGAAGCTAGGGGACGGAGCTCAGCGACGGGGAAGTTCCGCTTGGCCATTAATGCCAGCAGTTCTTGACCCACCGCGCCTGTCACGCCCACGATGCCGATACGATATGCCATGTTCTGAGTTAGCTGTTGTTTTGAAGCGGGAGATGTCCGAGCGCCTTGCAGGGCTGGGTCTCCCTGTTGCGGAAGATTGCATCGTTGTGTCGATTGACCAGCAAAAACTATGGATTTTAAGCAAAGAGGCTTTGAGTACCTTTGTTATCAGTACGGCCCGTGCGGGGGTGGGCTGTATTCAGGATTCTCTGCAAACGCCTTATGGACTCCATCGGGTGGCGGAAAAGATCGGTTCAGGCGCGGCGGCTGGCATGGTCTTTAAGGCACGAAAGCCTACCGGAGTGCACTGGCAGGATTGGCCGACTCCTGAAGACAATCTGATTACCAGCCGCATCCTTTGGCTAGAGGGCATGGAGGCTGGGGTCAACGCCGGCACCAATGCCGCGGGGCAGGTGGTAGATACCAAAGCCCGTTATGTTTATCTCCATGGCACGAATCAGGTCGCGAAACTCGGACAGCCCAACAGTCATGGGTGTATCCTGCTTTCCGATGCTGATATTATGAATATCTTCGAAATCATTCCGGTCGGTACGCCGATCTTAATCCGCCCTTAGCGCGCGGGCTCTTCGGGTTCGGGCTTAACTTCGCTGACGGGGGTCTTCTTGGCCCAAGCAAGCATCATATCGCGGGCGACGGGTCCGGCGGTTTTCCCTCCCCAGGTGCTGGTATCGAGCTGGCCTTCGACGAGGACGCAGAAAGCGACGGCGGGATTATCCGCCGAAGCGTAACCGATGATCCAGGCGAGATGGGCCTTCTGGCCTTTTTGGAAATATTCGGAAGTGCCGGTCTTCGCGGCGAACGCCAGTCCGGGGATCATGACGATGCGGGCGGTGCCTTCTTCGACGCAACGGTTAAGTCCGGAACGCAGGGCGGCTAATTGCAAGTTATTCAGTCCGATGGATTCCGCACCTTGGTGTCGTCCATCTCGACCTGGGTCGTGGATGATTGTGGGTGTGGTCCTGGTCTCACCGCGGGCGATAGAGGCGGCGACGCATGCCATGTGCAAAGGGGTCGTCAGGAGGAAGCCTTGGCCGATGGCGGTGTTCGCGGTGTCGCCCCCAGTCCATGGACCCGCTCCAATCCTTAGTTTATAAGCGGCATTCGGAACAACGAGGCCACGGTTGGCGGGGAAAGGCAGTTCGGTCGCGTTTTTGTTATCAGCTGACGGAGGCATCTGGAGCAAAGGCGTGTCGAGCCCGAACCGCCGCGCTTCCGCCGCCAAGGGTTCGATGCCGACACCCAGTCCGACCTGGTAATTCCAGACGTTGCAGGATACGGCCAACATTTTTTCGAGATCGACCTGACCGTAACCGGCCGGGTCATGTTCGGGAAAATCGCGGCCACCCACGCGATAACTCGGACCACATTCCAGGATGTCGTCCCAGTCGATGACCTTGTTCCGCATTCCGGCGATGGCGGTGATGACCTTGAAGGTCGAGCCGGGGGGGTAGAGTCCTTGAATGGCGCGATTGAGCCAGCCGCCCGAGGTTTCGATCTCGTCAAAATAAGTCCTCGTGACACGGTCGGCCAGACGGTTGGGGTTGAACGTCGGTTGGCTCGCAAGCGCCAGGATCTCGCCGGTGTTCACGTCCAGCATGACCGCCGCCGCTGGCAGTACCTTGCCTTGCGAATCTTTAATCTGCGACAGGGCTTTCTCGGCAGCGCGCTGGATTTCGACATCGAGAGATAAGACGACCGCGGAGCCTTGGGTTGGGTCGGATTTACGTAACAGTTCTTTGTTATAACCCGCGGAGGTTTTGGTCCAAAGTTCCCATCCGCTTAGACCGCAAAGGACTTCGTTGTAAGATTCTTCGATGCCAGCAGCGCCTTTTTTCCCGGTATAGTGCAATTTCTGCAAGAGCTCATTCTTTTCATCATTCAGGCTATTGGGCGGAAGTTCATCGGTATCTTTCACATAGCCGAGAACGTGGGCGGCCAAGGTGCCGTTCGGGTAGGTCCGGATGATGTCCGAATCGAGACGTATCGGGCCGTCGACGGGAAACTGTTCGACGAAGCGAGCAACGGCTCTGACGCCTTCCTCGGGGGTGACTGATTGGTCAGCGCCGGGGAAGGCTAAATCGGAAACCAAAGTGAAGGGAAGGGCGCGACGTTCGCGCAGGTGCTTCCTGAGGTCATCGATTTTGACCAGCCGTTCGGAAGGGGAATCGACCGGGTTGGATTTAACGGGGAGTTTGTTTTTCTTGATATTACGACTCGTTGCATCGATGACGAACCAGACTTTATCGAGCCAACGCTGTAAGATGTTAAGTCGCGCGGAATCCTGAAGTTTTTCGCGGTCGATATGGCCGGTTTCGCGGGCCCTTTCGGCGGCCAGCAACCTCCGGTATTCAACTTGGAATTCCGGCTGGAGTTCGGAGAGGTCGGCTTTGACGCTCCACCGGACACGGTTATCCACCAGAACATAACCGTTGCGATCATGGATGAGACCTCGGGCGGGCGGTTTGAGGATGATACGCCTGCTTTGGGAATCGGACTGTTCTTTGAGGTCACCGGATTGCAGCCATTGCCGAACCAAAAGACCGGCGGCGACGTAGATGAAACCGCCGGCGAAAATCCAAAAAACTAAGATTAAGCGGAGGCGTTCGATGCGGGTCGAAGGCAGCACTTTAAGATGGTTTAGGTCTCTCATGGCGTATCATTGGCCAGAGGCGCGTTCATGTAGTCCAGCGCAGCGTTCTGGCTGAGCGAGAGTGGCCAGAATAAAAAAAGACTCACGCATGCCGACGTGAGCAGCTGAACCAGAAGTTGGGGGAGGAAATCACCGAGAGGGTTGAAGCTTAGTTGGCCAAGGGGAAGGGCCGCCGCGCAGAACCAGATGGAAGCGGCGGCGAGGTTCACGATGAGCGAAGCTCTCAGGAGTCGCGGCGCAGAACGTAGCAAGGGTTTGTTGCTGGTAAGGAAAATCGCGATGGCAATCAAGGCCAGGGCAAGAGTGCCGTTAGGGATGGGTCTGCGGGCTTCGAAGAGAAAGCCTACGCAGCCCGAAAACAGGACGGCTTGCCAGCGACGGAGCCTGCTGCACGGCACAACGATGGCCGCTCCCGAGATGAAGACGTTAAATCCCCAGTGGGCCGTCCCGTCCGATAATAAGTCGGCCGCGAAAAGCCACGGGTAGGTCGCTAGCAGAATGATGAGCCAGGACCAACTCATACCTATTGGAAATCCTCGTAACGTTTTTCGAGCAAGATTTCTCCCGCCGCAGGATGGATCGGGACAAGGACGGAGACTTCCTGCAGTGAGAAGAGGTTACGCGAGGGCTGAAGAGTGCCTTCTTTGAAGTTACCTTCTTGAGTCGTGCGAATATTGGAGTCGAGGGTGCCGATGGTCAGTCCGGCCGGGAAGACGCCGCCCATACCCGTGGTGACTACTTTGGGGCTTTGGCCTGCAGGGGCCACGTAGTCCATGGGGATGACGGCGATTTTAGCCCGAGCCGTCCCGAGTGAATTGGCGGGCAGGCCGCTGACCAAGACGATGCGTCCTTGTTCGTCGCCCTCAAGGTAGGCGGTGCAACGGAAGTTGGGGCTGGTTACCAGGTCGACTTCGCAGGTGTTGAGATGGACGAGGGAAACTTTTCCAATCACACGGTCGGAAAAAACGACGGGGCAGCCTGGGCGAACGCCGTCGCTGCGGCCTTTGCGAAGAATGATGCGATGCCACCAAGAAGAACTGTCGCGTGATGCGACGCGGGCGACGATGGTCAGAAACTCCGTGGGAGCAGTGTAGTGCGTGAGTTCGCGCAAGCGGATGTTCTCCTGCCGAATATCTTCGAGCGTACGGACTTTCAATTCGAGGGCGGCATTGATGCGCGCAAGATCCCTGGACGCCGCCGCCAACTCTTCGGTGCTTTTGCTCTTAAGTTCCCAGAAGCGCGCTAGGTCTCGTCCTTTGGCGACGAGGTGAAGGGCCGGAGCTTGGAATTCGACGAACGCTTCCCGGGTGCCCATACGGACGAAGCTGGGCGCCAAGATCCACAGCGCCACAAATACGAAAAATGCGACGTAAGATGCCTTCGCGCCTTGACGGTTTTTATCCATGGCGGGTTAGCCCGCGGTGCTTAGTCTCGGCCGCTCCAGCGCGAGGAGTTGGCGAGAATTTTTCCGGTGCCATTGACCACGGCGCAAAGAGGGTCTTCTGCGACCATGACGGGGACGCCAGCTGCTTCGGAAATCGCGCGATCGATGCCTCGGATTAGGGCGCCACCGCCAGCGACGACGATGCCGCTAAGGTAGATATCACCCGATAATTCAGGGGGGATGCGTTCCAGGGAGCCTTTGACGGCTTCGATGATCTGGTTGATGTTATCCATCATGGCCTCGCGGATTTCTTGCGAGGTGAGGTGAAGAGAACGGGGAAGGCCGGTGACGGAATCTCGGCCACGAACTTCATAGGTGAGCTCTTGTTCCAGGGCGTAGGCCGAACCAATCTTAATCTTGATTTCTTCCGCAGTGCGTTCGCCGATAATCAGGTTATAGGAATTTTTGATATACTTGATGATCGAGGTGTCAAATTCGTCGCCGCCGACCCGGATGGAGCGAGCGTGAACGATGCCGCCAAGGGAGAGTACGGCGACTTCGGTTGTGCCGCCGCCGATGTCGACGATCATCGAGCCAGTAGGCTCTTCGACCGGCAAGCCGACGCCGATCGCAGAGGCAACGGGCTCAGGAATCGTGATCACGTCATCAGCACCGGCGCGATAAGCGGAATCCATGACGGCACGACGTTCGACGGCGGTGATGCCATAAGGAACGGCTACGACGACGGTCAAGTTAGTGAAAAGGGATTTGCGGGCTACTTTGCCGATGAAGTAGCGGAGCATGTGCTCGCTGATTTCGAAGTCGGCGATGACGCCGTCTTTCATCGGGCGAAGGGCTTGGATGTCTCCCGGCGTACGTCCAAGCATCATTTTGGCCTCGTTGCCGACCGCGATAGGTTTGCGGGTACTGGTACGGATGGCGACGACGCTAGGTTCGCGAAGAACGACGCCACGGTCTTTTAAGAAGACGAGCGTATTGGCGGTACCAAGGTCGATACCAATGGCTTGGGTGAATAGCCCGGGGAAGCGCTTAAACATCAGTGTCGTTTGGGTTTCCTTGATGAACCTCGGATTGGCAGGGGAGTCAAAAGTAAAGTGAGGTCAGCCGTCGCCTATCTTCCGTCATAAGATTCATAGAACCAGTGAGATAGGCTTGGAGTACGCCCGGGGTTCGGCGTCCCAGTGGAGCGTTGTCTCTTGCTCAATCAAAACGGGTGATTAAAAAACGCTCAACCCAACCCCATGATACCCCCGCTTAATCGTCGCGATTTCCTCAAATCAGCCGGCTTGGCTTCGGCAGCTTTTGCCGTCGCTCGGCCTTGGCTTAATTCTTCGGCTCGGACGGTCTCCCCGAGCGAGAAACTGAACATCGCCGCCATCGGCTTCGGGGGCGTCGGAGGAAGCAATGTGCGCAACTCGGCCGACGAAAATATCGTCGCCCTGTGTGACCTGGACCTGAATTCGAAGCGCTGCGCCAGCACGATCAAGACGCAGCCCCAAGCCGCGCTCTTTACCGACTTCCGCGAGATGCTGGAGAAGCAAAAGGACATCGATGCGGTCATTATCGCTACGCCAGATCACTCCCACGCTTATATCGCCATGGAATGCATGCGGGCGGGGAAGCACGTTTACGTCCAAAAGCCAATCGCTCATTCCGTTTTTGAAGCCCGCACGCTCACCGAAGCTGCTCGCAAGTATAAGGTCGTTTCACAGATGGGCAACCAGGGGCACTCCGGTGAAGGAATTCGTCAAATCACCGAATGGATCGCCGCCGGGTTGATTGGACAGGTTCGGGAAGTGCATGCTTGGACAAATCGCCCGATCTGGCCGCAGAGTTCCGAAATGGAACGTCCGAAGGATGTGCAATCGCCTCCGGAAGGCATGGATTGGAATAAGTGGATCGGTCCCGCCCCGTCCCGCCCTTTCAATAGCGTCTATCATCCGGGCAAATGGCGCGCCTGGTGTGACTTCGGTACGGGATCGCTGGGCGACATGGGTTGCCATATCATCGACCCGATTTTTATGGCTTTGAAGTTGCGCTATCCGACGAGCGTCGAAGGCAATGTCTCGACCGTATACGAGAGCTTTGGTCAAGAAACCAAGAGCAAGAACGAATGTTATCCACGGTCCTCGATCGCGCGTTTCAAGTTCCCCGCCCGCGAGGGGTTGGCCCCCGTTGAGCTTACGTGGTGGGATGGCGGTCTGATGCCTTCGCGGCCGGATGAACTAGAAGAAGAAGATTCCTTTGGCGACCGTAACGGTGGATGTTTGTTTATCGGCGATAAGGCGAAAATCGTTTGCGGTTGTTACGGCGAAAAACCTCGAATCTTAAACGCTGATTTGCGGCAAGAAGCTAAGAAACTCGGGAAGACCGTCGCTCGAATTCCAGGTGGGAGTACCGGGCATGAGAAGGATTGGATCCGAGCTTGTAAAGGCGGCGTAGCCGCTTCGTCGAACTTCGACTACTCAGGTCCCTTGTCCGAGATGGTGCTCATGGGTAATCTCGCAATTCGTTATTCGGATCGTAAGCTTCTCTGGGACGGTGAAAAGATGGAGGTCACCAATGATAAGGCCGCGAACGCCTATGTTCGTCGCCAATATCGCGAAGGGTTTGGTTTAGGCGTCTGATTTAACACCTAGCCGTTTTCATGCCCCTGGCGCTTATGCGCTTAGGGGCATGTTTTGTTTAGAGCTTATAGCCTAAAGCCAGAGCGAGCAGAATGGCGCCGCCGAGCACGATGCGATACCACGCAAACGGCCCCATGCCACGACGTGAAACGAAACCGACCATCCATTTCACGGCGATGAAGGCGGTCACGGCCGCGACGATGAGGCCGAGGCTCGCCGGTCCGGCAGGATAGACTTTCCCTAAGGCAGGTCCGAGTGACCACATTTTGTAGAAGGATGCGGCGGTGAGGGTGATGAGTCCTACGAGGAAAGAGAATTCGGTGGCCGCCGCGTTCGAGAGTCCAGCCAAGCGGCCTCCTAGGATGGTTGATAGCGAGCGGCTGGTGCCAGGAATCAGAGCGAAACATTGGCAGAGGCCGATGGTCATCGCCTGTCGAGGGTTGATTTCGGCGACTTCGTTTTCGCTGAAGTTGACCTTCGGCAAGAGTTGTTCAGCGCCCAGAATGACGATTCCTCCAATCATCAAGGCGCCGGCGACGACTTCTATCGAGAATAAATAGGAGCCGATGGCTTCTTTGAAGAAGAGGCCGAGTAAGGCGGAGGGAAAAAACGCGATGAGCAGCGCCAAAGTCAACTGTAGGGCCGCGCGTTCTCCGCGCAAGAGTCCTACGATGACGCTTCGAACGCGCCCGAAAAAGATGACCAGCACGGCAGCGATTGCACCCACCTGGATGATCACGATGTAGTCGTCTGCGACACGGTCCTGCGAGATCGCACGGCCTTTGCGGTCGCCGACATCGCTCACCATTATATTTTTATTATGGGGCACATTCATCAGCCGGTCGCTGATGATCATGTGTCCGGTCGAACTGACCGGCAGGAATTCGGTCACACCTTCGACGGTGCCGGTGATCAAAGCGCGTGTGTAGGTGAAGCTGGCCTGAGTCTCGGCAGGTGTTTCGGTCTGTCCGGCCGCAAGAGCGGTGAAAGCCGTGAGGAGGAGCAGGGCACAGGCAAATGGGCGCATGCCTCAGGATTGTCGGAACCCTTGCCTTTCCGCAAGCCTCTGCGGAAGTTCCCTTGTCGCTTGCCCTTGGGTTGGCTTCTCGCTTTATCTGGGTATTCCTATGTCGGCCTCCAGCCTTATTCCGACCACCGAGCCACGCTTTCAGGTTCCTGACGTCCATGGGCGCTTTGGGCAATTCGGCGGTATGTATGTCCCTGAGACATTGATGACGCCTTTGCTCGATCTGACGAAGGCTTATGAGGAGGCTCGACGCGATCCGGTTTTCCAAAACGACTACGCCGAGATGCTGCGGGATTACGCCGGTCGGCCCACGGGATTGTATTATGCGGAATCCCTGACGCACCACATCGGTGGGTCGAAGATCTACCTGAAGCGGGAAGATATGCTTCATACCGGGGCTCATAAGATTAATAACGTCATCGGACAGGCGCTGCTAGCCCGCCGGATGGGAAAGAAACGCATCATCGCCGAAACCGGAGCCGGCCAGCATGGCACGGCGACGGCCGCCGTGTGCGCCCGATTCGGACTGAAGTGCGTCATTTATATGGGGGCGACGGACATGGAGCGTCAGGCGCTCAATGTCTACCGCATGCGCCTGATGGGCGCCGAGGTCCGTGGCGTCGAAGCAGGTCAACGTACGCTCAAGGAGGCCGTGAACGAAGCCATGCGCGATTGGGTGACGAATGTCCGTGATACGCATTATATTTTAGGCACCGCCTACGGTTCGCATCCCTACCCGATGATGGTCCGTGATTTTCACCGCATCATCTCGATCGAATCCAAGCAGCAGATGCTCCGGGCCGAAGGCCGATTGCCGGACAGCGTCGTGGCCTGTGTTGGCGGAGGCTCCAACGCCATCGGCTCTTTCTTTGAATACCTTGACGAGCCGTCGGTTAAGCTAATCGGCGTCGAAGCGGGCGGCCGTGGCATCCTGAAGGGTGAGCATGCGGCGCGTTTCGCCGGCGGGCGTCTGGGTGTGCTGCAGGGTTGCATGACTAATATCCTCATGGACACCGAAGGCCAGATCGAGGGGACGCACTCGGTTTCCGCTGGTTTGGATTATGCTGCTGTCGGACCCGAACACGCTTATTATCGCGAACGTGGGCGGGTTGATTTTGCTTATGCGACCGACGACGAATGCTTGGAGGCTTTCCAACTTCTATCGCGCATGGAAGGCATCATTCCTGCTTTGGAATCAAGTCATGCCGTGGCTCATGGTTGCAAGGTTGCGGCCGCGGGTCCCAAGGAAGGTATCGTGATGATCAATCTTTCTGGCCGTGGCGACAAAGACGTATGGAGCGCCGCGCGTGCCTTGGGTACGGAGATAAAGCTCTGATTATGGGAGCGTCATCGATGACCGGTTTCGGCCGCGCTGAGCTGAATCTTCCGGGTGTCAGACTTTCCTTAGAAATCGCCTCGGTTAATCAGAAAAACTTACAGG
>CAILOT010000058.1:0-9075 GCA_903835965.1 uncultured Opitutia bacterium
GGGAGGGCCAAAAACCAGACAGCCACATCGGACTTTGCGCACTCTTCCGGCGAGGAAGCGCTGAAGACCAGCGTCGGACTCACGATTCCCCGCAGCCGCGGCAGTTCGTCCGCGACGAGCTTACCTGCCAGCGTGCGCGAGCAAACCGCGGCCAATTGGACTTGGGGGTGCCGGGCGAGCACGCGGACGAGTTCTTCCCCGGTGTAGCCCGAAGCGCCGACGATGCCGACCTTGGTCAGGTTGTGGGACATAGCTTGAGTATGGAATTATTAGATGACGAATGAGTGATTGGACACAGAAAACTAGGCAACAAAAAGGCCCCGGATGTCCGGGGCCTTGATCGGTTCCTGTCTCGAGGCGGTTTACCGCTTGGAGAACTGGAAACGCTTACGGGCGCCTGGACGGCCGGGCTTCTTACGTTCGCGCATACGACCATCGCGGGTAAGGAGGCCTTCTTTCTTCAAAGGAGCGCGGAGGGTGGCATCCATTTTCTGGATCGCCCGAGCCAAGCCATGCGAAATCGCACCCGCTTGACCGTTAGGGCCGCCACCGATGACGTTGACGGAGATATCCAGCTGACCTTCGAGGCCAGCGATACGGATCGGAGCCGTAGCCGCCTTGACGAGGGCTTCGGTGTAGAGGTACTCCTCGGCAGGCTTGCCGTTGATGGAAATAGAACCAGTACCGCGGGAAAGGCGGATACGGGCCGAGGCGGTCTTACGACGGCCGACGGCGGTGATGGCTGGGGACTTGGCGCTCATTGCAAATTAGGCTTATCGATTAACCCTTGAAAGGGATCGGGTTGGACGCGGCGTGGTCATGCTTGTCGCCGGCGTAAACGCGGAGCTTAAGGAGCATCTCGTTAGCGAGACGGTTCTTAGGGAGCATACCTTTGACGGCATGGGTCACGATAAACTCAGGACGTTTGGCGCGCATTGCACCGACGCTAGTACGGTAAGCCGTACCCACCCAACCGGTGTAGAACATGTAGGTCTTGTCTTCTTCCTTAGAGCCCGAAAGACGGACTTTGTCGGCATTGATGACAATGACGTAGTCACCCGTGTCCACGTGGGGGGTGTAAGTGGGCTTGTGGCGGCCGCGGAGGATATTGCTGATTTTGACAGCGAGGCGGCCGAGGATTTGATCCTTGGCGTCGACGACGTACCAGGTCTTGTCCTTGAGCTGCACGTTCTTGGCTAGCGTGGTCTTCATAAAGAGGGAAAGCGGGAACATGAGAAAGCGACCCCCTCCGTCAACACCCGAATGCAGCTTGTGCCCCCAAGGGGTGAAATAGACCAAAAACAAGGGAGGCGCAGCCTAAACTGCGCCTCCCGGCTGACCCTCCTTTGTGAGGCGGGCTTAGAACTTAAAGGTCGCGAAAACGCGGTACCAGACCGAGGAACCGCCGGTCTTAGGCTGTCCGTCGGTATTATAGGCGTAGCTGATGCCGGCGCCAAGCTTGGCACCCTGGCCGACAGCACGGGTCACATCGGCCGAGGCGCCGAGGTAAAGGTAGGAGTTCTTTTCACCAGCAACCTTATCAGCCTTGGTGGCGTTCAAGAAGCCCGCATAAGCCTTGGTTTCGATATCAAAACCAGCCAGACCGACATTAGCACCCGCGAAGGTCTTCGAGCCAGCGAACTCGAGCACATACTGCTTCTGGTCGAGGCTGTAGTAGAGGTAAGCGGAAGGCTTGAAGTTAGCGTTCGAGAGCGTGAGACCAGCGTAGATTTCGCGATCCGAGGACAGTTGTGAATAGCCATCCGCAGCATTCGTAATCGTATGAGCGAGGGCAGCGGTCGAGCGCTGGATACCCACGTCGACGGAACCGAAAGAGGAGTCGGTCTTGGCACCGAAGGTGTAGGTGCGCTCGAAGGTGTCGGCATTATAGAAATTGCCGTAAACAGAAACGCCGGAGAAACCTGGGACGTTATACTCGAGGGTCAGCGCCGACTGGACAAGGCCTTCCTCGGAGGAGCGTTCCATGCCGCGGTAAACGTTTTTGCTATCCCAGGCGAAACTGCCCCGGAGGGAGAGATCGTGGGAAGCGACGGCTACAGGAGCAGGCGCGGGGGACTGAGCGAAGCTGACGCTAAAAGAAGCGAGAGCGAGGGCGGTGAGGGTGTGCTTCATGGTTGAGATATGAGACACATCGTTTTGCCCAAAAAAAAGCTGATGGCAAGCCCCAAGGAGAGGCCAGCCATCAGCAAAATGAAGGGCTCCAAGCGGAGCCGAGGCACTACATCGCGGCGATGATTGCGTCGCCGAACTCGGAACACTTGATCTCCGTCGCACCCTGCATCTGTCGGGCGAAATCGTAAGTCACGCGGCCACCACCGATGGCGCCATTCAGACCCTTCAAGACCAAGTCAGCTGCTTCCACCCATCCCATATAACGAAGCATCATTTCGCCCGAAAGGACGACGGAACCCGGATTGACGACATCCTTGTTCGCATACTTGGGAGCCGTGCCGTGGGTCGCTTCAAAAATGGCGTGGCCCGTCAGATAATTGATATTTCCGCCCGGGGCGATCCCGATGCCGCCGACCTGTGCCGCCAAGGCATCCGAGAGATAATCACCATTGAGATTAAGGGTGGCGATGACGTCGAAGTCGGTCGGACGTGTGAGAATTTGCTGCAAGGTGATGTCCGCGATCGCGTCCTTGATAATCAGGCCTGCGCCAGGCTTGCCTTCGGGAATCTTGCACCAAGGTCCGCCATCGATTTCGACGGCGCCAAACTCGCTCTTCGCCAAATCATAACCCCACTTCATAAAGGCGCCTTCGGTGTACTTCATGATATTGCCTTTATGCACGAGCGTCAGCGACTTGCGCTTGAACTCGATGGCATACTGGATCGCGGAACGGATCAGGCGCTCGGAGCCCGGACGGCTGACGGGCTTGATGCCCAAGCCTACCGTGGCGGGCTGCTCGTCGCCGAAGCGGATTTTCTTAAACTCCTTGGGGAAGTTTGTCTTGATGAAATCCAGCGTCTTTAGGGCGATTTCGGATCCGGCTTCGAAATCGATGCCAGCGTAGATGTCTTCGGTGTTTTCGCGGAAGATCACCATATCGACTTTCGATGGATTCTTGACAGGCGAAGGGACGCCAGTGAACCACTGCACGGGACGCAGGCAAACGTAGAGGTCGAGTTGCTGGCGGAGCGCCACATTAAGAGAACGAATACCGCCGCCGGTCGGAGTGGTGAGCGGCCCCTTGATCCCGACCAAGTAATCACGGAAAGCAGTCAGAGTCTCTTCGGGCAGCCAGTTTCCCGTCTGCTTGAACGCCTTTTCGCCGGCAAGTACTTCGTGCCAATGAATCTGGCGCTTACCCGCGTAAGCCTTGGCCACCGCAGCGTCGAAGACCCGGACGGAAGCACGCCAGATATCCGGACCCGTTCCGTCGCCCTCGATGAAGGGGACAATCGGCTGACTTGGGACATTCAGTTTACCATTTGCGATGGTGATTCGGCTGGCGCCGGCGGGGATTGGGGAACTCATGGGTCAAAGGGTGATAACAAACCGTGTTCGGGGGGATGGTTTCAAGCCTATACGATTAAAGAAGGTGGAGAAAAGAAAAGGACCCCCTTGCGGGGGTCCTTGATTTAACCGGGAGTGCCGGCGCCATCCGTCACGAATGACGGAAAAGACTAGGAAGAATTACTTCATCTTAGCTTTGGTGGCTTTTTTGGCGCTCTTTTTAGCAGCAGCCTTCTTTTTTGCCATAGTTTTTTCCTTAGTTTGGATCGTTGTTGGGTTAGAGGGCAGCGCCTGCAGCGCCACCCTGACGATTCGCCCTACACTGACCCGCGCATGCTTTGCTTGGCGGGTAATACGAGTGCGGAGCTCCGACGGTACGCGGAAAGAAACTTGGCGAGAACGAGAAGGCTCGATCGCCGGGCGAGAGTCATCGAAACAATCCAGCGCGTGCCGGATGACTTCGCTGAGCGTGGTGAAACCGGACCGATGCTGAAAGGCGATCGCTTCAGAGTGCAACTTCGGGGGAAGGGACACGGTGATGAGACTTTCGCTCGGGGTTTCGGTTCGGTTCGTCACGTTTCGGTTAACTCTTAGTAAGATTGATAATCATAATCCGCGCTTGCGCAAGCGGAAATTTACATACCGCCAGACGACGCATCACGCGCAGAAAAAATCCACCTGAGATCTGCGCGCGTAAATATGATTTCACTACGCGATGCAGACGTCACGCTGACGGTTGACGACAAGTGATAACTTAAATAACTTCCGGTCATGTCCGCACACCATCACCCCGAGGAAGATCACGCGGGCGAATGGCGCGGACTTGCGACTTTAGCCTTTGTTTGCGGGCTCGGAGGCATCGCGGCGCTCCTTGCACGTTCCTTCGGTGCAGCACCCTGGATAAGCTATCTCCTGGCGGGCGGCGCGAGTCTGGCCGGCGGCTGGGAAGCCGCGGAAGAAGGTTGGCATGCGCTCCGTTGGCATCGCCGTGTCGACGTCCACACGCTCATGCTTTTGGCGGCGCTCGGTGCTTGGATTGTCGGTCAGCCGCTGGAAGGCGTGCTGCTGTTGTTCCTCTTTTCGACCGCCGGAGCGATCGAACATTACGCCATGGACCGGACCCGCGGCGCCATCGACGCGTTGCTTGATCGGGCGCCGAAGAAAGCCCGGCAAATCACCGCCGAAGGCAATGAAATCGAGGTTCCGGTCGCTGGCCTCCGGCCTGGAGACCGTGTTGTCATCCTCCCAGGAGAACTGGTGCCGGCGGACGGCAAAGTCGAATCCGGCGAGAGTGCGATCGATGAATCGACCCTCACCGGGGAAGCCAAACCTGTCGACAAACAGACCGGCAGCGATGTTTCAGGCGGTACGCTTAACTCCTGGGGTAGATTGATTGTGCGCGTGACCAAAGCCGAACAAGACAGTGCCCTTCACCGCATCGTGAAGCTCCTCCGCGAGGCACAAGAGAGCAAGGCACCGGCCCAGCGCGCCATCGATCGCTGGGGCGACATCTACGCCATTTTCACCCTCTCCGCTGCCGCCCTATTCTTCATCGTTCTGCTGTCTACGGGCGTTTCCGCCATCGGCGATGACCGTTCAGCGCTTTACCGTGCCATGACGCTACTGGTCGTGCTTAGCCCCTGCGCGCTCGTGCTTTCGGTGCCCTCCGCCGTACTGGCGGCCATCGCCGCCGGCGCGCGTCATGGCATCTTATTCCGAGGTGGCGCGGCCGTAGAACGCCTAGCGGACGTTGATTGCATCTGCTTTGATAAGACAGGAACGCTGACCGCCGGAGAACCCGAAGTAGCGGCCTTGGAAGTTTTCCCCACGACGGCTGACCGCCGCCGCGCGCTGAGCGCATTCCTGTCGCTTGAAGCAGGCACCACCCACCCTTTTGCAGCTGGCATCGTCCGTGCCTGTCAAAACGAGGGCGCCGTCATGCTGGAAGTCAAAGGGCTGTCTAATTCACCCGGACAAGGGGTTTCAGGCGCAGTCGAAGGGACCCGCTGGAGCGTCGGGACGCGTGAATTCACCGGAAGTCATGAACTTGCCGGAGCCGGAGTTCCTGCTGGAGCCATTGTCAGCGAGGTATGGGCTTCTGATGGCACCGTAACCATTCGCGCCACTCTCGTTGACCGCATCCGTCCGGAAAGTGCCCCCACCCTCGCCTCTCTGCATACCCGAGGCATCCGCACCATGATGCTGACGGGAGACCGCGAAGAGGCCGCCGCGGTGGCCGCCCGACAAGTCGGAGTGCAAAGCTACGCCGCCGCTCTCACCCCTGACGCCAAAATGGCTGCCATCCGTCGGCTGTCGTCCGAAGGCCATGTCGTAGCCATGGTAGGCGATGGCGTAAACGACGCCCCAAGCCTTGCCGCCGCCGATGTGGCCGTGGGCATGGGCGGACGTGGTAGTGATGCCGCCCTTGAATCCAGCGACGTCGTCCTAACGGACGATCGGATTGAACGCCTTGTCGACGCCATCGAGCTTAGCCGAAGCGCACGTGCCGCGATTCGTTTTAATGTGATCCTTTCCATCGGGGCGGCCCTAGGGATGGCCGTGACCGTCATCCTGTTACCGGGAGTGAAACTTACTATTGGCGTCATGGTCCACGAAGGCAGCACCGTCTTGGTCTGTTTGAATGGCCTGCGCCTCCTAACCCATCGTCCCGTCCGCCGCTAAGGCATAAAAAGGGCGCCACTCCGAGAGGGGCGCCCTTTAAGCAAGATCAACCCTGAGACTTAGCGTAGCTCCTTGCCGGCGCCATCGAAGAGTTTGAAGGCTTCGATGCTATAGGCGGGATCAGGCTTAGTCCCCAGACGCACCTTGCAGGACTTCATCAAGTCACGGAAGAACTCGCGGTCCTCGGTCACGATGCGGTCTAGGTTGATTGGGTGAAGCAGGATGTTGATTTCAAGTTCCTTGTCGGGTCCATAAGTCTCGCGCAACTTGCGGATCGTACTGAGCAATTTGCGTTGGATTTCGACGGAGACCGTCCGCGGGTTCTTTACGATGCCGCGTCCTTGGCAATGCGGACAAGCCGTATACATCGAGGTCGTATTCGACTCGGTGTGGCGTTGCCGGGTCATCTGAAGGACGCCTAATTGCGAGATAGGAAGAATCTGGTGCTTGGCCCGGTCGCCCTCCATCGCCTCGCGCATGGTGTCATAGACCTTCTTACGGTCCTTAGGGTTCTTCATATCGATCGTGTCGACCATGATGAGACCGCCTAAGTTGCGGAGTTGGATCTGACGTGCGGCCTCGGTGACGGCCTCAAGATTCGCTTGGACGATATAGTCCTTACCGTCCTTGGTCGCACCACGATGGGAGCCCGTATTGACGTCGATCGCCGTGAGAGCCTCGGTTTCGTCAATGACGATTTCACCGCCGCTAGGCAACGGCACGCGACGTTGGAAGAGCTGCTCAATCTGACGCTCGATGTTATACCGCTCAAAGACGGGAATCGGGTCGTTATAAAGCTCCACGCGAGAGCGCGAACGAGGTGAGATTTCGCCGACCAACTCCTGGACGAGCTTAAAGTCTTCTTCATTATCGACCAGGATACGGTCCACTTCCTCGGTCAAGAAATCGCGTACCGTACGCTCAATCAGCCCAGGCTCGCTATACAGCAAGATAGGCTTGCGCTCGGGAGCGTTGATTTTTTCGACGATTGCCTGCCAGCGACGAAGCAAGACGTGCAAATCGCGGACGAACCAGCGAGCCTGTTTGCCTTCGCCCGCGGTACGGATGATGATGCCCATGCCTTCAGGGATGGTCAGCGAACGGAGGATATCTTTTAGCCGTTCGCGCTCTGATGCTTCTTCGATCTTACGAGAAACGCCGCAAGCTCCACTGAAAGGCATCAAGACGAGGTAACGGCCCGCCAAGGCGATATTGGTCGTCGAACGCGGACCCTTGGTCCCGATCTGATCCTTGACGACTTGGATGACGATATCTGAGCCGGCCGGGAAAAGCTGGGGGATGTCCTTGGCCTGGTAGCGAGCCTTTCGCTGCTTCTGTTCGGCGGATTCGTTATCCCGGATGAATTCCACCTGCGAGTCATTGGCAGCCGGGAGCATGTCCCAGTAGTGCAGGAATGCATTCTTAGGTTGGCCGATATCGACGAACGCGGCCTTGAGTCCGGCTTCGAGATTTTGGACGCGACCCTTGAAGATCGAGCCCACCATGCGGGTCTCGCCCTTGTGTTCGATTTCGAACTTATCGAGCACGCCATTGGTCAGCAAAGCGACTCGCTTCTCCAAGGTCTCGGCATTGATCACCAACTCTCGATAGACCGCCCGGTCTTTGGAGAAATGCTTTACGATGCGCTGCAGGAGCGGGAGCTCCTTGCGACGACGGTCGGCATCCTCCGCCAGCTTATGCTGGTCGATCGGAGAGGTTTGTTCACCGCCTTCCGGCAGTTCATCTTGGATATCTTCAGGTTCAGTATTATTGTCGGGCATCTCGGTCAGGCGGTTAAGCCGGTTGCCGGAGAGCCTCCGCCTTCGCCGCCATCAGCCGAATGCCGATGAACGCTCTGGACTAGTCCAAGGAGCAGGAAACAGCTAAGTACGAAAGACCCTCCGTAGCTAAGAAAAGGAAGGGGGACCCCAGTGACGGGCATCAGATCGATGTTCATGCCGATATTAATGACGACGTGGGTGCCGAGCACCACCGCCGCCCCGATCGCCAACAGCGCGCCGAACCGATCGGCCGCCATGGAGGCCGTGCGCACGACCCGCCAGAACAAGAGAGCAAATGCACCAATCACCAAGAGTCCGCCCGTGAGGCCGATCTCCTCGGCCATCCCGGAAAATAGAAAGTCGTTATGCGCGGCGGCTTCCGGCAAATAACCAAAGCGCGCTTGCGTGCCATTTCCGATACCTTGACCGCTGACCCCGCCCCGACCGACCGCGATGACGGCTTGCCGGACATTCCAAGTCACGCCCAAGCCGCGAGGATCAATCACCTGAGGAGCGACAAAAGACATGATGCGCTCGCGCTGATAATCTTTTAACAAGAAAAACCAGGCGGTTTTTTCGTGGTTACCTCGTACCGCCCGAGCCGGGTCGCGATCCTCAGGATGGCTTTCGGAATATTCGACAACGCCCTTGGAATATTCTCTCAGATCTAAGGCCAGAATACCCCCCAAGAAAAGGGCTGAAACCCCGGCCACCACAAAGAACCTGGAGGCAAGTCCGGCAACGTAGAGCAAGATAAATGAAAGCGGCAGGTAGATGAGTGCAGAACCTAGGTCAGGCTGCACAAAAATCAAGACAAAGGGCACGGCAGCGGCGCCTAATGCCTTCACGACGGTCAGCCATGTCGAGCGGAAACTCCCGATCGGCAAACGCGAGAGCAAGGCGGCTAAAAAAACCAAGGCCCCGACCTTGGCGAATTCCGAGGGCTGCAGGGAGAACGGACCGAAATCCATCCAGCGCCGAGCCCCATTGATACTTCGGATAAAACTACCCAAATCGGCTTTCAAAATAGCACAGAGAGCAATCGGCAGAAGCAAAGAGACGCCCACCAGGTAAATCCGGCGAGCATGGATCTGGATCAACCGGTAATCGACCGAAGAAACCGCCCAATAC
>CAILOT010000059.1:0-16664 GCA_903835965.1 uncultured Opitutia bacterium
TCTTGGTAATCCTCCAACGAACTACTAACATGTCCGCTTCTACTGATACAATTGGGGATTTCCTCACTTCCGTTCGTAACGGCTCACAGGCTAACAAGGCCGTGATTTCCGTGCAATGGTCCCGCCTCCGCGAAGGTGTCGCTCGCATCCTTTCCGAATCCGGCTACATCGCCGGTTACCGTAAGGCCGAACGCGATGGCCTTCCTGTCCTCGAAGTTTCGCTCAAATACGTGGCCGGAGTTCCTGCCATCACCAGCATCGAGCGCGTCTCCACCCCTGGCCGTCGTGTTTACGCCGGCTACACCACCGTCCCTAAGGTCATTGGCGGCATGGGTGTTTCCATCCTCACCACTTCACGTGGCGTCATGACCGACGCCGAAGCCCGTCGCCAAAAAGTAGGCGGCGAGCTCCTCGCCAAGGTCTGGTAACCCCGACCCAACAAAACAAGCAAAGTCATGAGCCGAATTGGTAAACAGCCCGTCACAATCCCCGCCGGAGTCAAAGTCGCCGTCACTGGTAACGTTGTCTTCGTCGAAGGGCCTAAGGGCAAACTCTCAAAGCCTTTCCCTAAGGAGATCGGTGTCACCATTGACAATAATATCGTCACGGTTGCCGACCTTACGGAGAAGAAAGAAGCGGGTGCCCTTCACGGCACCATCCGCGCCATCATCCGTAATATGGTTGAAGGCGTCGCCACCGGTTACTCCAAGACCCTCCTGATCGAAGGCGTTGGTTTCAAGGCCATCCTCAAGGGAAATAAGCTCGATCTCGCGTTGGGCTATTCTCACCCGATCAACTACGAGATTCCTGCGGGAGTCAGCGTGGTGGTGACCGACGGTACCAAATTACTCATCTCCGGTCCTGATCGCCATATGGTCGGTCAAGTGGCCTCGACCATCAAGCTCTACAAGCCTGTCGAGCCTTACAAGGGCAAGGGTGTCCGCGTCGAAGGTGAATACGTACGCCGCAAGGAGGGCAAGAAGACGGCCTAATCCGCTCGCCTCACTTTTCCATGAAACTGCAGAAGAAGAATCTACTCGCGCAAAAGCGCCGCTGGCGCATCCGCAAGACGGTGCGCGGTACCGCTGCCCGCCCACGCTTGGCTCTCAAGATGACACACATGCATCTTTACGCCCAGGCCATCGACGACGACAAGGGCGTGACCCTGGTTTCGCTCGCGACCACCTCCAAGGATCTGCGTGGCCAAAAGCTCCGCCCCACCGTGGCCGGTGCTACGGTTTTCGGCGAAGCCTTCGGCGTCAAAGCCAAAGCCGCTGGTCTCAATGTTGTGGTCTTCGACCGTGCCGGTCGTCGTTATCACGGAACCGTCAAGTCCTTTGCCGAAGCCGCACGTAAGTCCGGCCTTAGCTTCTAATTTACATGAGCGAAGTAACCAAGAATGTCGCGGCTCCGGCCGCTCCTGCTGCCGGCCCCGGCGATCGTCGTGGTCCTGGCGGTGATCGTCGTGGTCCAGGCGGACCCGGTGGACCTGGCGGTCCAGGCGGTCGTCGTAACGGTCCTGGTGGCGGTCGTCCTCAGCGTCGCGATGGTCGCGGCAACGATGCGCCTGCTTCCGAATATAACGACAAGGTCGTCCACATCAACCGATGCTCGAAGGTCGTGAAGGGTGGACGTCGTTTCAATTTCGCCGCCTTGGTCGTCGCGGGTGACGGCAAAGGTCGCGTCGGCGTCGGTTACGGCAAAGCCAAGGAAGTTCCTGATGCGATCCGCAAGGGAACCGATCGTGCCCACCGTGCTCTCGTTCGCGTCAACCTTCGCGGTAACACCATTCCTCATGAAGTGATCGGACACGCCGATGGTGGTGTCGTCATGCTTCGTCCCGCAGCGCCTGGTACCGGCTTAATCGCTGGTGGTGGCGTGCGTGCAGTTCTTGAAGTCGTAGGCCTCAAGGACGTTCTTTCCAAATCCATGGGTTCGAACAACCCTCAGGCCATCGTGAAAGCGACCATGGACGGCCTGTCCAAGCTCCGTACGCTCGAACAAATCAAGAACCTCCGCGCTTAAGCGGTAAAAAGCCATGAAGCTCCATTCTCTGCCCAAAATCAAGGGCTCCACTCATCGCCATAAAATCCTTGGCCGCGGTCGCGGTACGGGACACGGCAAGACCTCCGGTCGTGGTCACAAGGGTATGAAAGCCCGTTCCGGTGGCGGACATCGCCCCGGATTCGAAGGTGGCCAGATGCCCCTTTACCGCCGCTTGCCTAAGCGCGGCTTCAACAATATCAATCGCATCGACTACGCCGTAGTCAATGTGTGCGACCTCCAAGAGCTCGAAGGCAAAGTCTTCGGTCTCGAAGAATTGAAAGCAGCGGGCGTCTTACGCTCCAACGCTCCGATCCTTAAGGTTCTTGGCACGGGCGATCTTTCACGTGCCGTCACCGTCAAGGCGCATCGTTTCTCTGATTCGGCTAAGGCCAAGATTTTGGCCGCAGGCGGAAAAGTGATTCTGATTGAAGAGAAAAAAGCGACCGGAGTCGCTGAGTGAACCTCGGTTCGCGAACCTCCACCATGTTTTCGGCCTTCGCCAACTGTTGGAGGATTCCTGAGCTTAGGGCGCGGCTTGTCGCCACGGTAGCCCTAATTTTTGTCGCGCGTATCGGCGCCAATATCCCTCTCCCGGGCATCGACCCGAAGGACATCATGGATTACTACCATTCGATGGCTGACATGTCATCGGGCGGTGTGGTTGCGATGTATAATATGTTCACGGGTGGTGCGCTTCTTAAGGGTGCGGTATTCTCCTTGGGTATCATGCCTTATATCAGCGCATCGATTATCATGCAGCTGATGTCGGCCGTTGTCCCCTCCATCGCCCGCTTGCAGCAAGAAGGTGAAGTCGGCCGTCAGAAGGTAGCCCAATACTCTCGCTACCTCACGATTATCATCGCGGTCGTTCAGTCTGCTTTGTTGCTGGGTGCTTTCTGTAATCCTCAGCAGGTCGGACAGGCTCTTGGTTTAGGTAATTTCCAAGGCACGATTGTGGTCATGCAGAGTAAGACGCTCTTCGTCTGCCTCGGCGTCTGTCTCCTGACTTCTGGCGCCATCGTCATGCTTTGGCTGGGCGAACAGATCACGCAACGCGGTATCGGTAATGGAACGTCCGTCCTGATCACCGTTGGCATCCTGGCTGATATTCCAGGTGCGATCACTTCTTTCGTCGGACTGACTTTCGGTGGCAAAATTGGAGATGCCGCCGCCAATTCCCATGGCTGGGAAAAGGCTGCCGGGATGGCATTGCTCTTCGTGCTCGTGACTGCCGCCATGGTGGCGATCAACCAAGCGGTCCGTAAGATTCCGATTCAATACGCTCAGCGCATGGTGGGTCGTAAGATGTACGGAGCCCAGACCAACTATTTGCCGCTCAAGGTGAATTACGCAGGCGTCATGCCGGTCATCTTCGCGGGTGCCATCATGAGCTTCCCTCCGATGTTGCTCAATCCATTGAGCACCTTGTCACCGCAGCTCGAGTTCCTTCGTTCTTGGGCAGATTTCTTTTCCCGTAATAACGGTTTTTATTACACGGTTTATGCGACGCTGATTTTCGGTTTCAGTTACTTCTGGATTTCCATCATGTTCCGTCCGGTACAGATCGCGGATGACTTGAAGAAAAACAACGGCTACATCCTCGGCGTTCGCCCTGGCGAGCATACCGCCCAGTTCCTCGACTTCGTGATGACCCGTCTCACGTTGGCCGGCTCCTTGTTCCTGCTCATCATTGCCTTGATGCCTGACCTGTTTATCTTGCAGCTTAATTTCCCGATGCGTTTGGCCACTTTCTTGGGTGGTACCGGTGGCCTAATCACCGTGGGTGTGATGTTGGATTCCATGCGCCAGGTGGAGACCTATTTATTACAACGTAACTACGAAGGCTTCCTGAAGAAGGGACGGATTGGCGGCGTTGCCGTCCCTGCCGCCGGACTTCGTGCGGAATCCGAAGCAAGTGCTTTAGGTTCGCTCGAAAAGACCTGTCTCATCCTTTTTGTTCTCGGTACCGCAGCCTGGGCCTTGAATCATTGGGGTCCTTTTGCTCGCTGAGCCTCGTCGGATGATTGATCTGAAGTCGGGCGATGATGTCAGCCGTATGCGTGCCGCTTGTACGGCGGCCGCACGTGTCCTGCATGATTTAGCAGATTTGGTCGTCCCGGGTATTTCTACGGCCGGCCTGGATTCCGCGGCTCGCGGTTTGATGCTGCGGC
The DNA here is from genome assembly GCA_903835965.1 of uncultured Opitutia bacterium. Classification (GTDB taxonomy): domain Bacteria; phylum Verrucomicrobiota; class Verrucomicrobiia; order Opitutales; family UBA953; genus UBA953. The sequence goes on from CAILOT010000059.1 coordinate 4,218, forward strand.
ATGGGTGTGAAAGCGCCTGTTTGGGTTATGTGGTGGGGAGATTAAGTTACCCCGGATATGTTTGCATTTCTTTAAACGACGAAATCGTGCACGGTATCGGCGCCCCGGATCGGATCATCCGCGAAGGAGATTTGGTCTCCCTCGATGTGGTTGTCCGACGCGATGGGTTTATCGGAGATAATGCCCGGACTATCCTCGTGGGTAAAGTAGCTCCGGACGCTCGCCAACTCTGCCAAGACACCGAAAAAGCGCTGATGGCAGGAATCGCAGCGGTTCGCCCCGGAAGCAGGGTGGGGGACATCTCTGCGGCCATCCAGGCGGCCTTGGCCCCCGGCGGGTATGGCATCGTTCGCGACTTCGTTGGGCATGGGGTAGGTCGCAAGATGCACGAAGAACCTCAAATTCCTAATTATGGAAAAGCTGGTACTGGACCTAAGTTACTGCCCGGTATGGCTTTAGCCATTGAACCCATGGTGAATTTAGGTACCCACAAGATTGTTATGGCCGCCGATGGCTGGACCGCCCGGACCGCGGATGGCAAGCCTTCCGCCCACTTTGAACACACCGTTTTAGTCACCGAAACAGGGGTTGAGATTTTAACTCTGCCTTAACCGCATTTTTTGCTTCCAAATCCACCACGAACCTTCAAGTTCCGACCTCTTTCCCACCTTCCAACCAGCACGGACACCATGCCACGAATCCTCGGCGTAGACATTCCCAACAACAAGAAAGTAGAGATTTCTCTCCGCTATATCTATGGTATCGGCCCCTGCCGCGCCACGGAGATTTGCGAAGCTTTAGGCTTTGATCCTGCGATGCGGGCCCAAAATCTTTCGGAGGAACAGCTTAACAAGATCGTCGAGTACATCGTACGCATGGGCTACAAGTGCGAAGGTGACTTGCGCCGCGATATCGCGCAGAACTTGAAGCGCCTCCAGGCCATCAAGTGCTACCGCGGATTGCGCCACTTCCGTGGTCTCCCGGTCCGTGGTCAACGTACCCGTACCAACGCCCGTACCCGCAAGGGCAAGCGTAAGACGGTCGGCGTCGCCGCTGCTCCAGCGAAGTAAAATTTATCTCCTAATATTATTTAACGATGAGCGAAGAAGCCCCCAAGACTCCCAAGGTACGTAAGCCAAAAGCCCCTGCGGCTGATGCTGCTGCCCCTGCCGCCGACGCTGCCGCCCCCGTGGTTGCTCCCGTCGAAGCTGCCGCCCCGGAGCGCAAAGAAATCACCGCCAAGGAATTGCTCGGCGAAGACATCGGCGAGATCAAGGTCCGCCGTGCCAAAGGATCGAAGAATATCACCGTCGGCATCTGTCACATCCTCGCGACTTTCAATAACACCAAGGTGACCATCACGGATGCCAGCGGCAATGTGATCTCTTGGGGCAGCGCTGGACGACACCAGTTCCGCGGCTCGCGCAAATCGACGGCTTACGCCGCACAGGTCGTCTGTCAGGAAGCTGCGAAGCTCGCCATGGCACACGGACTCAAGGATGTTTCCGTCCGCGTGAAGGGTCCAGGTATGGGTCGCGACAGCGCGATTCGTGCTTTGCAGGTCCTGGGTCTAAACGTGACTTCGATTCTCGATACCACGCCGATCCCTCACAACGGCTGCCGCCCGCCTAAGCGCCGTCGCGTTTAATCTTTCTTTTCCGCATCACCGTCCGGCTATGGCAAACCGGGCGGGTCCTCTCACTCCGCCATCTATACAAAAAATAAAAAAACATGTCCCGCTACACTGGACCTACCACCAAGCTGAACCGTCGTTTCGGTCAGAACATCTTCAACACCTCCAAGGGTGAAGAACGTCGCCCCTATCCTCCGGGCATCCACGGCAAGACCACTCGCCGTAAGGTTTCCGAGTACGGCGTCGGCCTCAATGAGAAGCAAAAGCTTCGCATGATGTACGGCTTGACCGAAAAGCAGTTCCGTCTCTCTTTCGCCCGCGCTAAGCGCATGGGTGGCGTCGCCGGCGACAATTTCCTCCGCATCCTCGAGACCCGTCTCGACAATGTGGTCTATCGCCTTGGTTTCGCAAATTCCCGTGCCGCCGCCCGTCAGTTGGTGGCCCACGGACATATCCGCGTTAACGGCCACAAGGTCGACGTCGCCAGCTTCTCTGCCTCCCCCGGCGATAAGCTCGAAGTCCGCGACCGTACTTCTTCCAAGCAGCTCGCTACCCGCGCCGTCGAAGAAGGCCAAGGTCGTTCGTGCCCAGCTTGGCTCGTCGTCCTCCCTGAGCAACTCAACGGACAAGTCGTCCGCGAGCCAGCCAAGGAAGAACTCCCCTCTGACATCAACGTCCAGATCATCGTCGAATTCTACAGCCGCTGATTCAACCCAACCCAACCCAATAGGACTACCTGCCATGCCCAAGCGACTCGGACAATTTCAACGCCCCAAGAGCCTCAAAAAAGAGGAATCTTCGGCCACCCCCACCTATGCCAAATATTTCGCGGAGCCATTCGAAACCGGCTTCGGTCATACCATCGGCAATTCTCTCCGTCGTATCCTGCTCAGCTCCATCGAAGGTGCCGCCGTCTCCGCGGTGACCATCGAAGGCGTCCAGCACGAATTCCAGCCCATCGAAGGCGTCGTTGAAGACGTCACGGAAATCGTCCTTAACCTTAAGAAGGTTCGCATTCGTACCGAGGCCAATAAGCGCGAAGCTTTCAAGGGAACCATTGACGTGAATAAGGCCGGCCCCGTAAAGGCTTCCGATATCAAGTTCGAGACCAAGGGTGCCAGCGTGACGCTCGTCAACCCTGACCAAGTGATCTGCACGATCGATCGCAAGCGCCGTTTCTATGCGGATCTCGAAATCACCGTCGGCCGCAGCTGGGCTTCCGCCGAAGAAAATAAAAAGCTGGAACAGGCCATCGGGTCCATTCCGGTCGACTCTCTTTTCTCGCCTGTGACGTCGGCTAAGTACTCGGTCGAGAGCACCCGTTCGGGTGACAAGACCGACTTCGATAAGCTCGTGCTCGAAATCTCCACCGACGGACGCATCACCCCGGACGAAGCGCTGAAAGAAGCCTCCGCCATCATGCGCCACCACCTAGAAGTATTTGATACCGTTTCCGCCGACTCGGTTGAATTTGAAACCGGCCATAAGGAAATCAGCGAAGAGACCAACCGTCTCCGCAAGCTGCTCAATATGTCCGTCAACGAAATTGAGCTTTCCGTCCGTGCGGCGAATTGCCTCAACAATGCGAACATTAATACCGTGGGTGAACTCGCGATGAAGACCGAACAAGAGATGCTCAAGTATCGCAACTTCGGCAAGAAGTCGCTGAACGAGATCAAAGCCAAGCTCGAACAGCTCGGCCTTTCCCTCGGTCAGAAAATCAACGAGAGCATGCTCGATAAGGGCGTTAACGCATAATCCGGATTTAACCCATGCGTCACCGCAAACATAAACACGTCCTCGGCGTCAAGACGGCTCACCGCCGTTCGCTCGTGGCCAATCTCGCCGCTGCATTATTCACGAATGCGCGTATCACCACGACGCTCTCCCGTGCCCGGGCTTTGCGTCCCTTCGCCGAACGTCTGATGACCTACGCGAAGAAGGCTGCTGAAGCTTCCGATAAATCCGTCAAATTGCATTATTACCGCTTGGCTCTGGCTAAGCTCCGTAATGAAGCGGCTTGCGCGCTTCTCTTCAAAGAGCGCGTCACCCAATGCCTCTCGCGCAATGGCGGCTATACCCGTATCTATAAGCTCGGTGCTCGTAAGGGCGACGCTTCCGAAACCGCTTTGATCGAACTCGTGGCTAAGGACGATAAGTCCCCGGCGATGACTCCCAAGGCCAAGGTTGCCCGTAAGCCGAAGCAAAAGAAGGAAGCCGTCGCGGCTCCCGCTCAAGCCTAAGCTTCAACTTCAGGCCTGAACTCGAGACGCGTCCGCCCCCCAGGCGGCGCGTCTCGTCATTTTAGACCCTCCCCCATCCTTCATGCTGCAATCCGTTGATCTTGGCGTTTTCCTCGCCTTTTTAGTCGGGTTGGCGGCCTTGATTCTTTTCGGACTTCAAGCGTGGTACGACCGCCGGGATGCGATCCTTTCCGACCACCGGCGGCTCAGCTCAGCCTTTTCTTGTGCGCGATGCGGCCTGACCTATGTTCGTCCACGACGCCGCGAAGAGGGGGTCTGCCCAAGCTGCGGCTGGAACAATGTTCGCCTCAAGTTCTGATTCCTTCTAACTTTCCACCATGGCTCCTCAGTCCATCGCAATCCTCGATTTTGGTTCTCAACTGACCAAGGTCATCGCTCGCCGCATCCGTGAATGTAACGTGCATTCGCGAATCTATCCTTTCGGCGTCACGCCCGAGACATTGAAAGCCGATGGCGTCGTTGGAGTGGTCCTTTCTGGAGGCCCTTCGAGCGTCAAGGCACCTGGCTCGCCTCATCCTCACCCGGGCGTCTTTGAAATGGGCGTGCCTGTGCTCGGCATTTGCTACGGCGTTCAATTGATGGGCCAGATGCTTGGCGGTAATGTCGCGAGCAGTACCCATCGGGAGTATGGTCACGGTATGCTTTCCTTCCGGAAGGGCTCGCAGCTCTTGCAAGGCCTTAAGTCTCCTTTGCGGGTTTGGAATTCCCACGGAGACAAGGTTTCACGCCTTCCGCGAGGCTTTAAGGCGGTCGCAAATACGGAAAATTCCGAATGCGCTGTCGTCGAAGATCAAAAGCGTCGTTTTTACGGCATCCAGTTTCACCCCGAAGTCGCGCACTCCGAGCGGGGTATCGATATCCTCCGTAATTTTCTCTTCCGCATCTGTCGTTGTAAGCCTGATTGGAAGATGGATGACTACGTCGAGACCGCCGTCCGCGAGATTCGCGAGAAGGTCGGCAAGTCCCAAGTAATTCTGGGCCTTTCTGGAGGCGTCGATTCCTCCGTGGCCGCGGCCCTGATTCAGCGCGCGATCGGCAAGCAACTCACCTGTGTTTTTGTTGATAACGGGCTTCTGCGCTTAGGCGAACGCGCTCAGGTCGAGAAGATGTTCCGCGGCCGCTTTAAGGTCGACCTGAGGGTTGTTGACGCATCGGCGGCTTTTCTCGGAAAGCTCAAAGGCGTCACGGATCCGGAGAAGAAGCGTAAAATTATCGGCCATGAATTCATCAAGGTTTTTGAACGTTCCATCAAGGATGTCGCTAAGGCTAAGAAGGGCAAAGTAGAGTTTCTTGCCCAAGGTACTTTGTATCCCGACGTTATCGAGTCACTATCACCGAACGGTGGCCCGGCCGCCACGATTAAGAGCCACCATAACGTCGGCGGCCTGCCTAAGCATATGAAACTCAAGCTGCTCGAGCCACTTCGCGAATTATTCAAAGATGAAGTTCGAGCTTTAGGCGAAGCATTGGGCCTGCCGCACGAAATGGTCTGGCGCCATCCCTTCCCGGGCCCAGGACTTGCCGTCCGCGTCTGCGGGGAAATCACGAAGGAGCGCCTGGAGATTCTTCGGAAGGCCGATGATATCTTTATCAACGAACTCCGCACCTCTGGCCAGTACGCCAAGGTCTGGCAGGCCTTTGCGGTCTTCCTGCCGGTGCGCAGCGTCGGGGTTATGGGAGATGGACGAACCTACGATAATGTCTGTGCGCTGCGGGCAGTGACGTCTTCCGACGCCATGACGGCTGATTGGGCCCGCTTGCCGTATGATGTCCTTCAACGGGCTTCGACCCGTATCATTAATGAAGTCAAAGGCATCAATCGGGTCGTCTACGACGTTTCGTCGAAGCCGCCAGCGACGATTGAGTGGGAATAAGCCGGCGAGTGCCCCGTTGACACTTCGCGTGTCCTAAACAAATATCGCATCAGTGTCCGACCTTGGATTTCAAGTCATTGCCCGCCGCTGGCGTCCTCGTCGTTTCGACGAGCTCGTCGGTCAGGAACATATTGTTAAGACGCTGCGAAACGCCCTCGAAACGAAGCGGATGGCGCATGCCTATCTCTTCGTCGGCCCTCGTGGTACGGGAAAGACCACGACCGCTCGTATTTTAGCCAAAGCGTTGAATTGTACGGGCGGACCAAAGCCGGATTACGCCCTCGATGATCCAGTGTGCTTGGCCATCGAACAGGGGAGTTGCCTGGATGTGATCGAGATCGACGCCGCATCCAATCGCTCAATTGAGGATGCCAAGAAAATCCGCGATGAATGCCAATTCGCGCCGACCAGCTGTCCGTTCAAAGTCTTCATCATCGATGAAGTCCATCAGCTTACCAAGGACGCCTTCAATACGCTCCTGAAGACGTTGGAAGAGCCACCACCCTGGGTGAAATTCATCCTGGCGACGACAGAGGCCGACAAAGTCCTGCCGACGATTACTTCGCGCTGCCAACGCCTTGAATTTCACCCGATCTCCGAAGAAGTGATCGCGGCTCAGCTCACCCGTATAGTAAAAGCTGACGGAGTGACGGCGGAAAAGGAAGCCCTTACGGCGATTGCTCGCTTGGCGAATGGGGGGATGCGCGATTCACAGTCGATCCTCGATCAGGTCATTTCCTTCTCAGGCAAGAAAGTCACCGAGGCCGATGTACTTTCCATCTACGGTCTGGCTTCCGCGCAGCAAGTGGGCGACCTCTGTCAGGCGATTGCCGTCAGTGATGGCAAAAAAGTCCTAACGATCTGTGATGCCTTCCATGCCGAAGGTCGCGATCTTCTCCGCATCTTGGCCGATTTGCAGTTACGGGTGAGATCCGCAACACTGGATGCCGTCCGGGCGGGAGGCAGCAGTTCTCTGTTAGGCGGCCCGCTCGCAACTGAACAGCTTGTCCGCTTGTTGGAATGTCTTCAAGAGGGGGAACAGGGGATTCGCCAAGGGCTTTCGCCGAGAGCAAACTTCGAAGTGACGCTGCTTAAAGCGATAGAACAAAGCAGGGCGAGGTCTATCGATAGTCTTATCAAAGACATATCTGCGGCCGCTGCCGGACTTCCTCGGGAGTCTGGCGAAAAAAAAATAAAGAGGCCCGAGGTGGCACCAGCCGCTCCGGTAGTGCCAGTTGTCACGCGCCCGCCGCCGGCGGCCCAGGTGATGACTCCGATCGTGGACGTGCCGATTGAAGACTCTGGCCATTTCGAGGAATCATTGCCACCTATGAACGCCCCCTCCACGGAGGATGAGGCGATGCAAGTTAGCCAGTCCGCCCACGCTTTTAGTTTTCCGGATACATCGGTCGCGATACAGCCCGTGGCCGAAATCGGCAAATCGGCTTTCCCGGGGGAAAAGGAATTCCAAGAGGCCGTGGGAAATCTGCCGCCGGGATTGAAAGAAAAGTTACGCGATACGCTTGGGGCGGAATTCACATCGTTGCGCCCCGTGCCGGCAGGGAAGCTCCGCCGACCGCTCTGAAGGTGGCCGCAGCTTTTGAAATCGGTGTCATCTCGGATACGCATGGTCAACTTCGGCCCGAAGCGCTGATCGCGCTGGAAGGCTGTGCGATGATTTTTCATGCGGGCGATATCTGCGGCCCTTGGATCATTGCGCAGCTGGAAGAATTAGCCCCGACCTATGTGGTGGCGGGAAACTGCGATGACGATGCGACATTAGGTCTGATCGTCTGCGCTGAGCTCGGAGGGCTTAAAATCCTGATGCATCACGGGCACCTTCCGGTCGATGAAGCTGCTTATAAGCCAGATATCGTCATCTCAGGACACACGCATCGGCCCATGATCGATCAGGAACGAAACCTATTACGGCTTAACCCGGGTAGCGCCGGCCCGCGCCGTTTTAACCTTCCCGTCACGGTGATGAGGATTACCGTCACGGACGGACGGGCCGAAGCCCGTCTCATCCCTCTCAATCCATGAAGTCGCCATTACCAATCGACGAGCTGAAGGACAGACTGATTGCGGCATGTGGTCGGGTGCGTCGGATCGTATTGCGCGCGCCGACGGGGTCGGGCAAGTCAACGCGTATCCCGCAGATGCTTCTGGATCTTGGATTGGTCGAAGGGCAGATCGTCGTGCTCCAGCCTCGGCGTATCGCGGCCCGGATGCTGGCAAGTCGTATCGCACAAGAACGTGGAGGTCGGCTGGGAGGAGAAGTAGGTTACCAGATTCGTTTCGAGCGCATGGAGTCAGCCCAGACGCGCATCAAGTTCGTGACGGAAGCTTTGCTGCTTCGGCAGATGGCATCAGATCCGGAACTGAAGGGGATAGGGGCGGTAGTCTTCGATGAATTTCATGAACGTAATTTACATTCAGATGTCGCGCTCGCGCTCGCTCGCCGGCTGCAAGAGACGCATCGGCCGGACCTATTGATCATCGCCATGTCGGCGACGCTCGACACGGAAGGCGTCGCACGTTGGTTAGGCGCCGCCGAAACTTTGGCGGCGGATGGTCGGGCGTTCCCGGTGGACATCGAATATACGCATCTGCCCCGCAACTCAGCGCGGCCTATTTGGGATGCGGCGACCGAGCAGATAAGGAGACTGCTGCAAGAGGAGTCCGAAGGAGACATTCTCGTCTTCATGCCCGGCTCATATGAGATTATGCGGACGATGGGGGCGGTGCGCAATTTGCCGGAATCCGGCGGCGTTGAGGTGTTGCCGCTTTACGGAGAATTGGCGCCAGAGGAGCAAGATCGCGCCGTAAAGCCGGGACCGCTCCGCAAGGTCATCGTCGCCACCAATGTGGCCGAGACTTCCTTGACGATTCCAGGCGTCAGGGCGGTCGTCGATGCCGGTCTGGCCCGGATGGCTCGCTTTGATCCACATCGTGGCATCGACACTTTATTGATCGAACCGATCTCGCAGGCTTCTGCCGAGCAGCGCGCTGGTCGAGCAGGGCGTACGGGCCCTGGACGTTGCATCAGGCTTTGGTCACTGACGGATCATGAGGCCCGGCCTTTGCGGGAAGTCCCAGAAATCAAGCGCGTGGACCTTTCGGAGACGATTTTACTGCTTCTCTCTTCTGGTTGGGGTGATGCCGCCCAATTCCCTTGGTATGAAAAGCCGGATGAAAAGGCGCTTCAGCGGGCTTTGACGGTACTGGCTGATCTCGGCGCAGTCGATGCTCATGGGAAGTTGACGAAGATCGGTCGACGGATGGCTGCTTTCCCCGCACACCCACGGTATGCGCGGATGTTGCTCGCGGCGGGTGAGCTGCATTGCGTGGAGGAAGTTTGTCGGATCGCCGGCTTAGCCCAAGGGCGGGATATTCTTTTCCGAAAAGTAGATGACCGGACGGAGTCAGCCAGAGATGGGGTGGCGCAAGACGAGGGCTCAGATTTCTTCCCGCGACTTGCCCTGATGCGCCGGGCGACCGAACTTAAATTTGATGCGGATGCGTGCGACCAATTCGGCGTGCACGGCCAGGCCGCCCGTCAGGCAGATCAGGCCGCACGTCAATTCATCCGTATCGCCGAGGGGCAGGGCTTACCGGTAAACAAAGAAGCTGCCGATCCGGATGCGATCCGCCGCTGTCTGTTGTTGGGTTTTTCTGATCGCCTGGCAATCAGGCTTGATGGTGGCACGTTGCGTTGCGCTTTGGTTCATGGCCGGCGAGGAGAACTTCGCCGCGAATCATCGATCCGATCCGCCAAGTTGCTCGTCGCCGCCGAAGTCGATGAAATCCAGGCGCGGGGTGAGGTGACCACTTACCTTTCCTTGGCGACTGCGGTCGAAGAATCGTGGCTGAAGGAATTATTCCCCGAGGACTTCTCGGAGGTGCAGCATGTCCGCTATGAACCAACGCAACGCCGCGTCGTGACGCGAACGGAACGCCGGTTCCGGGATCTGGTCTTGGAGTCGACGGAACGGGACGATGCGCCATCGGATGCCGCGAGCAGGATTTTGACCGACGAAGTGATGGCTGGCCGTCTTGAATTAGAGCGATGGGATACGCAGGTCGACGTTTGGATCAGCCGGGTGAATTTTCTGGCCAAGCATTGTCCCGAATTCGGTATCCCGGTTTTTGACCAAGCCGGCCGGCGGATGGTAATCGAGGAAATCTGTGCCGGGGCCTCCGCTTATCGTGATATCAGAGATAAGGCGGTCTTGCCGATCGTCCGGGGTTGGCTCACGCACGAACAGGCCATGGTCCTGGATTCATATTGCCCTGAAAAGATGATTTTGCCCCGGAAAAAGCACCCGGCCAAAATCGAGTATATGGCGGATGGCGAAGCGCAAATCGAGGCTACCGTGCAGGAACTGTATGATTTTCCAGGCGTGAAATTAAGAATCTGCCAAGGCAAGGTGCCGTTGGTGGTCTGCATTCAATCCCCGGCGCGTCGCACCCAACAGCGTACGACAGACTTAGATGCCTTTTGGAAGGGCTCTTACGAGCACGTGAAGAAGGATTTAAGGGGTCGCTATCCGAGGCACGAGTGGCGTTAATCTTTTTTCAGACACCCCATGTCCGTCACGAAACCCAGTTGGACTGAAATCCCCATTCATGTGGTGGACTTCGAGGGCAGCGGCCGGACGGGAGTCGTGGAGTCCGGCGTCGCCACCTTGCTGGGCGGCGAAATTATCACCACGTGTACTTCACTGCATGCGGCTCGTGGTGCAGTGCCATCGATTGATACGCAATGTCACGGCTTGTCTCAGCGCGATCTGGCTAGGGCGACTCCCTTTGAGGCAGAATGGGATCGCTGGGTGTCATTACGCCGAACTGGGGTGCTGGCCGCCCATAATGCGACGGTCGAGGCTGGGCTGCTTCGTGCGACATGGCCACGCCCTTCGGTCGTGCCCTCTTACGTAGGAGACATGACCCCTGTCGCCGAATGGGGACCGTGGATTGATACCTGCCGACTTGCGAGGGCGTGGATCCCCACCTTGGGCGAGTATGGCCTATCATCTCTCGTGTCGGGCTTGCGTCTGGCCCCCCGCCTGGATGCCTTAGCCTCGCAGCATTGTCCGCCGGGCCGCCGTCGCTATCACTGCGCCTTATACGATGCCCTTGCAGCCGCTCTGATTTTAAGGGCGCTGGGGGGCTTAGATGGCCGCTCGATGGCGCCGATTTCACTCTTAGTCCGAGATAGCCTATCGGCCCCGGCGGCCGAAGATTTGATGCAAGGCGAGCTTGGCCTGTAGTTTCCGCTTCACTTAGAGGGTTTTGCCTTACTTGATAGCCCCACTCTATGGCATCTAAGACTCCTATACGCGTGGCGGTTACTGGCGCCGCCGGCAACATTGGTTACGCTGCGATCTTTCGCTTGGCCTCTGGCGCGGTTTTTGGACCCGACCAGCCTGTGGCGCTTAATCTCATCGAGGTTGGCCCAGGGCTTAACGCCCTCGCTGGCGTAGTGATGGAATTACAAGACTGTGCGTTCCCCTTGTTGGCTGACGTGGTAGCCACCGGCGATCTCGACGAGGGCTTCAAAGATGCCGACTGGTGTCTCTTGATTGGAGCGGTGCCGCGCAAGGAAGGCATGGAGCGCAAGGATCTCCTTGGCATCAACGGCAAGATTTTCATCGGCCAAGGGCAGGCCATCGCCCGCAGCGCAAAGAAGACCGTTAAGGTCTTAGTCGTTGGTAATCCCTGCAATACGAATTGCCTGATCGCTTTACGCGCCGCCGACAGTCTCCCGACCGAGAATTTCTTTGCGATGACACGTCTCGACGAAAATCGCGCGAAATCACAATTAGCCGCCAAGGCCGGAGTGCATAATTCCGTGGTCAAGAATGTCGCCATCTGGGGGAATCATTCTTCGACCCAGTATCCTGACTTCACGAATGCCACGATTGCCGGCAAGTCTGCGACGGCCGTCATCACGGATCATGCTTGGTTAAAGGAAGTCTTTATTCCTGACGTACAAAAGCGCGGAGCTGCGGTGATCAAGGCCCGCGGTGCTTCCTCCGCTGCTTCGGCCGCTAATGCAGCCTTGGACACGTTGCGTAACCTGCATGTGCCTACCGCTGCCGGCGAGTGGCACGCCGTCGCCGTACTCTCGAAGGGTGATTACGGTATTTCTCCGGGGATAATCTTTGGATATCCCGTCAGGACCAAGGCTGATGGCTCGTGGGAAATCGTCCAAGGGCTTCCGGTTGATGCCTTTTCACGAGAAAAGATTGGCATCACCGAAAAAGAACTTCTCGAAGAGCGGGCCACCGCTTCCGAGGCTTTGGGCTTAAAACTCTAAGCCGTTCTCGATGCATGAAAAGGGCGCATCCTGAGATGCGCCCTTTTCATGCACGGTAACTGAAGCCTCAGGGTGCTGGCAGCCGTACGAGAGTGATATCGGCTGGCCGACAGGTTCCGAGGTGAATTTCACCAGCGTTCGCCGCATTAAAGATGGGCGGTTCCGGGTGGATGGCGGCCACGTTGCTTGCGGTCCGCCCAGAATTGATTTTTTGCAGGCCGACGAAATCGACAATTACCGGGTTAGCGCTCGTCAGCAGGGATTTTTCGGAGCGGCACCAACTGGCGTCAAAGTTAGGTCCGCCTAAGACTTGGAAGCGTTCGAGCGACAGGATGGTAAGCACGTTCTTGTTCGCCA
>CAILOT010000060.1:0-3604 GCA_903835965.1 uncultured Opitutia bacterium
GGCCAGCTAGTTGTTCCCGCGCTCACCTTTGCACTTTTGCACAGGAGCTCCGCTCCGATTTGCACCTTTGCACGGCTTCTAGCCTTCCCCTCCGAGCCTCTGACCTCCCTTGCCCACCGGTCAACTTGTCAACCGGCCAGCTAATCCACAATTCACCTTTGCACCTTTGCACAGGAGCTTCGCTCCGATTTGCACTTTTGCACTGAATCTAGTCAGCCCTCAACGCTTCGCGTTTCGTGCACCTCCTTTATTTCCATCAACACTTCGCCACCCCGCAGGGAACATCAGGCACGCGGTCGTATGAGTTCGCCCGGGCTTTGATTGCCAAAGGACATACGGTGACCATGATCTGCGGCGCCAGCAAGCAAAGCGGCTTAACCCTACCGTATGAAGCCGCACACGATTGGCACCGCGGCTCCGTCGACGGCATTGATGTCATTTCGTTACCGCTGGTCTATTCTAACCGCGATTCACTGGTTCGGCGCGGTTGGGCTTTTATTCGTTTCGCGATGAGGTCGATGAAGTTAGCGCTCACTTTCGAGTATGACCTCGTCTTTGCGACCTCCACGCCGCTCACGGCGGTCATGCCTGGTCTTGCTGCCAAATGGTTTCGCGGGAAGCCGTTTGTTTTTGAAATCCGGGATCTTTGGCCCGAACTACCCAAAGCCCTGGGGGTTAAGAACCCTTTCATCCTCGGGGGGATGTCTTTGTTAGAGTTTGCGGGTTATCGTTCGGCCGACGCTTGCATCGGCCTTTCGCCTGGCATCGTCGAAGGCATCCGTCATCGCTCCACGGCCCGCCAGACAATCGTGATGATCCCCAATGGCTGCGATCTGGAAGTTTTTCACCCGCAGAAGCGCGCCCCTCTGAATCTGCCAGGCATTTCTCCTGGAGATTTCGTTGCCGGCTTTACCGGCGCGCATGGCGTTGCTAACGGGTTAGATGCGCTGCTTGACGTCGCGCGTGAACTTAAGCGGCGGGGCGATCAGAAGATAAAGATAGCGTTCATCGGAGACGGAAAAGAGAAAGACCGCTTATCGGCAATCGCGGCGCAAGAAAGCTTGGTTAATTGCCTTTTCTATCCCCCGGTACCGAAGACGGAACTTGGTGCGATCACCGCCTCACTCGATTGTGGTTTAATGGTCCTCAAAAACGTGCCGGCTTTTTATTACGGAACCTCGCCAAACAAGTTTTTCGATTATGCGGCCGCTGGGATCCCGATCATTAATAATTATCCTGGCTGGCTCGCCGGTTTAATCACTGAAAACCAAGCCGGACTTGCGGTTCCCCCCGATAATCCCATCGCCTTTGCCGATGCGCTGCAACAGCTCGCCGAAGATCGCGGGATGAGTGAGCGCTATGGAGCGAACGCCCGACGCCTAGCCGAGGCCCGATTTAGCCGAGATCGGCTAGCTGGGAATTTTGTCGAAGCGCTGGAGCAGGTCGCCCGCAAATAATTTACACTGCGAAAGACATAACCGAATGAACATACTCATTACCTCGGCAGGCCGGCGAAACCAGTTGCTTGAATGTTTTCGCCAATCGGCGGCACGGCTCAAGTTGCCGCTTCGCATCTTGGCGGCTGATCTAAACCCAGAGATGAGTTCGGCCTGTCAGTCGGCTGATGCGTGCTTTAAAGTGCCTGCCTGCGGCGAAGCGGGTTATGCGGACGCTTTGATCGAGCTATGCGCCCGGGAAAAAGTCGTGCTATTGGTGCCAACTATTGATCCGGAGTTAGCGCCGCTTAGTCGTGCAACCGGCCGCTTTAAAGAAATTGGCACCACCGTGGTTATTTCAGATGAAGCTACAGTTGCCATGGCGGGAGACAAACTGGCGACAGCCCAGCAACTTGTTTCCGCAGGAGTTCCCACCCCGAAGTCGGTCCGGCTGGCGGACTACCTGAAAAATCCCGAGACTCTTGGCGGGCCCTTAATCGCGAAGCCTTTGAATGGAAGTTCCTCGGTAGGAATTGTTTTCGCCACGGGAGTCGACGAATTAAAAACTTTGGCTACTGATCGTTATGTGGTTCAAGAGAGATGGGTTGGACAAGAGTTTACCGTTAATATATTTTTTAACAGCGCAGGCAAATGGATCACCGCTGTTCCGCACGAAAGAATTCAAGTGCGGTCGGGCGAAGTGTCCAAGGGGCGGACTTGCCGTCACCCGCAGCTTTTAGCGATCGCCCAGCAGATCGCTGGACTTTTGACCGGAGCGCGCGGGCCGCTTTGCTTTCAGGCGATCGTTCGTCCGGATGGTACTGTTTGCGTTTTCGAGATAAACGCCCGCTTCGGTGGGGGCTATCCACTCGCGCATCAGGCGGGGGCGACTTTCAGTCAGTGGTTACTTGAAGAGGTCGCCGGACTTCCTTCGACTGCCAGCGATCAATGGCAAGATGGCGTGGTGATGTTGCGCTATGATAGCGCCGTTTTTTCGCCACCGAGTAAATCTTAGACTATGGTCGTCGTCTTTGACTTAGATGATACGCTCTACCCGGAGTCAGCTTATGTGCTTTCAGCCTTGGAAGAGGTCGGACGGCTGGGTGAGCAGCGCTTAGGGCTAATCGGGTTCACTTCGGTTTTATTTCGGCTTTTTAAGTCGGGTAAGAGGACTAAACTATTTCAGACGGCGGTCGAAGAAATGAATCGACCCGCTCTAACGGGTGAAACCCTAGATCTACTGCTGACAACGTATCGAAAACATCAACCTGCTCGGCTCGATTGGCATCCGGATGCGCTTGAATTAGTCAAAGCTCTGCATGATCGATATCCGTTAGCGATTATTTCCGACGGCTATATGCCCACCCAAAGGCTTAAGGCCGAAGCTCTCGGCGCGGCCAAATGGTTTAGCCCAATTATTTTTACGGAAGAACTCGGGCGTGAATACTGGAAGCCCTCTGCTCGGTCTTATGAGACAATCATGCAGACCTATCCGGGCGAAAGTTTTGTTTATATCGGAGATAATCTCGCCAAAGATTTTATCGCGCCGCGAGCCTTAGGTTGGAATACGATTTGCGTCCATCGAGCAGATGGCATCCATAAAGATGCGCTCGCTCCGGCCGATGGGGCCGCACGACACGACGTCGATAACCTTTCTTCGGTGGCAAATCTTTTATCTGCCTAATCTAAAATGCTTTCTTCCGATCAATCATTAGAGCTCGTCCTTCGGCGGCTTGCCGCGCTCGGACGTGAACTCGGCAAGCCCGAGCTGGAAAAAGCCGATGCGCAGACACGTCTCTTCGGCGAAGCATCTTGTTTAGACAGTTTTGGCTTGGTTACATTGATGGCAGATCTTGAAGAAGATATCCGGATCAAGACCGGTAAGACCGTGACCCTAGCTGATGAAAAAGCGATGAGTCGACTGACTTCACCCTTCAGACGTGTTGGGCTACTGGCGGAGTATGTGGTTGAGATCGTCGGAAGATAGCAGGGTGCAAAGGTGCAAATCGGCCTACGGCCTGTGCAAAGGTGCAAAAGTAAAGACAGTTTCAGGTCCCAGGTCTCGGTAATCGGGAACCAGGTTCGGGTGTTCAGGTACAGGTTCGGGTCAGAATCTTAAAGTGCAACCCGCCTTCGGCTTGTGCAAAGGTGCAAAGGGGAGAGGCATA
>CAILOT010000061.1:0-2912 GCA_903835965.1 uncultured Opitutia bacterium
CATTCGGGACCCCTTTTCGGCATCGCTCTTTTATTGTATCTTCTGAACGGCCCCCTATCCGTATCCCTATCCCTAAACCTAAAGCATATGAAAACCCTCCGTTTCCTCGCGGCTCTCGCCGCTCTCATCGTCTCGGCCTCCGCCGCTGAGCTTAAGTTCGAGTCAGCCTTTAATGGCAAAGATCTCGCGGGCTGGAAAACCTCCGGAGAAGATGCTTTCTGGACCGCTGCCGACGGCGTTCTCACGGGCGAGAACAAGGATACCTTCAAGGACTACAAGAAGGGCAATATGCTTTACACCGAGAAGTCCTATCTGGACCTCGTCATCGAGTGCGAATGCCGCTTCAGCGGCGAAATCGACAGCGGCATCATGGTCCGCAATGACGCCGCCGGTAAGAAGGATATCCAGATGCAGATCGGCGTCTCCCGCTCCCTCAAGAAGGACATGACTGGCGCGTTCTATTGCACTATACCCGGCAGCAAGCCCGCCAAGGCTGGTTACCCTGAAGCCGGTTGGGCTCCAAAGGTCGCCGCCCTCTGGAAAAACAACGAATGGAACAAGATTCGCTTTCAGGCCAAAGGCGACACCTACACCGTCTGGATCAACGGCGAGCAGGTCGCCAACTACGTCGACGTAGGTTACCCAAAGGCTGCTCCGATTGGCCTCCAGGTCCACGGCGGCGTGAAGATGAAGGTCGAGTATCGCAACATTGCGGTCGCCGAAATCAAGTAAGCTTCGGCTCGATTTAAACAAAGCAGGGCGGGAGCAATCCCGCCCTGCTTTGTTTAAGGGAAAAATGAAGCGGGCGTTATTTCTTTTCTGGCTGTTCCGCTACTTTCTCGATCTCGCCCGTCTGTTCGTTGATCTTGAAGCGAGCAATCGCCCCGTGAATTTTCTGCTGTTGCTCGAGTCGGTTGCGGGCTTCGTCCGAAAGTTTTTCGACCTGTTTTTCACGCCACGCCTTATGGGCCTGTTCGTCCGAGATCCATTCGCTGAGACGAAAAGGCAAGGGGATACGCGGCTTGCTGCTCACATTGCCGCCGGCGCCGTTGATCGCCACTCCTTGGGCTGAGGCAGCGGTCGAAGGGGTTTTGATCTCGGATAACTTGATGATTGTTGAGTTGAACTTTTTCGAATCGTCCACCGTCACGGCCGTTTTGACTGCCACCGTGGTTTCGGTCTTAGGCTTATTCTCCGAATTTGTCAGGGCGACAGGTTTGGGCTTGGCCGCATCTTTGCTTACCTCGGGATTGCTGGGCTTCGCCTTAGGCTCGTTCCAGGCTTCGGCACTAGCATCCTTGGCGGCAGGAATCGTCTTTTTGGCTGCCACGACTTTGGGTTGAGGCTTGGTCTCTTCTCCGCCGAATATCTTCCACGAGGGTAAGCTGAGCCAATCGGGTTTATACCAATGAGATTCTTTGACCGCTGTTGGGCTGGCATTGCTTACGTCCGCCCCTTTGTCGGTGGGGCTTGATGCGCAGCCGGAGAGCAACCATGCGCCTGCGGTGATGAGACCGAGATTGAGGTGCGTGCGCAGGCTCATGGGCTTATTGGGAAAGGATTTGCAAGGCGGCCATGATCGGCGGTCCGGCCTTGGCGTCGAAGCGCGTATTCATCGTGAACTTCGCATCGCGTGGAGTGCTGATGGATTTCTCCACCAGGACTTGCTGGGCACCGGAGGCTTTTTCGTCGCTCAAGGCTCCGCGCATGCGTTCGACCATCGATTCATAATCAAGCGTATCGACGCAACGATTGATCATTTTCCAGCCCAAGTCCGGTGACTTCGGGTTGATGCCAGAAGAGACGAGCTGCAGGGGGTCGCGGCTGGCGCCTTCGCGGAAGCGGTCGAACTGATAGACATAGCGTCCGTTCAGCACCAGGCTGTCGTTGCCGTTCGTGCGGACGGTCATCAGCAATTCGAAATCCAGGGCGGTCTGCATCTGTTCGTAGCGAACCCGGGTGACGTCGCTCATCGGCAGGCGACGAAAGAACCGGTTGGAGTCGAGCCAGAAGGTCAAGGCGCCTGGGCTGCTTTTAGAATAAGAGGGTAGTTTGTCGCGCAACTCTCCCGGCTTGAGGGTTTTGGGGTCAAAACGGGTGAGGCATTCGCGGATTTCTTGTTCCACGCAAGGGGTCGCGCTGTTACCTTCGAACTCAACTAAGATGATGGCGGTCCGGTTCGTCAGACCAAAGGTAAAAAACCCGCCTTCCGGGTCCATGTAACGGCCCTCCCCATATTTCACCATCGAACGGCTGCGGGACAGCTTGGAGGCGCCGCGGCCAGTTTCGCTGCGGATGGCTTCGTTCATCTGGTCCGCGATGCGCGAGAGCGCGACTTCGGCGACCACGGGATCGGTGACGCGGATGATGGCGCCGCAAATCATGACCGGGTTCTGGTTGGTGCCCTGGCCTAACTTATTGGTCGGAAATTTAGCGAAGCCATAAATTTCAGAATGGGGGTCGAGGCCGTTCTTCAGCAGCTCGGCGATCGCCACCGTCATTCCTTTCCCGCCCGTGCGTTCGAGCCATTCCGGGAAAGCTTGGCTGCCTTTTTGGCGAAGTTCGTCAGGGCGAAAAGTCACGACGGCGAAACTGTCTCCAGGGATCAGGCTCGAGGTGCCGGCGTTGGACCGAGCCGACTGATTAGAGCGTTCCGTGGCCCAGAGCCAGGCGGTGATGAGCGCGATGATGCTGGTCAAGACCACGACCACGGTGATTTCCCATGCGCTCCAGGCGGTGCGAGCCGCTTGGCCGGCGGCACCTTGGCTTTCGCGGGCTTCGCTGGAGCGACGCTTGCGGCGGACTTGGACGGCCATGTTAAACGCGATGACCAGCGTCACGGCGAGCGGGTCGAAGACGGCGACCAGCGCCAGCATGAGCCACTTGACGACGTCGTCGGCTTCGGCGTCGAA
>CAILOT010000062.1:0-8579 GCA_903835965.1 uncultured Opitutia bacterium
CGATATCTTCGGCGCTGCCGCCGTATTCCATGTGAGCGCAAGCAGCGGCAATCATTTCGGACGCACCTTTGGCTACCATCTGCACGCCTAAAACTTTATCGGACTTCGCACAAGCGATGACCTTGATCATGCCCGCGGTACCGTCGGTGGCAATTGCCCGACCGTTACCGCTCAACTGGAACTTACCGATTTTAATTTCGATATTCTTGGCTTTGGCCTCGGCTTCAGAAATTCCCACGGAAGCAACCTCAGGGTCGGTATAGATCACGCCCGGAATGACTGCATAATTCACATGGCCATGCTTCCCAGCAATGTTCTCCGCGACGGCCACGCCTTCTTCTTCGGCTTTGTGCGCGAGCATCGGACCGGCGACCACATCGCCGATGGCGTATACTCCAGGCAGGTTGGTCAAGAAATGGCCATCGATGACGACCCGGCCGCGTTCGTCGAGCTTTAGGCCGGCTTCGGCGGCACCCAGACCCGTCGTATTGGCCTTCCGGCCGACGGCGACCAAGATCTTATCCGCAGGGAATTCAAGGACCTTACCCTCACGCTCAGCCGTCAGGGCAAAACCAGCTGCGCTCTTTTTAACGCCAGTCACCTTGGTACCTAATTCAAATTTGATCCCTTGTTTTTCCAAAGCGGTCTGGGCGGCTTTGGCGATATCTGCGTCATAAGAAGGGCCACCGATAGTGGTGAGCATTTCGACCACTGTAACCTGAGAACCGAGACGTGACCAAACGGAGCCGAGCTCCAATCCGATCGCGCCCGCACCCACGACGACCATTTTTTCCGGGACGCTCTTCAAGGCGATCCCATGATCCGACGAGATCACCGTCTCACCGTCAAATTTCATGAAGGGCAATTCAATCGGTACTGAGCCGGTCGCGATCAGGATATTTTTCGTGTTCAGGATGCGCTCGCCGGCAGAACTGCGGACCAGGACTTCGCCGGGCTTGCCCAAACGACCAAGGCCGCGAACGACCTCGACCCCGCGCTTGGTGACCAGAAATTCAACACCTTTATTGAGCTGACCCACCACCTTATCCTTATTGGCCATCATCGCCGAAACATCAAAGGTCAGCTTATCAGCCCCGACGATGCCATGCTTTTTGCTATCACGGGCGTGATGCCAGACTTCAGTGGAATGGAGCAAAGCTTTGGAAGGAATGCAGCCGATGTTGAGGCAGGTGCCACCTAAGCTTTGGTCTTTTTCAACCAGCGCGACCTTGAGGCCTAGTTGGGCGGCCTTGATGGCAGCCACATAACCGCCGGGACCGGAGCCGATAATGACGAGATCGAGTTGAGACATTGAGGTAAGAAAAAAGGGGTGATCAGACGCCGAATAGAAGGCGTTGAGGGTCTTCGATGAATTGACGCACCTTGACCAAGAAGGTGACGGCTTCCTTGCCATCGATGATGCGGTGGTCGTAAGAGAGGGCTAGATACATAATAGGGCGAATGACCACCTGGCCGTTCTCCGCTACGGGCCGCTCAACGATATTATGCAGCCCCATGATGGCCGCCTGAGGATGGTTGAGGATCGGCGTCGAAAGCATCGAGCCGTAGATACCCCCATTGGAAATGGTGAAGATGCCTCCCTGCAGTTCCGCCAATTGGATTTTACCGTCACGGGCGCGCTTGCCGTAATCCCCGATGCTTTTTTCGATGGCCGCAAAAGAAAGCTGATCGCAATCACGGACGACAGGGACCATGAGGCCTTTATCCGTACCGACCGCGACCCCGATATCATAGAAGTGATTTTCCACGATCTCTTCACCGTCAAGCTGCGCGTTGATGGCCGGCACTTCTTTCATGGCCTGAACCGCTGCCTTGACGAAGAAGGACATGAAACCAAGTTTGACGCCGTATTTCTTGAGGAATTCCTCACCATGACGTTTACGCAACTCCATGACCGGTGCCATGTTGACCTCATTGAAAGTCGTGAGCATCGCCGTCTCTGACTTCGCCTGAACGAGTCTTTCGGCGATCTTTCGGCGCAAGGGTGACATCTTCTTGCGCGAGGTCCGGCCATCGCGCGAAGGAATGACGACCGCTACCGGTACGACCGGCGCAGAGGCTGAAGCAACGCCAACGGAAGCAGGCGCGGCAGCAGTGCGGGACGCGCTCGAATCAACGGCCAGGATGGGAGACTGACCGGCCAAGGCGGCCAACATATCGCCTTTGGTCACACGACCGGCTTTGCCGCTACCTTCGAGGGCAGCAGGATTCAATCCCGTCTCAGCCGCAATTCGACGCACGGCCGGAGAAATCTCAGCGGCCGCACCAGATTTATTTAAAATATTCACCTCCGTTTTCGCCAGTCGCGCCACGACAGGGGCTGGAGCCACGCTCGCTACGGCAGGGGAGCTTGGTGCGGGAACCGAACCCGCAGCACCGGCTTCGATGCTGGCGACGATCTGCCCGACCAAGACTTCCGTTCCAGCCGGGACGACTATGGTCAGCTGACCGTCGATTTCGGCCGTACCTTCAGAAGTAACCTTATCGGTTTCATAGGAGAAGAGAGGTTGGCCCTTGCGGACCGCGTCCCCAGATTTCACCAACCAGGCGGCCAAGAGCCCACCGGTGATAGATTCTCCCATGGGAGGGATTTTGACGTCGACAGCCATGTAAAGTAAGTAGGTAACCTTGGAACTCCTTGCGGACTGTTTCAACGGGGAAATAGGCGTATAATGGACGACTTCTGTCCGTTCACAGGGTAGTAGCGGGACATACTGACCCAGCAAGTAAATCTACTGAGCTTGATTAGCGCGTGAAAGCCTGCCGGATGACATCCGCTTGCTCGATTTTATGAACTGCGAGCGAACCAACGGCAGGGGAGGCAGCGGCGTCGCGACCGGCATAGAGCGGGCGAAGGCCGAGGCATTCCTCGATCAGCGGGGCAACGAAAGACCAGCCACCCATGTTCTTGGGTTCATCTTGCGCCCAAATGATTTTCCCTGGAGCGCCAAGTTGCTGATAGAGTTTCTTCAGATTCGCGGCATCAAAAGGATAGAATTGCTCAAGACGCAGTATGCTCGTGTCGGCATCCTTCTTCGCCTGACGTTCGGCATCAAGTTCGTAGAAGATTTTTCCGGAGCAAATAATCAACCTGGACGTCTTCGGAGCAGGTGTCGCGTCGGGGATCACCGTGCAGAATTCTCCTGCGGTTAAGTCAGCCAGAACGCTGACGCAAGCCTTGTGCCGCAATAAGCTTTTAGGAGTCAGGACGACCAAGGGCTTACGCAATTCAGCCTTAACTTGGCGCCTTAAGGCGTGGAAAATCTGGGCAGGTGTGGAGGGTTGAATGACCTGAAGGTTATTCTCCGCGCACAACTGAAGGAAACGTTCCAGCCGGGCTGATGAGTGTTCGGGCCCCTGTCCTTCGTAGCCGTGAGGCAAAAGAAGAGTAAGGCCGCTGGTCTGACCCCATTTCGATTCAGCTGAAGCTAGGAATTGGTCGATGATGATCTGAGCGCCATTGGCGAAATCGCCGAATTGAGCCTCCCAGATGACCAGAGAGTCAGGCGCCTCCAATGAATAGCCGTAATCAAATCCAAGCACCGCATATTCCGAAAGCGATGAATTGACCAACTCGATCTTGGCGCCGCCTACGGAAGACAGCGGACAATACTCCGCATCATTGGAAGGATCGTGTAAAACGGCATGGCGATGCGAAAACGTACCGCGTTCGCAATCTTGGCCAGAAAGGCGGATCGGATGGCCTTCGGCCAGTAAAGTCGCGAAGGCCAGGCCCTCGCCGAGACTCCAGTCAAAATTAACGCCCGACTTGAAAGCTTCGGCTTTGATATCCAGGAGGCGTTTTAATTTCGGGTTCGGACTGAAATCAGGCGGCATCTGCCACAACGCCGGAGCAACCTTATCCAGCAGGGAAGCTGCAACGGAAGTGTCCGTTTTAAAATCGTAAGGAGAATTGAACGGGCGCACTTCGGCTGGTTGCTTCTTCCGCGCTTCGATTTCGACTGCGACGGCAGCTTGGGCGCGATCTTGCGCGGCGTTCAGCAGGACTTCGCATTCCGTGCGCAACGCCACCAGCAGGCCGTCTGGGGTCGAACCGGATTCGGTCAGACGGGAAGCATACAGTTCGGCAACGGAAGGGTGTGAGGTGATGTTACGATAAAGCACCGGCTGCGTAAAAGCAGGTTCGTCAGTTTCGTTATGTCCGTAACGTCGGTAACATACGATATCAACGACCGCATCCGCGCCAAATTTCTGCCGGTACTCCATGGCGATTTCGGTAGCCAAGACAACGGCATCAGGGTCGTCACCGTTAGCGTGAAGAATCGGGGATTCGGTGAACTTGGCGATTTCGGTACAATGATGACCGGTACGGGCTTCATCAGGATTCGTGGTGAAGCCGACTTGATTATTACTTACGAGGTGAATGGTGCCACCCACCGAGTAACCCTTTAAGCCGGCGAGATTCAAGGTTTCCATCACCACGCCTTGGCCAGCAAAAGCGGCATCACCGTGAATCAGGACGGGAAGGGCGTCGGCCCTGTTCGCACCTGCTTGCAGGTCGATGCGTGCGCGCGTGCGCCCAAGAGCGACGGGGTTGACGGCTTCGAGATGGCTCGGATTATAGGCCAAAGTGATGGCGATTTTTTTCCCACCCACGTTTCGTTCGCCTTCATAACCCAGGTGGTATTTGACATCACCGTCTCCGGTGGCGGTGTCAGGAAGGTGATGTTCGGAGAAAGCGGAGAAAAGTTGCTCGGGCTTCTTGCCGCAGAAGTTTACCAAGACATTAAGCCGACCGCGATGGGCCATCCCCAGTACGATATCCGTGATCTTTAGCCCAGGAGAACGATGTAAAAGCTGTTCGAGGGCGGCCATGATGACCTCGCCGCCTTCGACCGAAAAACGTTTCGCACCTACGAAAGTACGGTGCAAGAAACGCTCGAACTGCTCGGCCTGAACGATCGCATGCAAAAAACGCTTACGCGCATCCGCGTCATAAGCAGGGCGAAGGCCGCACGATTCGATGCGATCCTGGAGCCAACGACGACGCTCGCCGTCTTGGATGTGCGTATATTCAACGCCGATGGGTCCGCAGTAAATGGATTTCAGTTTGGCAAGAATCTCGGAGAGGGGTAACGATTTGCCACCTAAGAAATCACCGGTATTAAAAATCTTATCAGGTGCGATACCATCGAGCCCCAAAGCCTTATCGGTGAGCTCGAAGTGAGGAGTGGCATCGAAGAGCGGATTGAGCCGGGCTTGAAGATGTCCGAGAAGCCGATAGGCGTTGATCGCCGCCAAGACCTTCCATTGCGAAGCGGCATCGACACCCGAGCCAACGGGACCGCTGTTTTTCGTAGAAGCTTTCGGAGGAAGGCTGACACCTAACTCGAACCCTTCAAAAAAGGTGCGCCATTCGGCATCGACGGAGGTCGGGTCAGCCGTCCAGCGCTCATGATAAGTCGCGACGAGATCGGCATTCCAACGGGTTCCTACACTAAGATGTTTCATTTAAGTGACGAAGAAAGGAGTGAGAACCCTAGCCATTCTGAGCTTTATTAACAAGCCCAGACGCTGCTCAAAAAAAGCCAGACTTTGGGGGTTGAAACGACAAAAATATGACGGTTTAATTCACTTTCGTCGATGTCTACCCCACGACCGGCTAATCGCTCCTATTCCACGGAAGCCTTGGAAAGGTGGTTTGCGTCGATTCCCGAAGAATGGGAGGCCTCATTCGAAGCCGCTGACCTGGAAGAAGGGCGCAGAATCTACACCGAAGGCCTGGTTCGTTCGCTTGAGTTAAAAATCGATTCGGCCGAAGCGGTCACACGCATAGATGATCAAACCGTCCGGGCGGTCATCGAACTTGGAGAGAACCAGCTCGAATGGCGTACGTCACTTCCCGAGGAAGAAAACGGCGCTCCTTATGTCGTCGCCGCACTCTACGAAGTCGAAGAATTGCTCGCGGATGAAATCACCCCGATCGACGAGGCAGCCGCCACCGTGGAACCTGAAGTCGTTATCGAGCCTGAACCGAAAGATAACAACCTCCGCTCGGCTCTAAAACTTCAGGTCTCCTTTGACCTCACCTCCGAAGGTCTGACCACCTCCGCTTCTTGGGGCGGGAAGGGCGGGCATGCCTGGAACTGCTTTGGCCCAGGGGCCATCCCAGGTGACGAACTTTCAGACGAACAGCGGCAGACCCTTTTTCGTTTTTCGACCGTGGCTCATCGTGCTGGCTTCACTTACAGCAAGACGGCTGGCACCTGGGCGATGGATAACATCGGCCGGATCGAAAGGTTCGTCCGAGAAGAATTAAACGAGTGGCGCAAGCGCTTTAAGCTCTTGGGCGAGGAGGCCTTAAACATATTCCGAAACGAGCAACTACAAGTGGCCGTCGATGCGGAAGCGGAATCCTCCGGCGACGGCAAATCCTTCAAATTGAACTGGAGACTTAAGGCCGGCAGCCACCGTCTCTTAGCGGAAGAGCAGAAACTTCTGCTCAAAGCCGGCGGGCGGCCGGTAATCTTGCCAGGCAAGGGCGTAGTAGCCTATAACGCTGCCGTCGCCGACTTTTCGGAGGATTGGCGAACAAAGGACGGCGAAGTGCCGCGCTACTTGCTGCTTTCGCTTTTCGACCATGCGGCCGTCGGGGCACTAAAGTTAAACGACGACCTAAAAGTCTGGAAGGATCAGCTCTTACATGAACCTACGCCGCCGGATAATCTCCCGGCACACCTGCGACCTTACCAAGCCAAGGGCGTGGCATGGCTCGGCCGACTTTGTGATCTTGGTTCGCACCCGTTACTAGCTGACGAAATGGGCTTGGGTAAAACCGTCCAAGTTCTGGCGCTGCTCGCCTCTCGGCCAATCGGCGAGCGATCGCTCATCGTCTGTCCAGCCAGCGTCATTCCCGTCTGGCTTGGGGAGATAAAACGCTTTCATCCCGAACTCTCCGCTTCGGTCCTGACCGCCGACGATGACTTTAACAAGAATCCCGAAGCTAAGCTTTGGATTTCAAGTTATACGCAACTCCGCCGTCATGCCGACTTGTTACCTAAAATAACCTTCGGCTATGCGGTCCTCGACGAAGCTCAGGCTATCAAGAATCCCGAATCGAAAACGACGCAGACCTGTATCGCAGTCCAAGCCCATCATCGTATCGCGATTACCGGTACGCCTTTGGAAAATCGCCCGACTGACCTTTGGACCATTTTCCGTTTCCTTATGCCAGGCTTGCTTGGCAAGCGGGCTAATTTCGAGCGTATGATGTTACGCGACCCCTCCGTAGCCTTAGGCAAGGTCCGACGACAGGTTTCGCCCTTCATCCTCCGGCGCCTCAAACGTCACGTCGCCTCTGATATCCCTCCCAAGATGGAAGTCGTGCTCCCATGTCCGCTGACCCATGAGCAAAGAGCTTTGTACCAACATTTGACGCAGGGTAGCGGCCTTTCCGGTGAACTCGCCGGTTTACTCTCCAAGGATGCCACGTCGGTCCTGACTTTATTAATGCGACTTCGCCAAGTCTGTTGCGACCCTGGACTCCTGCCGGACAACTCGGGATGCCCGAGCGCCCATTCAGGTAAAATCACCTTACTGATCTCGAAGCTAACCGAAATCGCTGCCAACGGCTCCAAGGCTGTCGTCTTCTCCCAGTTTGTCTCCTTGATTGAACGCGTCAAAACGGCCTTGGCCCGCGACCTGCCTAACCTTCCTATCTTTGAACTGACTGGCGAAACCAAAGACCGTTCCGCCCCGGTCGAGAACTTCAAGGAAACCAAAGGGCCGGCGCTTTTCCTGGCCTCGCTTAAGGCTGGCGGCACGGGCATCACCCTAAATACCGCAGAATACGTCTTCTTGCTCGACCCGTGGTGGAATCCTGCGGTGGAAGCCCAAGCGGTGGATCGCGTCCACCGGATCGGTCAAAAAAACCCCGTACTTATCTATCGAATGATCGCACCGGGTACCGTCGAGGAGCGGATTGAGGAACTAAAGCAAGAGAAACGCGAACTCTTCTCGACGGTCGTCGGGGATATCCCAGACATGACGGATTGGACCCGACATTTCACTTCGTTAGATGCCCTCATTCGCCTGAGCGATTCGCCGGCGGCCGCAGCCTCGGCTGAGATCGCACCCGAGCGAGAGCACGAAGGCTGAACTACTTCGCGATCAAATCGTATTCGGATGCGCCGGTGACGGTGACATCCGCGAATTCACCGACCGGTAACTTCTTGGGCACCTGGACGATGCCATCGATATCCATGGCATCTCCTTGGCTACGAGCGATGCCAGGACGTTCCACCAAAACCCTCAATTTACGACCGATAAATTCTTCCCCGCGTTGTTTGGAAAGGCCTTGGAGCAGAAGCATCGCGCGCCCGTGACGTTCGGTTTTAACTTCAGCGTCGAGATGACCCTCCATCTTGGCCCCACGGGTGCCTTCTTCTTTGGAGTATTTAAAGACGCCGACGCGGTCAAAGCGGGTTTCCGCAAGGAAATCGAGGAGCTCACTGAAGTCCGCTTCGGTCTCACCCGGGAAGCCGGCGATAAAAGTCGTGCGGATAACGATGTCGGGAATGCCGGCTCGCATACGTTTA
>CAILOT010000063.1:0-2558 GCA_903835965.1 uncultured Opitutia bacterium
GTCTTACCAGAACTAGCCGCCACCCTCCGGAAACTGGCTTACCTATCAAGTTAAAGGGGGGGCCTACCTTCCGGCCTGATTTTGGCGTTGTTTTATCAAGGTTCGACCCCTTGGATACAGGCATGAAGGACTTTCTTCTCTATGCATCCGTGGTGGCCCTCTTTGTGGTCTGCATTCTCGTGGTGCTCATTATCCTCATGCAGAAGCCAAGTGCCAATGCCGGTATGGGCGCTGCCCTCGGTGGTGGCGCTGCTGAAACCGTCTTTGGAGGCGAGTCGGCCAACGTCCTCTCCCGCATGACGACCACCCTTACCGTCATTCTCTTCGTCCTAAGTTTTGGCCTCTACCTTGGTTTTGTCGCACGCGAGCGAAAGACACCGACGGCTTTAGGCGTTTCAGAAACAGCTCCAGCTTCGGCCGTACCAGCCACCGCTCCAGCGGCTCCTGCTTCGACAACGTCGACCCCTGCTGCCCCTTCCGCTGCTGCTGCTAAGCCAGCCGCAACGGTTCCCGCCACCCCTTCCCAGCCAGTTGCTCCCGCCGCCGCTCCTAAGCCTGCGGCTTCAGCGCCGGCCAAGTAAATCGGACCTGGTGCGCCTGACCTTACTCAGCTTGTCCGTTCGCTGGGTAATGCTTCTTGGTGCCCTATCGTTATCTGCCCAGCCTCGGGTGGTCGAAGATGGCTTTGCACAGTTAAGTGCGACCGAGGCGGCAAAAACTTTAAGCGACTTTCGTCGTTCGGGTTTAAGTTCCGACGTCTGCTTCAAATTTGAGATCGTACACAAACCACGGAAAGGCGATTCCAGCCTGGCCGTACACGGAACGATCTGGGCTACACATTCCGCCGAAGGCTCCAAGGTCCGCGTCGAAATCCGCCAAGCTGATGGATCGATGGCCCAAGCCTTCATCGCGATCAAAGCTGACACCGAATCGACCCTATGGCGGGCGCAAGCCGGCCAAGCCGCTGTGTCCTTGCCGACGGGAAGCCTTTCCATTCCGCTAGCGGACGGACTCTTGCTCACACCCTTCGACTTACACCTGCCCTTTACGCATTGGAGCGACACACACTATGTCAAAACCGACCAAGCCCGAGGACGTCCCGTGCATTTCTTCGTCGCCAAAAATCCGGCCCAAGGCGAACCCAGCTTCGTCACCTTCGGCCTCGACCGCTCTTACGGCGTACTCGTCCAAGCCGTTAGCATGAATAATCAAAATAAGAGCACCCGCACCTTGCAGGTCGAAGAGTTTGCCAAAACCGACGACCAATGGATTCTGGGTGCATGCAGCGTCCGCGATGAGTCAACCCGGGACGTCGATTTACTCAAAATCACCGAAGCCGCCGTCCACCTCGCATTGCCGGCCGCACTCTTTGATCCAGCTACGTTGAACCAGGCGGCTGTAGCACCGATCAACTTCAAAGCCCTGTAAACCATGTCCGCCCGCGCTTCTGACATCGTACGTTTCTGCGACGCCCTCACGCGCCGCTCGACGATCAAAGATTTCGACGGCGCCAAGAATGGACTACAACATCGTGGCAAAGCCACCGTCAGAAAAGTGGGGGCGGCCGTGGACGCTGGTTCCGAAGTATTTAAATTAGCCGCGCAAAGAGGCATCGACTTCCTGATTGTCCATCATGGGATTTACTGGCGTCCCGTCTCGCCCGAACGGATGGTCAAAAAACAGCGTAAGAATACGCTGAAAAAGACCGGCCTGTCGCTGTATTCCAGCCACTTGCCCTTGGACGCCCATCCCGCCATCGGCAACAATGCGCTGATCGCCCAAGACCTCGGTTTAAAAATCACCGATTGGTTCGTGGACTACGAAGGCGTACCCATCGCCTGCCTCTGCCGCGGACTCGCGCGTAATATTTTAGTTAAACGCCTGAAAGCCAGCTACCCCAAGACCTACAAAGGTATCGAATTCGGCGCGAAGAAACCTCGCCGGATCGCCATCCTCAGCGGAAGCGGCCGTTCGGCCTTACCCGCGCTCAAACGCCACGGCTGCGACACACTGATCACCGGAGAACTCCGCGAAGAACATTTCAACGAAGCCCAGGAACAAGGCTGGAACCTCTACCCTTGCGGACACTACGCCACCGAAACGTGGGGCGTCAAAGCCCTCGCAACGGCCGTCGCGACCGAATTCGGCATTCCGTGGGAATTCATCGACACGGGTAACCCGCTTTAACGATTCCCGCCGATGTATCGCGGACGTATCGCCCCGACCCCTACAGGGCTCTTGCACCTCGGCCACGCCCGAACCTTCGCCTTAGCCGCCCAAAGAGCCCAGCAAGCCAACGGGACGCTTATTTATCGCACCGAAGACTTGGATGACGCGCGCTGCCGACCCGTATTTGCCGAGGCAGCGATCGAAGACCTCCAATGGTTAGGCCTACAGTGGCAAGAAGGCCCGGATATCGGAGGCCCGCATGCTCCTTATGTCCAATCTCAAAGACTCACCTGGTTCCGCGAGGTTTGGTTGAAGTTGCGACAAAGCGGCCACATCTACCCCTGCGAAAAATCGCGCAAGGATGTCGCGCGCGCCCTCACCGCTCCCCA
>CAILOT010000064.1:0-69096 GCA_903835965.1 uncultured Opitutia bacterium
ACGATCTTTTGCGTCGTTCGGATTTGGCTCCACGATCACGACTTGGCAATTCCATCCCAATTCTTTGAGGACGCGCTGCAATGCTGCCAACGTCGCGTAATCGGGCGCGGTCGCCGCGACATAGGTGTCATTCCCCGGACAAGCGCCGTCATAGAAATCAATCGATCCGACTTCGCTGACGTCAGCGAGGCTTACCTGAGTTCCTTGTTCGTCAAGCGCATCAAAGAGCCCCTGCAGATAGGGCACGGCCTGAGCGCCCGGGCAACTGTGGCGATACCAGTCGAGCTCGTGTTCTTCTTCCCTCTCTCGCCGCTCTGAGGCTCGCTCCTCGTCCCATTCCTCCCGGGCGGCTGCAAGTTTATCATTAAAATCTGCCTCCGACTCGTCGTCATCCTGTTCGTACTCCGATTCGTCAAAGGATTCATCATCGTCATCTTCGAACTTCGGAACCTCATCATACTTCGTGCCATTCAGGCAAAGCTCAAAATAGCCTGCCCCTTCGATCCAGAAGGCATTCAGAACCTGGGTGCCCTTTTTTCTCTTTTTGCCCGACTCGTCGGGCAGCTGCTTACCGTCCGTCGCCGCTTTCGTCTCCGCCACCCGCTTAAGCCAGTCATCGGCGAAGAGGGCGAGACCGCCCAGGGTGATGTTCTTGAGGAATTCACGTCGATTGTAACTCATAGTAGAATAATTCTACTATTTTATCCCGGTTTGTCTAGGGTGCCACTTGTCATAGTCTGACATAGTGGCACCCGGATCTGCCGCCCCCGCAGTAGGGTAAAATATTACCAGCCTACCGCCCGGCCTTCGCTTGAACGCGGATCATGGGCACCGAGGAAGGGACCGCCGGCCTCAGGCTGGCCTACCGCTTGAGTCGAACCGATGAATTCAACTTCGTTAAGTACATGCCCTCGCCGGCGGAGATCTGCCTTCATCGCTTCCGGCATCGCTTTTTCGATACGAAGTTCATCGGGACTCCACTGCTGATGGAAACGTGGACGGGCCAAAGCCTGCGCCGGGGTATCACCTTCATCCAAGATATGCAGAATCGATAGTAACGTCTGGGAAATAATTGTTGGGCCGCCGGCCGCGCCGATGGCCAAGATCGGACGCTGCCCTTCGAAGACGATCGTAGGCGACATACTGGAGAGCGGCCGCTTACCTGGCGCCGGCAGATTGGCCTCGGCTCCGACCAGACCAAAGGCGTTGGGCGCGCCAGGCTCGGCGGCGAAATCGTCCATTTCATTATTCAACACGACACCCATCCCTGGCACGACGACCTTGGAGCCGTAGGAAGTATTGATGGTCGAAGTGCACGCTACCCAATTGCCCGCCGCATCGGCCGACGAAAAATGCGTGGTGTGCTTTTCAAAGATATGCTCGTCCGCACGCGGCGGAGTGCCGTGATCTTTGACCGGCGTGACCTTGGTGACATCAATCTTAGCAGCGAGCGATCGGCCGTATTCTTTGTCCACCAGCCCGCGTGGCACCTTGGTGAACGCGGGATCGCCCAGCCAGAAGGCCCGATCGGCGAAGGCGAGCTTCATAGCCTCGGCGACAGTATGCGTAAAATCCTCTGGTTTCCCCGCACCCTTGGCCTCGAGAATATTTAAGATCTGGGCGACGTGCACGCCTCCGGAGCTGGGCGGAGGCATGCCGACGATGCGGTGCCCATGATAAGTCGTCTCCAGCGGGGTCCGGCGCTTAATCGCATACGCCGCGAAATCTGCCTCCGTGACGAGTCCGCCGTTCGCCCGCATCCATTGCGCGACGGCTTGCGCAAACTCACCGCGATAAAACCAATCTGGTCCACCAGCACCGAGCGCGCGCAACGCTTTCGCCAAGTCGGGCTGCTTGTGCATTTCGCCTTCTTGCAGTGGCGTCCCATCAGCATGCAGGAATATGGCGCGGGAGGACGGGAACTTGGCGAGATCGCCGGCGACGCTCGCCAACCGCGATGCATAAGCGCGTGGCACCGGAAAGCCCTGCTCGGCAATCTTTGCCGCCGCTTCGCAATGGTAACTCCACGGTAATTTTCCGTAACGCGTCACGGCCTCGTAGAAGACGGCCACCTGCCCTGGCACCGCCACCGCAAGGGCGCCCGTGCGACTGAGTTCTGGTACGGCATGACCGTTGCGCACAAACATATCGGCGGTCGCGGCCGCCGGGGCGGTCTCCCTCCCGTCGAGTGCGACGATTTCACCATCTGGCCGGCGGATCAGCATGAAACATCCGCCGCCGATACCGGAATTATGACTATCGACGACGCCCAGCATCAAGCCTGTCACCACGGCCGCGTCAACCGCGTTGCCACCCTGCCGCATCGCCTCGACCCCGGCCTCGCTTGCCAGGTGATGCACCGCGGCGACCATGCCTTG
Organism: uncultured Opitutia bacterium; assembly: GCA_903835965.1. GTDB lineage: Bacteria > Verrucomicrobiota > Verrucomicrobiia > Opitutales > UBA953 > UBA953. Next base: position 2,379 of record CAILOT010000064.1, read on the forward strand.
GCGGTATTCTTCTCCGTGCGCCGTATTCGTCGCAAGGAATAGCCATAGTCCAGCGGTAAAGGATTTTGGCTTCATGCTTGGTTACTAAGCAAAAAACCTCCGGACGTTCAGGCAATGATTTCTTTGATGATCCGCGTGGGCTCGACGCCGGTCAGACGCTGGTCCAAGCCCTGGTAGCGGAAGGTCAGTTTTTCGTGATCAAGCCCGAGCTGATGGAAGAGTGTGGCATGCACGTCGCGAACCTCGACAGGATTTTCGGCGATGTTGTATCCGGTCTCATCCGTGGCGCCATATTGTACGCCAGGCTTAAGGCCTCCTCCGGCCATCCAGATTGTGAACGCATCCTTATGGTGGTCACGCCCGCAGCCTTCCGCGCTCTCGTTGCCTTGCAACATTGGCGTGCGACCGAACTCGCCGGCACAGACCACTAACGTCTGGTCGAGCAACCCGCGTTGCTTAAGGTCGCGGATCAATCCCGCCAACGCCTGATCCACCGTCTTGCAACTGGCCCGTAAGCGTCGATTCTGGCTCGCATGGCTGTCCCAATCGGCATTGAAAAGTTCGACGAAGCGGACGCCGGACTCCACCAAGCGGCGGGCATAGAGGCACTGCCGCGCGAAATCTCCTTCGCCGTAAAGTTTTTTGACCGACTCCGGCTCGCTCTTCAAGTCCATCAGGCCGGGGACGCTCGACTGCATCCGGAAGGCCATTTCGTATTGGCTGATTTTGGTCAGGATTTCGGGATCGCGGAGTTCGCCGTGTTTTTCCTGATTAAGCGCGTTAACGCCATCCAGCACGCGTCGCCGACGCGCGGCATCGACCCCGGTCGGATTGTTTAGAAATAAAACCGGTTCGCCGCTGCTCCGGAATTCGACGCCTTGATGCACGCTGGGCAAGAAACCACTACCCCACAGGTTCGAGCCAGCTCCCGGCGAATTGCCCGTCAGGAAGACGACATAGCTTGGCAGGTCGTGGTTCTCGCTGCCCAGGCCGTAATCAGCCCATGAACCCAATCCTGGATAGCCAGGACGGTTCTGCCCCGTATGAAAAAGCAGTTGAGCCGGAGCGTGATTAAACTCCTTGGTGTGCATCGAACGGATGAACGTCAGGTCGTCGGCCACGCCGGCGAGGTTAGGTAGCAATTCGCTCATCCATGCGCCCGACTGGCCGCGTTGCTTGAATTCGTAAGGCGTCCCCAGGAGCTTTGGATGACCGCGCAAGAAACTGAAGCGCTTGCCTTCAAAAAAGGACAACGGGGCGGGCTGCCGGTCGAGTTTTTGCAGGGCCGGCTTGTAATCATATAAATCGAGCTGGGAGGGCGCACCTACGAGATGGACGAAGATCACGCTCTTCGCCTTCGGCGTGAAGTGCGGGCGCGGCGGCGTAGCGGCCAGCAGACGGCTGAAGGCCGTGGCGCCCAAGCCAAAACCAAGTCCGCCAAGAAAGGCACGTCGATGAAGAGGGGTAATCATGTCAGGTCTCAGCCGCGGTGGATGGTTTCGTAAAGGTTGAGGATTGTCGTGGCGACATCGACGAAGCCTTCGAATTCCTTGCCCGAGGCTTTGACCGCGGCATCAAAAACTTTCCGAAGTTGCTGCTGCTCGGATGCCGTTGGCTTTCGCGCCAACGCGGTGCGGAAAGCTTGCGCGATGCGTTGGTCGACAGTCCCAGTGAATTCTCCGCTCATCCGTTGCGCGAAAGCGGCGGCCATTTCGACGTAAGCCTTATCATTGAGCAAGGCGAGCGCCTGCAAAGGCGTGCTGCTCCGCCCACGACGCAGACTGCAGGTGGCGCGATCGGGAGCGTCAAAAATCGAGAACGAAGGATAATGCGCCGTCCGTCGCCATATGGTATAGATGCCGCGCCGGAACTGATCTCCGTCCGTAGATAATCTATATTTATTCAGCGAAGCCCCAGCGGTCGGTCTCCAAAAACCTTCTGGCTGCCAAGGGAAGACCGGCGGGCCACCCATCTTCGCATTCAGGAGTCCGCTGATGGCTAAGGCGTTATCCCGGATGGTCTCCGCGTCGAGTCGCTGCCCTGGGTGGCGCCAAAGCCAAACATCAGCGGGGTCGCGCACATCAGCACCCTCTCTGACGGCCGCACTCTGTCGATAAGTCGCCGACAGAACCATGCGGCGGATGGCTTGCTTCATCGACCAATGGTCTTCGGAGACAAAAGTGACCGCCAACCAATCAAGGAGTTCGGGATGACTCGGCGGCGCACCTTGCGTGCCAAATTCTTCTAAGGTCGAGACGATGCCTCGGCCGAACAATTCAGCCCAGAGGCGATTCACGGTAACGCGAGCCGTCAGCGGCTGCTCGGGCTGCACCAGCCATTGCGCCAGTCCGAGCCGATTCACTGGCGCCTGAGCCGGCCATGCGGGTAGCACCGACGGGACGCCGCCCGAAACTTTTTCGCCGTTGGTCAGGAAGTCTCCACGCTTGGCGACATAAGTCGGACGTGGCTCGGACATTTCTTGCATGACACGCGTGCTGGCCGGCTGAACACGGAGCAATAAGGCATGACTGGCGGCCACGGGTGCCCAGAGGGTTTGAATCTCTTTGTCCGTCCGGAATGCACCCTTCACGACCGTCTGATAGGTATCGAAAGTACGTTCGGATGGATCTAACTCCAACTCGGCTTGCGTCGCCTCAGGCAGCAGGGCAAACCTCTTGGCATTAGCCATAAGGGCTACCCACTTCGGCTCCAGGACCGTAAGCAAGGCAGCTTCTTTCTTTTTATAAGCCTGCTCAAGAACTTCATATCGCTTCTTCGTCGCATCATCCATCGGCAAACTGACCGTGGGCCCGATCGGCACCATGGCGGACATCCCCATCTTCGAGCCCAGTTGTCGGCTCTCGATTGGCGTCTGGTTGAATAGCGCGAAGACCCGGTAATATTCCACGATCGAAATCGGGTCATACTTATGGTTGTGGCATTGAGCGCAGCCCAACGTCGTACCGAGCCAGACGGCTCCGAGGGTATTCACGCGGTCGACGACCTGTTTATAGTGGTCTTCGATCGGATCCGTCCCCGCTTCGATGTTGAGCGTCGTATTCCGCTGGAAGCCGGTCGCGATTTTTTGCGCGAGCGTCGGGGACGGCAGTAAGTCGCCAGCGAGTTGCTCGACCGTGAAGCGATCGAATGGCATATCTTTATTAAGCGCGTCGATCACCCAGTCGCGCCAGGGCCAAAGGGAGCGCTCCGCGTCGCGCTGGTAACCTTCGGAGTCCGCATAGCGGGCCGCATCCAGCCAAGGGCGGGCCCAGCGTTCGCCGAAACTCGGGCTCGCCAAGAACTGGTCGACCAGTCGGGCATAGTTGGCGTCGGAGGGGTCGGCCAGAAATGCGTCGACCTGCGCGACCTTAGGCGGGAGCCCCGTGAGGTCGAGCGCGACCCGGCGCAATTGCACGGCCGGATCGGCATCGGGGCCACGCGTCAATTTTTCCGCAGAAAGTTTGGCATCGATGAAGGCATCGATGGCATTGCGGGCGCCCTTACCGCTCTGTGCTGGCACCTTGGGTAAGCGAGGCGCGACATAGGCCCAGTGCGGGGTAGGCCGCCAACCATCGTCCGGCCACACCGCGCCCTCGGCGACCCATTGCTTAAGCATTGCGATTTGGCCAGGCGTCAAGGCATTGCCCTTAGGTGGCATCCGCCGTTTCTTATCGGTGGCGGTGATGACGTGGATCAACAACGACTCGCCGGTGGCTCCAGGCGTCAGGATCGCCTCACCACTATCTCCCGGCCGATGAGCGCCGAAATAAGATGCCAGCACGACGCCGCCTTTCTTCTCTTCGGCGCTATGACAGTCGAGACAGCGATCCTCGAAGATAGGTTTGATTTCTTTGGCGAAATCTACGGCTGCCCACGTCGAAAGCCGGGCAAACAACGCCAACAGAAGAATGGCATGACGGGGTAGCACGCGGGGAAGCTCTATTTGTCGCATCCAACCGAGGGATTGCAAGACGTCAGCCCCGATTCCCTTAACCAAGGGCCGTCGTCAGCAAAGGCGGGAGTGTAGTTCCGTCTTCCGGCCCCTTAGGTTTCGGCGGATTTACACCAGTCTACCCATACGCGTCGCATCAAGGCTTCGAAACCTCGGGCAAATTTAACCCCATCGCAAAGCGGCGAGCCGGCCACGGCCTCACGCATGCCTGCCCGCAGTTTCGCGAGATGCGGTAGACCGCCGGCAAGCTTCGCGGCGATATCGACATACGCTTCTGGCGTTAAGGCAATCGTCTCGGTCAAGCCAGCGGCCGAAAGATGCGTCAACGAATGACGGCTGGCAAAACGCTCGCCCGGGCAGGTAATCACGGGTACGCCCATCCAAATGGCCTCGCAAGTGGTCAACCCTCCGTTGTAAGCCAAAGGGTCAAGCGCGACATCAATTTTTCCATAAGCGGCAAGAACTTCAGACTGAGAGGCCCAGCCCTCGATAATGATCCGATCCTCCGAAATTCCGTGGGAAGCAAAGCTGGCAAGATAATGGGCCTTGATCTTCGCAGACTCGAAGCCGCGATTCTTGAGCATGAGTTTTGCGTTCGGGACGCGCTGGAGAATCTTAGCCCAAAGTGCGATCGTCTGTGGACCGGTTTTGGCTAAGATATTAAAACTACCGAAAGTGATGAAGCCGTTCGTGGCGGCCGGCAATGAACTCACCTCAGGGGCCTCGGCGGGAGGATCGAAACAAATATACCCATGTGGCATCCGCAGGATTTTTTCGGCGTAACCCGCTTCGGCTCCCGGCGGGACTTCATGGGAGTCAGCCAGCAAATAGTCTATGGCTGGCACCCCAGTCGTCCCCACATAATCCATCCATGTGATTTGCAACGGCGCCGCACGGCACGCAAAGACCTCCAGTCGATTCCCCGGCGTCCATCCGGCGAGGTCGAACAAGATATCAACCTCATCCTCGCGAACTATCCGGCTTAATTCGTCCGCCGTCATGGCGGCAACTTCACGCCAGCGGGCCGAAGCGGCTTCAAGTCGACGCGTCATGGCATCAGGCATCAAGGTGTCACTATAGCAGATGACCTCGAAGGCTTCGGTTGAAATGTTTTCGAGAAGCCTAACCAGGAAATGCCCTACCGGATGAAAACAGAAATTCGGCGAAACAAACCCCACCCGGAGGCGACGAGAAGGGGCCCGGTTGTTGGGGAAGCCGGACTTGGGCGATGATTCAGACGTGAAGGAGGCGCCGATAGCACGATGCGTCACTAGTAGTTCTCGCTGTGACAGTCCTTCCTGATACTGTGACGCAATCAGAAGGTTAGCCTGTATGACCTGCCGAGAGTCTGGCGTGAGCTTGCCCTCGAGAGTATGGCGGTAACTTCGGATGGCCTCATCAACTCGTCCGGAATCCTTCCATAGTCCCGCAAGGTTATTTTGCGCCCAAGCAAAATGCGGACTGAGCGCCAAGGCGCGCAGGAGGCACTGTTCCGCTTCGTCCCATCTGTTCATCTTTAGGAGTAAGCCGCCAAGGTCATTGAGCGCCCTAAGATGCGAGGAGTCCAATGCGATGGCCCGCTGGTAAACCTCGACGGCCTGATTACTTTCGCCGCCATCCCTAAGGACAGTAGCGAGATTATAGCTGAGGTCGGCCCGGGCTGGCGCCAAGCCTACGGCTTGATGAGCGAAACTCGAAGCTTCAGCAAACTGCCGGTGCCGACCCAGTTCGACGCCCAGGTTACTCAAAGCTTCCGCATAATTCGGCATCAGCTCGACCGCCTTTCGGTAATGTCCGATCGCCTCCGCCCGTCGGCCTTTACCGGCCAAGATGATCCCAAGATTGTTGTGGGCCGAAGCTGCATCTGGAAAACGTTCTATCTCTGCTTGAAAAGCCGCCGCCGCTTCGTCCCGACGATCCAATGCCAACAGCGCATAACCGAGATTAAACCGATAATTCGGAGATTCTGGATTAACTTGAATTGCTCGATTAATCCGCTCGATGGCCGTTTCAAACTGCTGGTTTTGCGAGGCGATCACACCCAGAAGATGCCACGCGTCGGGATGGTTCGGCTCAACGGCAAGGACTTGCCGATAAATTGATTCCGCCGCCGCCGACCGGCCGGCGTGGTGATGGCCTAACGCCATCTCCATTGCCTGTGCCAGGGTGACTTCCATCCTTGAGTCTTAGTGAACGGCTCCAAGCCATCGCAATCCCGAACATCTCCATCGCAGGGCTAATGCCCGCACGGACATGCGTGCAGGCGCACTTATACGCACCTTCCCGCGATCATTAAGCCGTCTATTTCTTGGGCTTTGCGCCCTTATTACCCTTACCGCCGCCGCCGCGTTGTTCTTTGGCGTTAGGGTCAAAAGCCGGATTAGGCTGATCGGCCAGAAAAGCGCCGGTGTCCTTCTGCCAGGCGACCAGGAGTTTCTTGAGCTCTTCGACTTTGGCTGGCTCCGCCTTGGCCAGATCATGCGCTTCGCTCGGGTCTTTCTTTACGTTATATAATTCGAAAGTCGGACCAGCGAATTTTTCGATCAGTTTGTAATCGCCAGCGCGGAGCAAACTCATCGGTTCGCCTTTGCCGATATAGCACGGAAAGTGCCAATAGATAGCCGGGCGATTGAGTGCGGCGCCGGTGGTAACCTGCTTGAAGAGGCTGATGCCGTCCATGGGCTGATCCTTCGGTAACGGCACGTGCAGCGCCTCGTGGATGGTGGCTGCGAAGTCCATGCTCAACACCGGCTCGTCGTAGGTCTTGCCGGCAGGAATGACACCAGGCCAACGGATCGCGCCGGGGACGCGAAGTCCGCCTTCATAAAGGAGTCCCTTGCTGCCACGGAGAGGATTGACGACGTACGGCAGGCCGCCGTTGTCGGACGTGAAGATGACGAGCGTATCGTTATCGAGGTTGAGACGCTTGAGCGTCGCCATGATGCGGCCGACGCTGGCATCCGCGGCCTCGCAGGTCGCGGCATATTCGGGCGTGATGCCCTTATCGAGGCCGGCGGGAATCTTCTTCTTATACTTGGCGAGCAACTCCGGCTTCGGGTCGAACGGCTCGTGCACAGAGTGGTCAGGGAAATAGAGGAAGAAAGGTTTGTCCTTATTTTTCTCAATCCAGGCGACGGCGTCGTCGCAGAGTGCGTCAGAGAGGTATTTGCCCTTTTCGTTGCGGTAGGCGTCTTTTTCGAAATCGAAATCGTCCGGACGATGGTAGATATCAAAGCCCTGACCGGTCGGATTGCCAGGGGTGCCGTTCCGGCCGCGGCCAAGATTCCACATTCCGATGAGCGCCGTAGCGTAGCCCTTGGCCTTAAGCGATTCGGCGATCGTGACGGTCTTATCCGGGATCTCATCATTACCCTTTGTGGACATCACCTTCATGTGCACCTGGCCCGGGGCGTAGCGGTCGTCGACGACCGTATAGACGCCATGACGCGACGTGTATTGTCCCGTGAGGAGACATGCGCGGGTCGGCGCGCAATTCGGGGCGCTCGCGTAGCACTGCGAGAAGATCGCACCTTCGCGCGCAAGCTTATCGATGTTCGGCGTCTCGATGTATTTGTTGCCGACGAAGCCAGGATCTCGCCAGCCCATGTCGTCGATAAGAATCAGGACCACGTTCGGCTGTTTGGCCGGCACGAGGGCTGCACAGCCCAAAGCGATGAAGAGCAGGGACAGGCGTCTCATGGTTCAAAAATCAGGCGTTCTTCGCTTTTACTTCGTACGCATGGGCGATCATGCCGTGCTTGGCTTCCTTGGTCTCGTCCTTCGGCAGGAACGAGCGGACGTATTCCACTTTCACGTTCGCAGGCGTGACGCTGACACGCATGTAGCCGGCGCTCGGCAACTTCTTGCCGGAGGCATAGCGATCTTCGTTATAGGCGATGTAGCCGTGGTCCGAAGGCATCGGCAATTCCTGATAGATGATCCCGTCCTTCTCCTGCTGGCAGTAGAGGTGGTCGTGACCTTGGAAAAAGATGCTGACCTTGTGCTTCACCATCAGCTGATGGATCGGCATTTCCCAGCCCGGTCGCTTTTCCTTGAAAGTACCTTCGCCTTTCTTGCCCTGACCGCCCCACTCGTAGAGATCGGCTTCATCGACGCCGCCGCGGCCGGAGCCAAGGACGTGGTGGGCGAAAACGAACTTATGCTTCGCCTTACTCGTCTCGAGGGTGTGCTTAAGCCATTTATACTGGGCATCGCCGATCGTGATGGCCCACCAGTCGCGGTTCTTCTTGTCGTCACCGCCCTTTTCGCCGCCCCCGCCCTTGCCGGCCTTGCCACCAAAGCCGCTATCGACCAACGCCGGCGAGTGCCAATAATTATCCAGTAAGATGAAGAGCGCATCTCCCCACGTCCAGGAACAGTAACTCTTGAGCGCGCCGATGTCTTTGACCGGCTCGACGTGGCCTGTATAGATGCCTTCGTTGCCAGGGATAGGGTAAAGCTGATTGCGCGCCTTCTGGACGCCGACGGCGACGTCGTGGCGCTCGTCCTTCTGCGAGAAGTTGAAGAAGGAGGCTTGTTCGTGGTTGCCGTTCATCAGGAAGACCTGGCCGACCGAACCGACGAGGCCGAGGAACGGCCGCTGCAAAAGGTAAGGGATGGCGCAATTGGCATCCGAAATCGTCCGCACTTTCTCGATGGAAAAATCGTCGCCGATGCAGATATGGAAGTCAGGCTTATCAGCCGCCGCGGTGACGAGCGTCCGCGCGTAAAGGTCCGGATGACTCGACTGCGGCCGCTCAGGGTGAGAGTCGCCTTGGATCGTGAAGACGAAGGAAGAGCCCGGGGTGCGCTGCGTCGCAAAGCGGGCCTCGGCGCGCTGCGCGAAACTACCGGCTCCGGGCTTGCGATGGTTCAATCGGTAAAAATATTCCGTGTTCGGAGCCAGGCCATCGATCACGATTTCCGTAGCTTTGCCGGCGGCGAGTAACGTCACCGCCGTTTTCTTCACGTACTTGCCCTTCGCCGTCCCGATTTCGAGAAAAGCTTCGGTTGCCTCTTTGGGCACTAAACTCGCCGTGATGGCTTTGTCTGTGGCACGCCCGAAGATCAGTGAGACCTTCGCGAATTCGGCCAGTGACTCGGGCAACACGTACTCCCCTTGGAACGAAGGTCCACGGGCTTTCGACGAATCGTCGCCGCCGCCCTTGCCCCCTTTACCGCCTTTACCCTTCTTCTCCTGCGCCGAAAGCGGCGAAGACAAAAGCGTCCAGCCAAACGTCGCCGCCATGAGTCCGAGAAACTCGCGCCGCACGAGACCGGAAAATTCTGCAACGGGTCGGTAGAACGGATTAAGGCGTTCGCCTTTGGTTTCGGAAGATGATTCGGGCAGGCTCATGGGGTTATGATCATAGATGCAACCCCACGGCTCAAAGACAAGTTTCACGCATCGTGATTCTAGCCGTTTTATTTTCTTAATCTCATCTTAATGATTAGCCCGATGCGGTGCGCTTTCGCCATCGTATCGGTTTTATTTTAGCAACGAGCATGCCCGAATTAAGCCGCAAGCTTTACCCACGCTTTACTAACCGCTCGAAAACCGTTTTTAGCTTAATCGCTTCAGTTCACCCGTGCTATCGCCAAACTGAACGTCGCGGATGTCCATGCGGTTTAACATGCTGACCCAGAGATTATTAATCGGTGTCTCCTTCTGGTACACAATATGCCGACCTTGCCGAATGGTACCGCAACCCCGACCCGCAAGCAAGACGGGCAAGTCATCGTGATTATGTCGGTCGCCATCGCCGTTACCGCTGCCGTAGACAATCATTGAATGGTCCAGCAGGTTGCCATCCCCTTCCTTCACCGATTTCAACCGAGTCAGGAAATACGCCAGGTGGGTCGAGTGGAATTTATTGATATCCTGGATCTTCGACAGCTTCGCGGCATCGTTGCCGTGGTGCGAAAGGTTGTGGTGCCCTTCGCGGACATTGATGAAGGGGTATGATCGGTTGCTACCTTCGTTCGCGAAGACAAACGAACAGATGCGGGTGGTGTCCGTTTGGAACGCCAACACGACCAAGTCCGCCAGGAGCTTAAGGTGCTCAGCATAGCTTTCTGGAATACCTTTTGGCATACGGGCACCGGGCGGAAGCTGGGGCTTGCCCATCGTCCCTGATTTCTGGATGCGCAATTCAAGCTCCCGTACCGCCGTAAAATATTCATCGAGCTTACGCTGGTCTTGGACGCCCAGCCGGATGTTAAGTTCTCGGAAGTCATCACGCACCGCATCGAGTACGCTCTTTCGCTGCGTCTCTCGCTGGGCACGCTCGATGGTCGTACCGGAGCCGAAAAGCCGCTCAAAGATTAAGGCAGGATTCACCTCTTTGGGCATCGGCTGCGAAGCGGAACGCCAAGAAAGATTAGATTCGTAGATGCAGCTGTAACCCGAGTCGCAACCGCCCGCAAGTTTACTGGCGTCGGCACCGATTTCCAGCGAAGCCAAGCGGGTACGATCGCCCATGCGCGAAGCGGCCAGCTGGTCGGCGGAGATGCCTACTCGGATATTCGCGCCGTCGGTCTTCCGCGGCTGTGCTCCGGTCAAATAGGCGCTCATCGCCCGGGCGTGGTCGCCGCCGCCGTCGCCATGCGAACGAGCCTTGTCGGCGGTCAATCCAGTCAGGATCGAAAAATCGCTCTTCAATTCCGCCAAAGGCTCGAGGATCGGAGGCAGTTTGGAGGGCAGCACGCCATCGGAGGTGGCAGATCGATTGACGCGCCAGCCGTCCATGTTCACGCCGTTCGGCACATAAATATAGGCCATGCGATTAGGCGCGGCCTTGGCAACCGGGGTATTTCCAGCCGCCCAGCTCGTCTGCATGCCCATCGCCTCAAGCCACGGTAAAGCCATGGCGACGCCCATGCCCTTGAGGATGGTACGGCGCTTTATCTGCTGGTCTGATTTCATGGGGCTATTTCTTCTTAATGGTTTCTGACCCGTTTTCAACCTGTGATGTTCCCCGCCGGAGGCGGAAAGGGTCGCTGAGCACGACGCCTAAGACCAAGGCGGAGATATGATTTCCGCCTTTGGCAGTTGCTTCAGCAATATGATCCAAGGCGGGCTCGTCATAGAACTCCAAGCCGCGGCCCAAGCCGTAAGTCAGGAGCTTAGCTGAGAGATTGCGGACATAACGGGCCTGATCGTCCTTCAAGATGGCCTTCAGCTGCGTGGCACCCTTGAAAGTGCGACCGTCGGGCAACTTTCCAGAGGTGTCGATCGGTCCACCATCATCCACGGTGCGGCTCTGCCCGATCGCATCGAATTTTTCGAAGGCGAAGCCGATGGCGTCCATCCGGGTATGACACGACGCACAGGTCGAATCGGCGCGATGCTGCTCCATCCGTTGGCGCAGCGTGCCCGCCAGTTTATGCTGCGATTCGAGCGACGCGATAGCGGGCGGCGCGGGTGGCGGAGGTGAACCAAGAATCTGCTCCAGGATCCACTTGCCACGTTTGACCGGCGAGGTGCGGTCCGGGTTCGAGGTGGCCGTCAAGATGCTCGCCTGCGTCAGGACGCCGCCGCGTTCGCCTGCCGGAAGCTGAATGCGCAGGAATTCTCCCTGATCGCGACCGCGGCTGAATGCGGTGACGTTAATTTTATAAAGAGACGCGAGGGAGCGATTAACGTAAGTGAAATCAGCATCGATGATATCTAAGACATTGCGATCGTCTCGGACGATCTCGGTCAAGAAAAGTTCCGTCTCGCGCACCATTGCCGCTCGCAGGTTTTCGTTGAACAACGGGAACTGCGTCGTGTCCGGCGAGACCGTCGCAAGTCGACGGACCTGAAGCCATTGCAAGCCGAAGCCGGTCACGAGGTATTGCGAGCGCGGATCGCGCAACATGCGCTTGGCCTGCGCCTCAAGTTCACCGCTTAACTTTTTATTGGCCGCCAAGGCAAATAGCTCTTCGTCCGGCAGCGAGCCCCAGAGGAAATAACTGAGCCGGGAGGCCAGAGCGAATTCGCCCACGGGGTGGGCGTCTTTGGCGGTCGGTTGCTCATCCTGCTCCGCCCGGAAGATGAATTTCGGCGAGGCGAGGACGACGGCGATCATCGCGCGCGCGCCGGCCTCCCAGGAGCCGCCGGCTTTTTCAGCTTCGTTAAAGACACGCTCATACCGCTGCGCTTCGGCGACGGTGGCCGGACGACGGAAGGCCCGGCTGACAAACCAATTAACGATGAACTGGGACCGCGCCGTCGTCGTCTTGCCTTCGATCATGGCGCTCAGGCGCCGCTGCAGGTCCGTCCGCGTATCGAGTGGGCCAAGCAGTCGTAAACGCAATCCAGATAAGGTCCGCGTCGCCGTCGCCGGCTTTTCGGGAGCGTTCAACCACGTCAGCGTGAAGTTATGTTTCCCCTGCTTGATTGTGGTCTTAACCTCGGCCATTTCAGATTTTACCGCTGTCTTGAAAGCGTAGACTCCGACCTCGACGCCATCCACCAGGAAGGAGACCTTGGGCGGCGGATCGCCGACACTCCCGGTCGCGCGTAAACGTACGGAGATCAAGTAGTCGCCGTCTCGCGGGACCTCCATGGCGCCGGACATCGAAGCCGTGGGGTTGAAGTACCGTTGCTGTTGAACATTCTTTCCTCGCGGAAGCATGTCCATCATCGCGAAGCCTGTGCCATCAGGTTCATTGGGGGCCGTCGGCATCGCCTTACCGGCGACTAATTCTCCGGCGGCGATATATCGTTCAAGGTGGACGGGAGAAAACGACAGCACGTCGCCGATATTATCGAAACCATAGCCCGTGTCGTCCGCCGGGAAGTCCATCGAGAAATTTCCGTCTACCAGACAAAGGTCTCGAATAGTATTATTATATTCCGGGCGATTGAGCCGCCGAATCGTCACTGAGCCGGGGTCGACCTTAGTCCGGAGTTGCGCGCGATAAACCAAACCGTGCACCTCGCGCTGCAGCTGCTCGATTTCGGCAAGCGAGGGCCGAACCTTTTTCTTAGCCGGTGGCATCTCGCCGACCGTTACTTGATTGAGCACTTCGCGCCAAAGCCTCTGCTGCGGGAACATCTGGCGGTCGTCCTGGATGGCTTCGAAATTGATCTCTCCCTTGGCCAGATCATTGCCGTGACATTCGTAACAATATTTATCCAGGAAGGGTTTGATGCCTTTTTGAAAATCCTGACCGGAGGCCGAGCCACTCCCAAGCACCCAAGCCACCAGCCAACCCAGCAGGAGAGCGGGTCGCCATTGGAGGCCTTGAGCGGGGCATAACATAGGAAATTAAAGACAGAACAGGCGGGCGAAGGTTGCAATCTCCAGGGGGTGATTTGTCTAAAAGACCCAAATTTGGTTTTTATTATGCAAATATCTATCTATTAACTATTTATGAAATATTTTGTTTAAATTTTGGCCAGTTAAGTCGCATTTTCATATTTTCGAGCCCGTTTTCGGCTCACTTCCTTTCATTTAAACTGCCATTAGCTCCGTTAAAGCCGAGAATGGACAAGAAGTTACGAAACCAAACACTGGGTTTGGTGTTCTAAAGAATACCACCCCGACCCCCTTCCTGATGCCCCTCTCTCATAGACAGACCATTCTTAGCCTGCTAGCAGGTCTTACCTTTTTAAGCACGGCCAACACCCTGCATGCTATCGACCTCGAAGGGCTGGTAAAAAATTCCCCCTTTGGAGAATCAAAAGGAGGCGCCGTCGCCAATGCCAAACCCGGCACCCTCGAATTCCGGGGAATGTACGCCGATAATGGCGTCACTTATTTCAGCATTTATAATTCTGTTACAAAACAATCCAACTGGGTGCCCCAAGGGGAGGCGCAAGGCGGGTCCATTCCGTTTTCAATTAAAAGCTTTGATCCGGATAATGAATCCGTCGTGATCGATAACGGCGGGCAAGATATCAGCCTACAATTACACCAAGCCACGGTTGTCCCCTACACCGGCGCCCAGGCGCCCGTGGCGGCCGCAGCTCCGGCCGGCGGCGCCTCCGTACCAGGAGCGTTGAACAACGGCCAACCACCTTCGGCGGAACAGATTCAGGCTTTTCGCGACGAGATGCGTCGTCGCTTTGGCGATCGCGGCCCAGGTGGTCCAGGCGGCGAAGTGGTGGCCGCGCCTGTCGCCAAACCCTCTAAAGCCTCCAAGGCCGAAGCGGCGGCGGCGAAGCCCACCTCTGCTACCCCTCGGGTCAAGACTCCTAAAACCAAACAGTAATCTTCTTATCCTCTTTTCATGAATACTCCTAAGACGCCCGCCGTGCGCCACCTGCGCAAAGGCTTCACTCTGCTCGAAATCCTCATCGCCGTCGCGATCGTCGGCATGCTGGTCGGCCTTGCGGTAACGAATACCGACAAGATCCTGGGCCAAAGCCAGGAAGGTGTCGCCAAATTGTTCGTCAATGAATCGCTGAAGACCTCCCTGGTGCGTTACCGCATCGACATGGGAGACTATCCTTCAAGCGATGAAGGCATCAAGTCGCTGATCGTCGCGCCCGAAGGCAAGGCCGATCGCTGGCGCGGCCCTTACATGGAAGCCAAAGGAGGCCGCACTCCGGTCGACCCTTGGAACGAAGAGTACCAATACCGCTACCCTGGCACGCATAACACCGAAAGTTATGATTTATTTTCGAAAGGCCGGGACAAACAGCCTGACACTGCGGACGATATCGGCAACTGGTGAAGGAGTCCCTTCAGTCACCCACCGGCAAGCCGGCTCGAAGCGGCTTCACCCTCCTGGAAACGCTCCTCGTGATTGGCCTGATGAGCATGCTCGCGGCCGTCTTGATCGGCGGCTCCGCGTCGCTGCTTAAAGGCACGGCCCGCTCCGATCCGGAAGACGCTCTCTTGGCGTTGATGCAAAAACTTCGGCGCGAGGCCGTGGAACAAGCACAGACCATCGAGCTTATTCCGGTCAGAAAAACCGAAGGTGAAGAAGGCGCCGACTTCACTTGGGGCGAAGATCATGAAGAGACGCTCCCGGTTCAGGCAGGGGTCTCCGTCAAAATTATCGGCCCAGAAGTCGGAGGAGCCATCCTCCTCGGCGGCCTTGAGACCGAAAGTCCCGTAGCCCGGTTGCGATTCTATTCGGATGGCACCTGCGACCGCGTCCGGCTCGAAATCGTCCGGAATGAAAATCGTCGCATCACGCCGATCGACCCCCTCACTTGTGCTCCGCTGCCGGCGGTAGATGCCAAATGAAGACCCGCGGCTTCACCCTCATCGAGGTCCTTGTCAGCCTCGCGATCTTTGCCCTCGCCGCGGTTGGATTAGGCTCAGCCTATTCCAACGTGCTACTCGGACGGATGGCTTTAAAACAAAACTCTACCGAGCTGGAAGATATGGCGCGCGCCCGGGCGGCCCTGATGGAAGCAGCCAACTTCGAAGACGCCGAAGGCGGCGGCGACATCCATCTGCCGGGTAATCGCACGGCTCGCTGGAAATCAAAAATCGAACCTACTTCCGTCAGCGACCTGTTTAGCGTCGTCTTGACCGTAGAAATCCAAGCCGAAGAAAATGGCGAATATTCGCCCGAGAAGACGGAGGCCCGCCTGCTGTTACGCCCGACGTGGTCGGTGCCGGCCGATCGCACTAAGATTCGCGACGAGGCCAGGCAGAAGCTCGAACGCGAACGCGGCTATACTGAGTCCAACGGCAACTCCAGTTTCATCAGTAAAGCGACTTCACCCAAAGGCACCAACACCGCCGGAGGCAAGGGCAACACGCCCCCAGGCAAGGGTACAAATAACGGCAAAGGCAGTAACAACGGTAAAGGTACGAATAACGGCAGCGGCAAAGGCAATAACAACGGTGGCGGGAAAAACGGCGGAGCAACGCCGCCACCGGCACCGAAAGGCGGAGGAGGCGCACCCAAATCTGTCCAATGAAATCCGCCACGCCTCCGTCTCGCCGTGCCTTCACGCTCCTTGAGACGCTCGTTTCCTTGGCCCTCTTGGGCGTGCTGATGGTCACGCTTAATACTTTCTTGTTCTCGATGAGCGAACTCTGGGGCGACCGCCGAGATCAGCGGCTCTTCGACCAACACGTGAAAGCGGGCACGCGGCTCTTACGCGAAACCTTCGACGCCGCCACAATCGGCCCTGGGGCGACCGGCGTCGTCATCAAAGATACTCGCTCCGGCAACGGTACGACCGAACCTCGACTGGCTTTCTTGCTCGCCGACGCCGGCCGTCTGGCCGACTGGCCCGCCACGCCTCTTCCCGACGTAGATTTCTCCCTCTACATGGAAGCGGAGAAAGGTCTCGTGCTCCAGTGGCAGTCGCGACTGGAAATCGAACGAGATACCAACGACCTCCACGAGACCATCATTTCGCCTTTCGTCACTGCGATCCATTACGAATATTATGACGCGACCTTAAAGACTTGGAGCGTAGAAGACGAGCCGAAGCAAAACGACGGCAGCACGGCCTGGTTGCAGCCGGCGCGCATCCACCTCGACTTCGCGCGCGGGTCGCTCAAATCGACGGCGGTCATTGACATGCCCATCAAGCGATCTGGCGCTTCACGACCATGAAGCAACGGCGTCGCGGTTCCGTCATCGTAGTCGTCTTGGTGCTGATCACCTTGGCATCCCTGCTCTTGGGGCGGTTCATGGAAGACAACTCCCTTGAACTCTCCATGATTACCCACGAGGCCGACAAGCGTCGCCTCCGGGCCGATGCCCAGTCGGAACTGGAACTTGCCATCGCCGTCATCGCCGAGATTCGCTCCATCGACCTGAATAAGATTCATGCCGTCTCCCAGGGCTTTGAGGATCCCCACGCTTACGCCGGCTTCCCGCCCCGCGAAGGCCTTGAAGTGACTTTTGAGTTCGAGGACGAAAGTTCGAAGCTCTCTCTCAGCACGACGGACAAGAACGGGCTGATCCAGCTTCTTTACTCCCTCGGCCAAGAACAGCGCGATGCGGAACGCGTGGCGGACGCCATCGTCGCCTGGACGAGCAAAAAATATGAGTCCATCGAGGAAGAGGCGACCGATGCCGCCTACGAGCGCGCCACTTTATCCCATCGCCCCGCCCGGCGGCCGATCCGCAACTTCGAAGAATTCCGCACCATCGGTGTCGCCAAAGAATTCTTCTTCGACGAAGAAGGCCGGCCCACCCCGCTGTTCGAAGCCTTCAAGGGGTGCGTGAGCCTCTACACGTTCGACCGATGTAATATTAATACCGCTTCCGATGCCGTCATCCTCTCCCAAGGCCTCGACGACAAACAGTTGGCCATCATCCGCGAACGGCAGGCAACGGACAGCAAGCGGATCGCGGGGACTCCCCCTTATTTCCGCGTAACCAGCGAAGTTCGGCAGATGGTGGGTGGAAATGCCCCGCTTCAGCGTTTCGACGACGAAATTCAGATTCTTTGGGTACGTGCGACCGTCAAGGAAGGCCTCGCCCAGTGCCGGACCAGCGCCTTAGTCGCCATCCGCTCCGACATCACGTTCACCGCCGCCGTGGCCGACCCCGAAACCTCCCCCTCGATTGACATCAAAGGCAGCACGAAGGCCCCAATTATCCCAAAAACATCGGGAACCTCGACAGCCTCCGCAGGGTCGACTACATCAACGACCAAAGCAGCCGCAACCGCCACGACCACCCCAGGAGTCGAACCCCCGACTTCCCTTGGAAAATCCACGCTCGGCGGTCGAGCCTCCAGCAAGACCATCAATTACCCCTTTCAAATCCTCGCCTGGAACGAAGACAACGGCCCAGCGAAAAAAACCCAGACCCCTCCGCCCACTAAATGAGTTCATTCATCTCTCGCTGGATTTCTAACGCGCAGCCGCAAACCGCTGCGGCGCTCCTGCCGGGCAATCGTTTCTTTGTCCGCCGGCTCAACGTCGAAAGCGCGACCGCGGAAGAACAGGTAAACCTCGGGCTCGAAGCCATTTCACCCTTCCCGCTTGAACAAATGCTCGTGGGACACGTTCTTTCCGCCGACGGCACCCAAGCCTTGGCCTATGCCGCCCACCGTCGTCGCTTCACGCCCGAAGAGAGCTTTGCCTGGCCGGACGATTGCCAAGTCATTCCCGAGTTCGTCGCCCTCTGCGGCATCCGCCCGAATGGCGCCGGCATCATCGTCCATCAAGGCGATGAACGCCTCACCGCAATGGCTTGGGGCGAAGGTGACACGCTTCCCGCCGCTATCGTCGTCGCCGAAATCGCAGACAGCGATCAGGCCTCAATCGCCCGCGAAGCTGCTGCCCGTGCCGACCTCCCCGCCGATACGGCCGTGACATCGATTTCCGGAGCCCTTCTCGGCGAAACCATCGAAGGCCAGTTATCCCTTAAGGCCGAAGGCAACGCGCCGATGCTGATCTCCAAGAAGGCTCTCGATGCCGCTGACATTCGCGACAGCGATTTCCTCGCCCAACGCCGCAAGAAAGAAAGCACCAACATGCTGATCTGGAACGCGACCCGCCTCGGATTGGCGACGCTCGTGGTCTCTTTCATCCTCGAACTGGTCGCGATGGGCATAAGCATGCGCAGCAATAAGCTGCAGACCCTGAACGAGAGCCAGCAGCCCCTCGTCGCCGAAATTGAAGCGGCCCAAGCCATCTCGGCCCGTATCATCGATCTCGGGGTGAAACGCCCGCTCTCGCTCGAGATGCTCGCCTTGGCCAACGAACACCGCCCAAGTACCCTCGATTTTCAACGCATCACCTGTAAGAATAACACCCTGCTCGAAGTCGAAGGTCGTACGACGAACGCGGGCGACATCGGCATCTTCGAACATGCACTGTCCGGACTTCCTGAAGTAGCTTCCGCTGCCAGTCGCGACATTCGCGCCCGCGAATCATCGACGACTTTCACTATCGCCATCACTTTCAAACCTGAAGTCCTCCGCAAATCTGCGGCCACCCCAAAACAATGAAACACCTCTTTTTCTCCCTTAAGATGCGCGAACGCGTGATGGCGCTCGCCGCCTTGGCCGTCGCTGCCTTCCTTTGGTCAACCGGCTCATGGGCGCGCACCCGGGGTGGCTGGGATAACTGGCAGGCCCTCGAAACTGAAGCCAAGATTCAATCCTCCTGGATGGCTAAAGAGAAAGATATCCGCAACGCGGCGACTGCAGCCGTCCAAGGCCTTGATGCCGGTCACGGTTTTGATGAAGCCCGCCTCGTCGCCGAAGCCGTTGCCGCTGCCAAAGAAGCCGGCCTCGTAGCCAACACCGAAGCACCCAAGACCCAGAAGGCCGGCCGCTTCGCCATCCACTCCCTGCAGATGAGCTGCCGCCGCGCCGACATGGCAAGCATGGTCAAGTTTTACGAAAACATCAGCGAGCGCGCACCCTATGTGGCCATCAGTCAACTTACGTTGCAATCTGATCGCGGCACGAGCGGAACGGTGACGGCGACACTTCGCCTAGATGCGCTGGAACTGATTTCTCCCACGACTCCCGCTCCGGCTAAATAAGCCTAGAAGCGGAAGCTTGAGCTGACCTCGAAAACGGCTGCCACGATCGCGAACGCGATGAAGGCGACGAAGGAGAAGGCGGCGACCAAGACGGAGGCGGAAATCGTCTGGGAGATTGTGCCCAACCATCGATCGAGCTCGGCGCGATAAGAGCGCGAAATGTCCCGCAGGCCTGGCGCCAAGTTGCCGGTCTGCTCTGCGACGGCGACTCGGTCCAAAAGCAGACGGGGAAAGTAACCCGTGCGGGCCAAAGCCTTCGAAAGGCTATCGCCTTCCAGCACGCGGTCGGTGGCTTCGCGCAACTGTTGACGGAGGGCGCGGTTAGGCGCCGTCTTTTCAGCCAGCCGTAAGGCTTCGGCGGTCGTGATACCATTCTCCAGCAAGACCGCCAAGGTATGACAGAAATTAAGGACTGAAACCCGCATCACGAACGACCCAGCAATCGGCACGCGCAACAGCAAGGCGTCAGAAGCGATCTTACCCGCATCCGTCCGGCGCCAGCGATAGACTCCGATGATTGTAATCACCAAAAGGCCGGCGAAAATCGGTCCGGCGACGACAAAGACATCGGCGAAGGTGATTAGCAGCTTCGTGGATAGTGGCAGTTTGCCGCCCAAAGAATTAAGCAAGGTCTGCAAGCGCGGCAGAAGGAACAAGACGAAGAAAATCACGACCCCGATGGCGATGACACAGATGAAGATCGGGTAGGCCATGGCGCCGATTAATTTGCGGCGGAATTCCTTTTGTTCGTTGAAGTGCGAGATCAACCGCTCCAACACATCGCGGATATTGCCGGTGGCCTCACCCGCCGAAATGAGATTGATCGTCTGTCCGTCAAAGACCTTGGGAAAAGCGCCCATCGCTGCCGAGAGGCTCTGGCCTTCGCCCAGCTTGGCCCAGATACCGGAACAAAGCGTCCGCAGTCGGGATTTTTGCAGCCGCAGCGATAGCAGTCGTAAGGATTCGCCGGCGGACATCCCGCTGCGCACCAAGTCAGCCATGGATTCTAAAAACGGCAGGCACTCGGCTTCGGTCGGCTCTTGGTCTGGCGTAAGCTTTGAGCCATCCTTGGATGCTTCTTTTGCCCGTACCGCCGCACCGGCCTCTTCGACTTTCAAGGGGCGGATATTCCGAGACTGCAAGCGCCGTAAGGCCTCGCGGCGATTCGGGGCTTCGATTGTCCCCTCGGCCGACGCTCCTTGGGCATCGCGTGCGGTATAGTTAAAGACAGCCATCGGGCTTATTCGTTCGAACTTAGGTTGCGCACGAGCTCATCGATGGTCGTGTGGCCTTGGACGACCTTGATCCAGCCCGCCCGAGCCAATGGCCGCATCCCTTGGGAAATCGCTTTCTCCGTGAGTTCGCGATTACTGACGCGACTGACGATCAAATCATGCAACGGCTTAGGGTGGAAAATTTCGAAGACACCGACGCGTCCGCGATAACCCGTATTGCGACACTTACGGCAACCGACCGGCTCGCGCAGGGTAGTGACTTCCGCCAACTCCGCTTCACCCATGCCCAAAGCTTCCAGGGCTGGCAAAAGACGCTCGCGAACGACTGGTACCGTCTTGGCACAATCGCTACAGACTCGGCGAACGAGACGCTGGGCGATGACCAGCTCGACAGCCGAGGCGACCAAGAAGGGCTCTACGCCCATGTCGACCAGACGCGTGATGGCACCAGGCGCGTCGTTGGTGTGCAAGGTCGAGAAAACAAGGTGACCCGTCAACGAGGCGCGGATGGAAATTTCAGCGGTCTCTAAGTCGCGGATTTCCCCGACCATGATGACGTCCGGATCTTGACGCAGCGTGCTTCGTAAGGCGTTGGCGAACGTCAGACCGATTTCGGCCTTGGTCTGCACCTGGTTCGCGCCTGGCACTTCGTATTCAATCGGATCTTCAATCGTCACGATGCGGAGTTCGGGCGAATTGATTTCCTGCAAGAAGGCGTTCAACGTCGTCGACTTACCCGAACCGGTGGGGCCGGTGACGAGGATGATCCCGTGCGGGTAATCGAGCACCTTGCGCACGGCGGACTGCTCATCGGGGTTCATGCCGATGCGGTCCATGTTATAAGCCTCCTTACGTTGATTCAGGAGACGAAGCGAAACGGATTCGGCGTAGATGGTAGGAATCGTCGAGACGCGAATATCGAGGACGTTCTTGCCATCGCGGAAATTGATCCGGCCGTCTTGCGGTAGACGACGTTCGGAAATGTTCAGTCGCGCCATGATTTTTAGGCGTGAGATAATGGCGTCCTGAAAGCGCGAAAGGTTATCCGGTAAAGGTACCGCGAGCAGGATACCGTCGACGCGATAACGGATGCGCAACGCCCCTTCTTGGGGTTCGAAGTGTACGTCCGTCGCGCCTTCGGCCACGGCTTGAGAAAGGACTTCCGTGACGAAGCGGACGACGGCAGCGTCTTGGTCGGCTTCGACATCGGCGCCAGCCGCTTGTAATTCGGGAAGGTCTTCGCCTTCGTCATCCAAGCTGCCCGAACCCACGCCGTAGTTTTCGTTGATCAGCTGACTGACGCGCTCGGGCGGAGCCAGATACCACTTGGGGCGGCGGGGCGTAAAAGTCGCGACCCAATCGGCCGTGTCAGCATCCGGCGGAAGCGAGGTCACCAAGCGAAGACGGCCTTCTTCGCCGCCGGGCATGGTAACCGGTACCACTTGGGCTTCGGAAGCGATCCGGGCGGGTAAGATTTTTAAACCTTCCAGATCGATGGCTGGCTCATCCAGGACTTCGAAGCCCGTCAGCTTCGCCAATTCGGCGAGCAGTCCGGCCTCATTGAGATTAAGCGCTTGAGCCAAAAATTTAAAGCGGGCCTCACGCGGCGTCTCCGCGAACGCGGCGCGAGCCTCGTCGGTCAGTCTTTCGGCGAGCGCCGAAGGCAGTCCGTGCCGGTCAACAGTCAGCATGTTACTTCTTTGCAGGTGCGGCTACCGGTTGACCAGGGATACGGTCGAGTACCTGACGGGCTTCAGGTCCGAGGCTCGACGCATCGACGCGATTGAGTCCGTCGATGTTATCGGCGGCCGTATTCGTCAAAACGTAAGGACGAAGGAACATCACCAGCTCCGTGCGAGTTTCGTCGCTTTGGCTTCCGCCAAATAGATCGCTCAAGAATGGAATCGGTCCGAGTCGGCTGGTGGATTTGATTTTCTGCCGGCGCTGCAAGCCGCCGAGGACGATGATTTCTCCGCTCATCGCACTGACGAAGGAATCCGTCGTGCGACGGCCAATGATCGGCTGGCTGTTGTTGTCGACCATGACGTGGTCGATAATGTCTTCCACGGATTGGCTGACCTGTAATTGTACGGCTCCGTCCTTCCCGATCAGCGGTAGGACTTTTAATTGGATGCCGATATCGCGCATGGAAACCGTCGAGCTGGTCGTCAGGCCGGTCGAGCTACTGGTGTTAGCTGTCGAAGTCACCCCGGTGATGACGGGGAGAGATTCGCCGACGAAGATCGTCGCCTCTTTATTATGCGTGGTGGTGATAGCCGGGCAGGACAGGATACGCGCGTCGTTTTTAGCGGGCGTGGTGGCGAGGCCGATGATACCGGTCAAGTTGCCACTGCTGTTGATGGTCGCTTGTCCGCCGGCGAGACCCCCTAAGCTTGAACCATTGGCGCCTGCAGCCGAAAGGAACGTGCCGCCGATGCTCGTAAGCTTACCGTTTGTCACCGTCATGTTCAGTGAGGAAATCCCGCTGGTATCGCTATCGGTCAAGGTCACTTCGGCGATGACTACTTCGACGCGCACCTGGGGGAGTAAGCCGTCGACTTTTTCGATCAAGTCGCGAAGCAGGCGCAAGTCATCCTTGGTGCCGGAAACAATGATCGAGTTGCTGCGGACGTCCGGCAATACGGTCACCGTGCTACTGAATTCATCAGCACCCGCTTGGGCCGCGCCAGCGGCGGCGGCAGTGGCGACGGGAGCCGCAACGACGGGAACCGCAGCCCGGGCGCTCGGTGAGGTTTTTGATGTCCCACTTGCCTTGGTCGCGGCGGCGACCTGACCGGTGACCAACTGGGTCAGCATCGTGGCGACCTGGGTCGCGTCCGAGTGGCGGAGCGCGATTACGTCCGTCTTGGTGTTGGGCGCTGAAGCTGAATCCAGGGTGTTAATGAGCTTATCAAAGAATTCATGCTGGTCGGCAGAACCCATCAGGATGATCCGGTTCGTCCGTTCGTCGGCGGTAAAGCTCGTGCCGGTGCTCAAACGGAAAGGCGCTCCACCCGTGGCGGCTGGCGTGCGCAGCAAGGCCGTCAGCTTATTGACTAAGTCGGTGGCGACGGCGTTCGTCAAAGAATACGTCTTGGTGGCGATGACATCGAGCTGCGGACGGTCTAACTGCAGCACCAAGTTTTCTACTTTCTGGAGATTGGTGATCGAATCGGTGACGAGCAGGGCGTTATTACGCGCGAAGTAGATCGGCGGCGAAGCAAGCGTGGTATTCAACATGCCGGCGATTTGGACGACCATTTCTTGTCCGCTGGCGTGCTTGAGCGTGAAAATTTTGGAAGCGATACGTCCGCTAGGCGGCATCTTAAGCGTGCTATCCATGAGCAAGGTCGGCGACTCAGCCTTGGCGACGAGGTTGGGGACGACCTTGAGGAATTTATCTCCCTGCTGGATGACCGCGATGCCGTTAAGGTTAAGCAAGGTCTCGATTGCGAGGAGGGCTTCGTCGCGCGTAATCGAGGCGGGCAGCGAAAGCGTGTAGACGTTTGCGGGGAGGGCTTGCGGGCGAAGTACCGACTTACCGGTCCAGCGCTGCAAAAGCTCTATCATTTGGGCGACGGTTTCATCGCGCAGAATGACTGGCCCGACCTTATCGGAACCTAAGAGTTCGGGAGTTGGTACCGCTGCTGCGACGGCGACAACCGCAGGGGTGGCCACGGCAGTGGCGGTGGGGGTAGGAGCCACGGGAGCTGCGGCAGGTGCACCCTGACCGAAGAAGGTAGTGGGGAGAACGGTGCCCAATAAGCATAGGCAGTAAAAGGGCAGGTAGGCCCGGCGTTCACGTGGGGTCGAAATATGGCAATTCACTGGAGGGAGGGTACAAGGGGATAACACCAAACTGGAAGAATAGTTCGATTAGTTTTAACGAATTTGGTGAATTTCTTGTTATTAGCCCGATCGCCAGCCTCCGAGTTGGCATAATCCTTCACTTATGGTGAACAATTATTCACCTTTTTCTTGCCTATTTGGCCTTCTTGGTGCAATTAAGGCATATAAACCCGATTTCTCGTGCGCGAAGATATTCCCGAATGGCTCGGCAAGCCTCCCCTCCGCGGCACTGCAAAGTGGGATGCTTGGCTAGCGAAATGGCGGCAGTATGCCCGGGTCGAATTACGTGATACCGCCGCCGATGACCCCGACTTTGATTTTGGCCTTCTAACGGTAGACGAAAGGTGGCGGGTGGCTCTGCAAATCGAAGTGCGCGCCCACATTACCGCCGGGCGAGCGGGCGCACCGCCACCGATGGAATTAGGCAAACGGATCAGCGATCTGAATCATGCCTCCGTCGTGGCTTGGATGGTCGGTCGCTCCGTCCTTTCTCCCCTCCCCGATGCGCGCGACCAGCAAGTCGCCGAGTGGAGCGCCGGGCGCGAAAACCCTCGCCGCCGCCGGATCGCGCACGGGATTCGCTACGGCTTCATCGCTGGCCTCGGTGGCGATGCCGCCTCCCCCTCTTGGTCGACGCCGGATTATGTCGCAGCCTATGAAGCCGCCTGGGCGGCCGGTAACGAGCTGGCGATTGAAAATGACCCTCGCTGATAAGTTGCGGAAACACCTCGGCCGGGTAGTCTGAGTCATTCTACAATAAATTCATGGATTACCTTACTCCCATCCTGCTGGTCGCCGTACTCGCCGTGGTCATCTACGTCTCTTTCTTCAAATCCACCGAACCGGCCATCGACGACAAAAATAGCGGGCTGCTGATTGATGAGCTCCGCCGCCAACTCAGCGCCGCCCAGGCCACGGCTGAAAGCGAGCGCATCGCCAAGACCGACGCCCTATCCCGGGTGGCCGCCGCGGAGGCCGCGCGGAATGCGGCGTACCAACAACTCACCGAAGCCCAGCAAGGCAATGAACGCGCCGTCAATCAACTCCGTGAAGACAATCGCAAAGCGCAGTCCGAAGCCGAAGCCCGCTACAATAAAGCGCTCACCGACCTGCGCATCACGTTCGAAAAGACCAGCACGGACGTGCTGAAGGGCATGGCTCCCGACGTCACCAAAGAAGTCTCTACGCGGGTGGAACCGCTGATCGCGCAGATCAACACCGCCCTGGAAAGTTATCGCAACGCCATGCAGCAAGGCCTGAGCGGCCAGGGGGAAGCGATTGCCGCGGTCAACGCGCAGATGAAACAGATTAGCGAAGCCACAAACCTGCTGGCGGCGAGCACCAACGATTTTACCTCCGTGCTGAAGTCCTCACAACATCGCGGCAAGTGGGGCGAACAGACTTTGCGTCGCGTCGTCGAAGCCGCCGGACTGAGTGCGCTTTGCGACTTCACGGAGCAATCTTCCCAGGACGACACGCGCCCCGACCTAATCATCAACCTGCCGGAAAACCGCTGCGTCATCATCGACTCCAAGGTGCCCGAATTCGATGTCGCGCTGGCCAACCAGGCCGCGCCCAACCGCAAGGAGCTCGTCAAGGCCCACGCAGTTAAGCTACGCGCCACGATCAAGGCCCTGGCCGCACGCAACTATCCAGCCGCGCAGGCCAAGGCCGAACGTAAGGCCTTCGACAAAGTCATCTTGTTCTTGCCGGCCGAATCCCTGCTGAGCACCGCGCTCGAAGGCGATAACGATTTGATCATCGATGCTGGCAACGAAGGCATCCTGCTCGCCACACCCGCAACCCTGATGGGCTTCCTCTCAGCCATCAACTTAACTTGGCAGCAGCATAAGCAGGCCGAGAACTCGGCGCAGATCGCAAGCGAAGCGGCCGTGCTTTACGAACGAGTCGTGACGTTCATGGGACATTTCACCAAAGCACGCCGCGGACTCTCCTCGGCCGTCGATGCCTTCAATAGTGCAATCGGCAGTTACGAGGACCGTGTTCGGCCGCAAGGACGCGAAGTGCTCGCCCTTGGCGTTGCCCAAGGTTCCGACGCCTTAGAGAAAATCGAAAAGATCACCGGTGGCGTCCGCAAGTCGGACGAAGCCGAGAGCGACGAAAACCCAGCGGCTTGATTAAACTCCCTCCTGGTGGAGCCGATGAGGTTCGAACTCACGGCCTCGTCGTTGCGAACGACGCGCTCTACCAACTGAGCTACGGCCCCAGCAGCAGGGTGGAAAGATAGCCAAAAGGCCCCCTCCCGACGGTCAAGGTTAGATGCCGACTCTCCTTGCTTTGGTTTAATTCCCGCATAGGTTTTTTGTCCTAATCCCATGCGCGTAGCCAAAGAAACTGTCGTCGGTATCGAATACACCCTGAAAGACGACCAGGGCAACATCATCGATGCCTCCGGCGATCGCGGTCCGATGGAATACCTCCACGGCGCCCAAAATATCATCCCCGGCCTCGAACAAGGCATCGAAGGCTTGGAAGTCGGCGACACCAAAAATGTCCTCGTCCCGCCCAACCTCGGCTACGGCGAATACAGCGATAAATTACTGCAACGTGTCCCAATCGAACATTTTGGCGCCAACACGCCGCAGGTCGGCATGCGCTTCCACGCCGAAACCAACCTCGGCATGCGCGTCCTGACGATCAAGCAGATCGAAGGCACCGAAGTCGTCCTCGACGGCAATCATGCCCTCGCCGGCAAGACGCTGCATTTCGACATCAAAGTCGCTTCTGTCCGCGCGGCTGAGCTGACCGAACTTTCCCACGGCCATCCTCACCAGTCCGGCGGTTGCTGTGGTGGCGGCGGATGCGGTAGCGGCGAAGCCTCTGAGGGCGGTTGCTGCAGCTCTGGCGAAAGCTCCGAGGGTGGCTGTTGCTCTTCTGAAGAAGGTGCCTCGGCCAGTTGCTGTGGCTCCGAGCAACCTGCGGCCGAAGCCAAGAGCGGCGGCTGCGGCAACGGCGGTTGCGGCTGCGGCAACTGAACCCTGACTCATACCAAAAAAGGCCGCCAGATTTGGCGGCCTTTCTGTTTATGTCTACTACTTGAAGATTATAGCGATTCTTCGGTGAGTCTAATTGCTTCGATTGTTTCTGCCCAAAGGTCGTCATTGGCGACTCCAACAAGGTTCATATTTCCCAGAAGGCATTTTTCGGATTTCTGCGACGGCACATTAACTGGCGAAGCCCAGCTATAATACTCTAATCCGCTAAAGACCCTTCGGGACCCGCTCGCAAAAATGTAGTAATCTCCACGCGGTAACCTTAATGAATATTCTCCGGAATCGTCTGTCATATCCGATGCTGCAGGTCGAATCCAATTGGGCATACGACTAAGGCTTTCGGGAGAAATGAACTGGCGCAAATTTCTACGCTGCTGTTCGATCCTCGAAAGTCCTTCCGCTTTTGTTTTTTTAACATTTTTTTCCTTTGTTAATTTCTGTAGTATTATTTCTTTTTCTAACAATGGAATCATTTTTTCCCGGAGGGTATCACGCACATCTTGCCATTCGGAGGCCATCGCTGGGACCTCAATCTCTTTGACCGAAGGAAATCGTATCCTCGATATTAAAGTAAAAAAATCCTTCTTATTCTTTTGGTCAAGCGCATCAACCAGCCATAACGTGTTAGCCAGGCCTTTGGCCTGATCTGCCATGTCCCGGTCCTCCTCCAGCTCCGCAATCTTTGCATCAAATCTTTGAATCGTAGCTGATAAGGTAGCTGCATTTTCTTTAATTTCTTTCTGCGTTTCTGAAATCATACGGAATCCTTCTCGGGAAACTTGATCCCTCCAGGCGATCGCATCATCTTTCCTTATAGCTAGGACTTGAATCAGCGCCATTTTATTGGCGTGAGCATCTCCTTGAACTATAATTATCTTACCAATAACTTTTTCGTTAAACAACAAGTTATAGCAGGAAGCTCCTGCCCAAATAATGCCAATCGCCCCGGCAAGAGATGCCACGGCAATAATGATGCGTGTCTTGATTGTCATATGTTTATAATGGTTTTTTTATTTTGTAAACGGATTCCAAGAATGTCAGGGAACAGCTTCCTTCCCGCTGCTGGCGGGAAAACTCTTCTATCACTTCCCTCGACAAGCTTATGTCATACCCATTCAGCGACTTGATATGGCGTAAAAAAATCTCTTTCTTCGAAATGGAATAAGCGATGCTATAGTAAATATGCGCGGCCTGCATGTTAGCCGATCCATGGAGGCCTAGCTCGCTGACTGTTCCTAACACAGCAAAAGCATCTTCATCAAGCTTTGCCGCCAGACCTCGTAAATCTTTTAATGCATCGGAGCTTAAAGAATTGGGAACACCTGACCTGATCCATTTAATTAGTATCTTATTCAGTTCAGACTTTGATTTGAATTTATTGGCTGCGGAAGTATCCGCTACCATTAATTCCGTCGTAGTTGCTAGTCCTCCAAGGCTTAAATGCTGTATTTTTAATTTTCTTTCTGCGAACAAATCTCGGAATACTTGGGCCAATAATGAGACAGCTGCCTGACTAAGGAATGATGATTTCTCGTTGGAATCAAGCATGGCACGTTGTATTTCGACACCTTCGCACAACGCACCTGCCACTCTCAATGTTTCCTGCATTTTAACTTCTTCCCATTCTTTCCTCTGAAGTTGACTTGTAAATAATTCGTACGCTTTTAATCCTTCCACCGATCCTTCTATTATTAGTGCGATAAGTTCTGACTTTGCCCTTTGCGTGTCCCGCTTCGTATATTTTGTTCCATCCTTATATTGGTTGGCTAACTGGACTCTAGCTCTGAAATCACCGGTTTTTGCTAATTCTTCTAGGGCGCGTTGCTTAGCCTCTCCTGGTGTAATTGGCTTAACTGGCATATATCTTTTGGGGCATATGAGCGTATACCTTATTTTCCCAGGAACCTTGCCCTGCCCTGAACACTGAGGGCAATTAATTCTTTCTGACTTTAAAATATACTTCGGGTCTGGATAGATTATTTTGTCTCCCGACCCGTTGCAATTCTGGCAATTTTTCTGGACGGTCCTAGTCGTGCTAATTGGATTCGATACCAGGTATATATTAAAAGCGCTCCTTAGATCTGATGAATCCGGTATAGGAGTGGCGTTGATCTTTTCCTCAAAAATTCCGTCGTCATTATAGATGTGTGTTTTTCTAAAGTTTAACCAGACCTCATCGAAAACACTTAGGGCTTCATCGTGCAAAATTACTCCTACCCCTAGATTGATTGTAGCCGACGTAACCTGGTCACTATCCTTAGTATCTGCCGACGTATTTTGGTTTAAATTGTCACCAAATGGACTGGGTTGGCTTGCAAGCGAGGCCCCTGCGAAGACTTCGCAAGTTAAAATTAGTATTAGGGTTTTACTCCAATTCATTTTGTTATATTTGTTTATACTAACTCTTTATCAACTTTAAATTATGCCTATCAACAGCCGCCAGGCGAGCGACCTCTCCCCGCGGGAGACGGCTGTTTCCATCGGGATTATCGGGGGGCTGTTCTTCATCTTCGGTTTCGTGTCGTGGGTGAACGCGATCCTGATTCCCTATTTTAAGATCGCCTGCGAGTTGACGCACTTCGAGGCCTATTTGGTCACGTTTGCTTTCTACATCTCGTACCTGCTTTTCTCCGTCCCGGCTTCCTTCCTCCTGAAGCGCACGGGCTTCAAGCGGGGGATGATGATCGGTTTCTGGATCATGTCCGCCGGCGCGTTCCTCTTCGTGCCCGCCGCGCTCACGCGCACCTACGGCATCTTCTTGGGTGGGCTCTTCACGCTGGGCGCGGGTTTGGCCATCTTGCAAACCGCCGCAAATCCCTACATCACGGTGCTCGGGCCGAAGCAGACGGCGGCGCGGCGCATCAGTATCATGGGGATCTGTAATAAGGGCGCCGGCATTTTAGCTCCGTTACTTTTCGCGGCGGTCATTCTGCGCGCGACTGATACCGACCTCTTTCAGCAGTTAGGCACCATGTCACCAGTCGCCAAGGCTGCCGCGTTGGACGAACTCATTCGCCGAGTGGCCCTACCCTACGCCTTTGTCGGCGGCGCCCTATTGATTTTGGGATTCTTGGTGCGCTTCTCGCCGCTTCCGGAAATCGATACCGAACACGAGACGGCGGAGGTCGCCGAAGCCAATGCGGACAAGACCAGCATCTTCCAATTCCCGCACCTGATCCTCGGAGCCTTCGGCATCTTCCTGCATGTCGGTGCTTCGGTGATCACCGTCGATACGATCATTCCCTACGCCCAATCGATGGGCTTGCCACTTTTGGAGGCCAAAGTTTTCCCGGCCTTCACACTCACCGCCATGATTTCCGGCTACCTGATGGGCATCGCCTTCATTCCGCGGATCATCTCGCAAGTCACGGCCCTTCGCCTCTGCACCACTCTGGGCGTAGTGCTTTCGCTCCTGATTGTGTTCGTTCGGTTACCCGTCACAGTTCTGGGCCATCATACCGACCTTTCGCTTTGGTTCGTCGTTCTTTTGGGATTCGCGAACTCACTCACTTGGGCGGGCATCTGGCCGCTCGCCCTCGATGGGTTGGGGAAGTTTACGAAACTTGGCGCCTCCATCATGATCATGGGGTTGTGCGGCAACGCCATGATGCCGCTCGGGTACGGCTGGATCGCCGATCACTTCGGCGTCCGCCAAGCCTATTGGGTAATCCTGCCGTGTTATCTATATCTCACTTATTACGCGATGGTCGGACATAAGAAGCGGAAGTGGTAACGCGATGGTCAGAAGCAGCGTGAGTTGACCCGTTGATCAGTGGGCCAGTTGGCCAGGGGACGCATTAGAGGCACGGAGGCCCAGAGGCTCGGTGGACCAGAAGAGCGCACCACGAACTCAAAGGGAAACCGGAGACCGGATGATTGCCCGTGTATTAGGTAGGGCGGGGCTCTCCGAGCCCGCCGTTCGAGACCGAAGGCGGGTTGTCGTCGGGTCTTAGCCAGTCGCGATGACTTCTTCGTCCGTTCGCGAACGGATGCGATGTCATCGCATCCCTACCAAATCCAAACCAGCACGATTTCGATGTCGGGGTGGAGAGATTGTTTCACCGGGCAGGCGTTGGCGGCGCGGATAAGGCGATCGTGTAATTCTTCGGCGATGCCAGCCGGCATCTGAATCATGGCTTCGAGCTTGGCGATACGGCGGGGCGGCTGTGCGGTCATGTGCTTCTCGACTTCGACGCGCAGGCCGCGGAAATCCAGATTCAGCCCTTTGGCCTGGATGCCGAGAATCGTCATGATGCACGTGGCGAGAGAAGTTGCCGTGAGATCCGTGGGCGAAAACGATTCTCCCTTGCCTTGATTATCCACCGGGGCGTCCGTGATAAGCACCGTACCGGAAGGACCATGGGTCGCCCGGACCCGGAGATCGCCGAGGTATTCGCAGGAAATTTTTACGCTCATGGAATCAACTTACAGCCTCCGGGGGTGGATACCAGCCGAAGCCGATACAAAAAAGCCCCGCGAACGGGGCCGGGAGGAACTTCCTGAGCGGAAGCTTATTCGCCGTCTTTACCGATGGCGTCGACCGGACAGCCTTCGAGGGCTTCCATGCACTTATCGATGTCTTCTTGGGCCGTAGGCTGGGCAAAAACGTAAGAGTACCCGCCGTCGTCTTGGCGCATGAAGAACTTAGGGGCGGTCTCGCGGCAAAGGTCGCAATCGATACACTGGGTATCGACGTAAAACTTACCGGGGACGCCTTCGGGATGTTTGTCGTTCTTATCAGCCATGGGAGATTTATAAGTGAGAGAGGAAAGGCGGGTGTCAAGAATGCGCGTCAGTTGCCAGGGAGCATGACGATCAGTCGATGGCCAGAAAGGCCCTGCCGACCGGCTAAAAAGGCCGCCGATAAGTGCTCAGGCGTGGCGTAGGTCACCTCGATCGTGACATCGGGCTTTAAGTTAGGGCGCAAGCCGGGTCCGTCATGCCCGTCGGTCGGCAACAAAGGCTTCACGGTCACGGTCTCGACCGTGAGCTCGAATTCTTGCAAGATCGCCAAGCGCACTCGGCTGTGGGTTTTTTCGTCGACGCCATCCCAGCAGAAAAGATTCTCCATCGCTTGAATGTCTCGCGTCACGTAGGCGTGCATCAGGTTGTCGGCCAAATTTTGACGGGATCGCTGATTCCACCCGGACCAAGCGGCGACCAAGATGAGCCCGAGGGCTAATCCGACTAAAGCGGCAAATAGCCGTCGTAACCATGGACTTTGGAAAAGGAAGCGCAGCACGAGGGAGAAGGGCGTTGACCCAATAGCAGGTCAGGAGATAAGCAGGCAAGAGTCATGGCGTCCGAAAGCAAGCCCTCCTCCGATTCAGGCCGTTATGCGGCCCGTGGCGTCTCCGCTTCTAAAAGCGAAGTCCACGCCGCCGTAGACCGCCTCGACCGCGGCCTCTACCCGAGCGCCTTTTGCAAAATCGTCGAAGACCGGCTCACCGGCAATCCGGAGCACTGCGTCGTCACCCACTCCGACGGTTCCGGCACCAAGGCGCTTTTGGCCTACCTCTGGTGGAAAGAAACGGGTGATGCCAAGGTCTTCCGCGGCATCGCGCAGGACAGCATCGTGATGAATATCGATGACCTGCTGTGCGTTGGTGTCACGCAAGGTGTGATCCTTTCTTCGACCATCAATCGCAACGCCCGTGCCATCCCCGGCGAAATCTTAGCGCACCTCATCGAAGGCACGGAAGAAGTCCTCGAGATGCTTCGCGAGCAAGGTTTCGGTATCAGTTCCGGCGGTGGCGAGACAGCTGACGTAGGCGACCTGACCCCGACTTTGACGGTCGATTCTACGGCCACGGCCATTCTGAAGCGTAAAGACGTCGTCGATGCGGCACGCGTCGTTCCTGGGCTTGTCATCGTCGGCATCGCATCGGGCGGACGCTGTAAATATGAGGCCGGTGAAAATAGCGGCATCGGCTCCAATGGTCTGACCAGCGCCCGCCACGAACTCCTGTCCAAATACTACGCAGAGAAATATCCCGAGACTTACGACAAATCGACCCCGGCAGAGCTGGCCTACTGTGGCCCCCACAAATTAACCGACCCCCTGCCTGGATCATCCCTGACCGTCGGCCAAGCCCTCCTCTCCCCCACCCGCACCTACGCACCTTACGCGATCCGCCTGCTTAAGGCTCTCGGCCCCGCTGGCGTCAAAGGGTTGGTACATTGCTCCGGGGGCGGGCAGACGAAGTGCCGCCGCTTTGGCAGCCAGGTTCACTTCATTAAGGATAACCTATTCCTCACCCCGCCCATTTTTGCGGAAATTGCCCGGGTCAGCGGCACGGACGAGAAAGAGATGCATCAGGTTTATAATATGGGTCACCGGCTGGAGGTCTTCCTGGACCCCAAAGACTTGCCAGTCGCCCTCGAGATAGCCGCCAGCTTGGGCCTGGAAGCCAAGGTCATCGGCCGCACCGAGCCTTCGACCCTACCGGACGGCGCCAACCACGTCACCGTGGTAAAAAACGGCCAGACGCTGTCTTACGCTTAACTGTTAATTGAGCGTAAAAGGCGACGGGTGGTCGGGCAGACAGGACTTGAACCTGCAACACCCTGCTCCCAAAGCAGGGACTCTACCAATTGAGATACTGCCCGAAACCCGTCAGGTAGAATGATTTTGTGTTGCCGTCCTTGTCAATCCGCTAATCTCCAACTGTTCTAACCCGCAAAACTCCTCCCAATATGGAAAACGACAGCATCTCCTCATCCTCATCCGAATCTAAGCTCCCGCTCATCGTGGGAATCGTAGGTTTCGCACTCGGCGCCGCCGGTCTCGTCCTTGGCATCAAAGCCAAGGGTGAAGCCCAAAAAGCCTCCGACGCCGCCGTGGTAGCCCAACAGGCCGCCTCTGAAGTTGGCGCCGCCCTCGCTGGCAAGGCTCCTCTCGCCGAACTCCAAGCTGTCGCTGCCGATCTCGGTGCCGTCAAGCAAGGCGTCGACGCGAACAACAAAGCATTTGGTGACGCTATCGCTGCCCTTCAAGCTGCGGCTAAAAAGCCTGCCGCTGTTGCTTCTGAAAAAGGTGGCAAGGCTTCGGCCGCTGCCGGCCCTGGAGAATATGTCGTCGTCAAAGGTGACAACTTAGGCTCCATCGCCAAGAAAGCTGGTCTCTCCCTCAAGGCTCTCCAGGATCTGAATCCTAACGCCAAGGCGACCCAGCTGCAAATCGGTCAGCGTTTAAAAACTAAGTAAGGTCCGCACATGTCGGCGCCCGCACGCTGGTTCGTCCAGCATGAAGCGCTCCACGCCGACTGTAAGGTTTTCCGGGTTTTCAAAGAACACTGCAATCACCCTCTCGATCACCGAGAGGGTGATTTTTTTGTGATCCATGCCAACGACTGGGTCTTGGCCTTACCGATTACGGCCGATGGAAAAATCGTGATGGTGCGCCAATACCGTTTCGGCATCCGCGATCTTTCGACCGAGCCACCCGGTGGCGTGCGGGAAACAAAAGAGGATCCGCTGCTGACCGCCGCGCGCGAAACCGAAGAAGAAACCGGTTACGTCGGTGGTCGCGCCACGCTCCTCGGCGTCTGCGCGCCTAATCCCGCCATCCAATCAAATCGCTGTTATTTCGTGCTTTTAGAGGGGGTAACGCCCTCGGGCAAAACCGCTCCCGATGAACATGAGGAGATTGAAGTACTCCTGCTTTCTCCGAAGCTGGCACTCGCCGAAGCGGCCAAGAATCCGGCCCAGCACTCCCTCGCTTTTCTCGCCCTTCACCAACTCCGCGACGCTCGTCCACAACTTTTCCTATGATCACTCCTCGCCGAATTAACTTCAAAGGTCGCATACCGGAGCCCGTCCTCGTCGTCGGTTCCGTGGCTTACGACAGCATCATCACGCCGCACGCGACCGGCAAACGCATCTTAGGCGGCAGCGCTTCTTACGCCTGCCTAGCTGCCAGTTATTTTGCCCCACCCCGCATCGTCGGCGTGGTCGGCCATGACTTTCTGGAACGTGACCGCAAGAAATTGGCCAAGCGCGGGATCGACCTCGACGGGCTGCTCACCGACTCCACCGGACGCACCTTCTCATGGAGCGGACGCTACCACGAAAACTACAACCGTCGTGACACGGAGGATTTGCAACTGAACGTCTTCGAACACTTCAAGCCTCGTTTGGCGGAGACGCACCGCGCTTCGCCGTTCGTGATGCTCGGCAACATCCGCCCAGACCTGCAACTCAACGTCCTCGACCAACTGACGAGCCCACGCTTCGTCTTGGCCGATACCATTGACATTTGGATCGAGACCCAACGCGAACGTCTGGCCGAAGTCATGCGCCGCGCGGACTTGCTCGTGATCAATGACACCGAGTCCGCCAAACTTACCGGCGAAGGAAATGTCATCATCGCTGGACGAAAATTACGTGAACACGGTTGCCGCACGGTCATCATCAAAAAAGGCGAACATGGAGCAGTCTTGTTCCATGAAGAAGGCCTTTTCGCCCTCCCAGCCTATCCGGTTACCGAGCTTCGTGACCCCACCGGGGCCGGCGATAGCTTTGCCGGCGCCCTCCTGGGTTACCTGGCCGCGACCGGGTCGACCGACTTCGCCGCCCTTCGCCAGGCCATGATCTATGGTACCGCCGTCGCCAGCTTGACCGTCGAGGCCTTCTCCACGGACCGCCTCGCCAAAGCCGGCTGCACCGAGATTAGGGCCCGCCGCAAGGCACTGCTGAAGATGATGAAGGCCTAACGCCGACGGCCCAAAAGCCGCCAAAGGACGAAAAGTAGGACTAAGGTGAAGCCCAGGTCGCCGACCACAATCGGCCAAACTGGCGGCAGTCGCTTAGACCAGGCGGCAAAAACAAACAGCCCGGCCTGGACTATCACCGCCGCCGCCAGCCACGGCAAAAGCCGGCGGAGCTTTACCAGCGGGTCAGGCTTATCCATGGGCGAAATGCCTGCGATGGGCCTCAGCCAAACCAATCAAAGTCAGGTGAGGCTCATGCTGGACCCGAGTTTGCCAGGCGGCGGGTAGGTAAATCGCCGCGCCCCCCGTGACGATGACGCTGGGGGCGGGCGAGCCCCCCCGGACAAGTTCGGCACATACGCCATCCAGCAAGGCGCCGATCATTCCCGCAAAGCCCAAGGCACAACCAGCCCGCATGGCATCAACCGTAGATTTGCCGATAGCAGGGCCGCCCAGCAGTGTGGACGGGTCCAGCTCGGGCAGCAGGGCCGTACGCTCGTGTAAGTATTTCGTCATGACCCCAAGCCCTGGGGCGATGATTCCGCCGGCGTAACCCTTATCGGTGAGGATATCCACCGTCGTAGCGGTGCCCATCCCGATGATGACGGCGGGCGTTCTGGAAACAAGCTGCGCACCAACGCAATCGGCTAAGCGATCTTGGCCGACTTCAGCTGGCCGGGGATAGTCAAACCCCAGCCCCTTGAGGGTGGCGTGGTTCAATTGATAAAAAGGTACGCCGCTGGATTCTAAAATCGGTAGCGCTATCCGGGTCGCGTTGGGCACCACGCTCGCCAAGGCGATACCGCTCACCGGGAACGCGGCCAGCCATTTCCGGACTTGGTCCGCATCCAACGAAGCCGTGCCGAGCTCGCCCTGCGCGAGGACTTCACGCCCACGGAGAACGCCCCAATGGGTATGCGTATTTCCGATATCTAGGCAAAGAATGGGCACGATGGGAGAATTAGCGAGGGGAGCGCCGAGGGCAAGGTTGCTCCTTTATGGCTTACGTAAGGTGACTTCGCCCGATGAGACAATCGTCCGTCGCTTGCCGCCCGTCCGCAGAATTAAGGATCCATCGGCATCGATTGAATCGACAATACCGGCAATCGGCTCGCCGCGCAAAGTAACCCGCACTGACTTGCCGGTCAAAATATCATGGGCCTGCCAGCGAGCGCGGAAGGTTCGGCTCCAAGAGCCTTCTTCAAAATCTTTCCATGCCTGTAAGAGCGCGGCGATCACCGCAGCGGCCTCCCGATTGACATCCAAGGTCTTGCCCAGGGCCCATTCGATCGAGCCGGCCGTCGTACGGATCTCGGCGGGGAAATCCTTAGGTGCGCCCGTGAGATTAAGTCCCAAGCCAAAAACCAGTTCGCGAACCGAGTCCGCATCCAGCCGCGCTTCGGTGAGCATACCCGCGACCTTCCGGCCGTCGGGTAATTGCAAATCATTAGGCCACTTCAAACCCAGACGTAAACCCAAGCGCTCCTCGATGTGAGCGCAGAGCGCCAGGCCCATCCAAAGCGTGAACGGCTTCAACCGGTCGGGCGGAATAAAAGGGCGAAAAGCGAGAGAGAGATAAAGGTTACCCGGCTGCGTGCTATGCCAGCGTCGCCCGAGACGTCCGCGTCCGGCGCTTTGGGCGCAGGCAAGCACGCCGAACGGTGCGTCTTGGCCGGCGGCAAGGCGTCGCTCCGCTTCCGAATTCGTGCTGTCCACCGTCGGCAATAATTCTACCTCGGGCCGGACTTTCAAAAGCCGGAGATGGGCGTCAAGCAAAGCGCTATTCAAAGCACGCGGAACTTCCGTCAGACGATAACCTTTGCGCGTCGATGCCTCGAAAGAAAATCCGACGCTGCGCAAACGCTCGAGCCGGCTCCAGATGGCGACGCGCGACATGCCTAATTCTTTCGCCAGCTTATCGCCGCTGACCGGCGCCTCGCCCGCCTTGAGAAAGGCCAAAAGAATACTGCTATCGAGGGAGGACATGGCGTTAGTCCCAGTCTAGGCCGAGATCAACCCAAGGCGCAGCGTGCGTGAGGGCGCCACACGATACAAAGTCTGGGGCGATTTCGCCGATTGACGGAAGAGTCGCGAGGTTCACGCCTCCGCTCACTTCGCACCAGGCCTTACCCCGGATCATCGCCACGGCTTCGCGCATGGGAGCGAGGGAAAAATTATCGAGCAGGATGATGTCAGCTCCCGCCTCCAAGGCGGGCGGGATCTGGTCGAGGCGATCGACTTCTACTTCGACCAAAAGATCCGGCCGGGCTTCCCGCGCGCGCCGTACAAGTGCGGTAATGCGGGCCGATGATGATGCATCTCCAGCGGCCAGGTGATTGTCTTTGATCATGATCCGATCGAATAAGCCGAGGCGGTGATTATAACCGCCGCCTTGGCCTACCGCATATTTTTCTAACATCCGAAACCCCGGCGTCGTCTTGCGCGTATCCAGCAGGCGCGTTGCAGAGGAGCCCAGCGCTCTAACATGCTCCTGTGTAGTCGTCGCGACCCCGCTCAGTCGTTGCAGGAAGTTCAGCAGGATGCGTTCGGCAGAAAGTAAATTAGCCGCGGACCCTTCGACTTCAGCGACTACCGTGCCAGCCGTCACCACGGAACCTTCGCCGACCAGCGCACGGCCTGTGCACTCGGCGCCATAAGCCTGGAAAACGAGCGGGACCATGCCTAGCCCTGCGATGACCATCGGACGTCTGGCTACGATGCGCGCCCGCGCCCGGCCCGGCGCAGGTAAGAGCGAAGCCGAGGGATCTCCAGCCCGCAACGGCCGTTGTCGTAAACCGGCTCCGGCTAAATCTTCATCTCGGGCTAATCCTGCGAAAGCAATCAACCAGGCGGTATCCAATTCGTCCCAGCGAAGACGGCGGATAAGTCGATCGGTTTGGCCCGGGTCGCGAGGCATGAGGCTGAGACTACAAAGCAGGCTCTTGCGAGCAAGGGACTAAGAAGGGAAGAAGCGTTTAAACTTATTCCGCCAAGATTCCGAAACGGGCGCTGCCTCATCTCCGCAGGCCGTCTGGTAAGCTTTCAGCG
The DNA here is from genome assembly GCA_903835965.1 of uncultured Opitutia bacterium. GTDB lineage: Bacteria > Verrucomicrobiota > Verrucomicrobiia > Opitutales > UBA953 > UBA953. The sequence continues at coordinate 41,602 of CAILOT010000064.1, forward strand.
CCTCTTTCTGTGCGTCGGTCATCTTCTTAGGGACGTCGATATCGACGCGCACCAGCAGATCGCCGTGGCTGCTCCCACGAAGACTTGGCATCCCCTCTCCGCGTAAGCGGAAGACGGTCCCACCCTGCGTACCCGCAGGCACCTTGAGTAGCGTCTTACCCTTAAGCTTAGGAACGTTGATCTGACCACCCAGGGCGGCTACGGAGAATTTGACCGGGATGGTGCAGGCGAGGTCATTGCCATCTCGCTCAAAAAGTTCGTGATCTAAGATCATCGTGACGACGTAGAGATCTCCCGAGGCGGCGCCCCGGCGCCCTGCCGAACCATTGTTACTGGAACGCAGCTTGGTGCCGCTGTCTACGCCCGGGGGAATGCGGACGTTGACCGAAGTCTCGGCGATGATCCGCCCTTCACCCGAACAGGGCCGACATGGCTTGTCGATACTCACGCCTTGCCCATGACAAGTCGGACAGGTCTGCCGCATGGAGAAAAATCCTTGCGAACGGATGACTTGGCCATGGCCACCACAGGTCACGCATCGGCTCTTCTTCGCTCCAGGCTCGGCTCCGGATCCGGAGCATTTCGCGCAGGCCACGTGCTTACGGTAAGGAATCTTCTTTTCGACACCCTCTGCCGCTTCCTCGAGGGTGATTTTGATGTCCACCCGTAAATCCTCGCCGGCGTTCTCGTCACCTTCGCCGCTCGGACTGCCGCCGTTGAACATATCGGAAAAACTTCCGCCACCGCCACCGAACATTTGGTTGAAGATATCCATCGGGTCCGCCCCGCGCTGGAAACCACGTCCGCCACCCGGGCCGGGGCCGCCTTGCTCGAAGGCCGCTTCGCCGTGTTGATCGTAAAGTTTACGCTTCTGCTCGTCGCTCAGGACTTCGTAGGCCCGCGAGGCTTTCTTGAATTTCTCTTCGGCCTCCTTGTTGCCCGGATTGCGATCGGGGTGAAGCTCCATCGCCTTTTTACGATAAGCTTTCTTGATCTCATCGGCAGCCGCCGATTTGGCGACTCCCAGGATGCCGTAATAGTCCTCAGCCATGATAAAAATCTTATTTGGTAAAGCCCGTCGAGACGAAGACCGCAGCGGCACGGATGACGCGGTCGTTCAGAAGCCAGCCGACGCGCGCCACGCGCGAGACCGAGCCTTCCGGAATGGTAAGATGCGATTCTTGTCCGACCGATTCATGCCGACCGGGATCAAAGGCCTGCCCTAATGGATTAATTTCGGCCAAACCCTGCGCCGCCATCACGGAACGTAATTGATTGATCGCCATCCGGAAGCCTTCGACCACGGCCTGCCCTTCGGCCTTGCCGGTGGCGGCTTCGAGGCCGAGCGCCAAGGCATCGAGCGACGGCAGCAATTCTTCGACCAGATTGGCCGTCGCGAATTTTCGAAGCTCTTCGCGGTCGCGCTGGTGGCGACGCTGTTGGTTCTGTTGGTCGGCCTGGCTGCGCAAGAGCGTGTCCTTCAGGCGCGCCACTTCGCCCTCGAGCTCGGCGATTCGCGTCGCCGATTCGGCAGCCGCGCCTTCGTTGGAAGTTGATTCAGTCATGGGAAATTATTTTGATTGGAGAAGTTTTTCGGTGACCGATTTACGCAACCGCTCACGCGCCAGATCCATGATGAGATCCATGCCGTCGGTGGTTGCCTTTTGCAAAGCCAAGCGGCCGAGCGGCTGGGAGACCTTGTCGTTAAAGTTTTTTTCCGTGATATCCGTGGCCTCGAAGACGAAGTTGAAATCACGGTCTACGACCACCCGGCGTTCCGCGGTGCCATCGCCAGAGATAACGGCGATGTGACCGACGCGCACCCGCAGGTGTTCAACATGGAAAGGACGCTTGGTGGCAGGCGGCGCATCCGCGGTTACGGACGGAACTTTGGTGTCAGAACTTTTTAACCCTTTCAGGATGTCTTTCGTATTGTTGTCGTTCAGGTAATCGACTTTGCCGACGATGACGACCCTCTCGATATCCATTTCGGCATTCTTCACTTCGATGTTTCCTTTCAGAAAGAACTCCCAGGCGTCGACTTCGAGGACGAGGTGTTTGACCTTAAGAAATTCCCGCTCCTGCCAGCGGCTGGGATTACTGATTGCCAAACCTGCGAACTCGACCCGGCCGGCGTAGAGGTTGGTCTCGTTGGCTTCGACGGAAAGATGAGCGCCCGATTTGGACGATATCGCCGTATCCAAGAAGGCAGGCGCGAACCGACCCAGCGCCCAAACACCGATCAGGGCAATCATGACTAAAAACAGGGCGATTCCAGCCATGACCGACAAAAGCTTGCGCAAGGCACTTCCCGATCGAAGGGCTGGAAGAGGAAGATTCATGGTAATACGACAATTTTGAGCAATAGCCGTGCCATTCGGGACGGTCAACGGCAGAGGCTAAATTTGACCTTTATTGGGATTTTTTGCTAATTCTGGCCAATGAAAAACCCGCCAAGCTTTCGCCGGCGGGTCCTTCTGTCTCGGGCGTGTCTCACGCCCGAAGTCGTTGACTGATTACTTAGCTGGCTCAGCCGCAGGAGCGGCAGGCGCCGTTGAGGCCAGCGCAGCCGTGCAACCTACCACTTCGCCGGCCGTAAACCTAAGGGCGTTCTGCTGATTAGGAACGATGCCGACGACGATTTGCTGATCGTCCGTTTTGATCACTTCAACCTCAAGGGATTTGCCTTCTTTCTCTAGGCGTAAATGGGTTTTTACTTCTGGTTTTTCGGTACGGGCAAAGGCGATGAGCCCTAAGTCCTCTCGCACCGAGATGATACGAGCCTTGGAAGCGTCTTCAACGGCGGCAACCGGAGCGCCCTCTTTCTCCCACGAGAAGCGAGGACCATTGGCCTTATTGTGAGCGCAACCAACAAATAGGGTGACGAGAGCGAGGAGAGGGAGTGATTTCCGCATAACTTTGTGAGGAAAAGGCTCTTTTCTGGCTGTGCCCTAGTCAACCCCTTAATGCTTGCGACGGGGCGGATGGTGGGCTTCCTCGATAGTCTAATGAGTCAGGAAATCGCTAAATTAATGTTGGGCCTCCCCAAGGGAAGCCTCGAGGAGGCAACCCTTCAGCTGTTTGCCCGAGCGGGGTTCCCGGTCGTCAAGAGCAGCCGCTCTTATCGCCCCTCCTTCGACGACCCCGCCCTGGATGGACGCTTCATTCGTGCCCAAGAGGTTGCCCGCTATGTTGAACATGGTTTCTTTGACTGCGGTCTGACCGGTCAGGATTGGGTCCAAGAAAACTCGGCCGACGTCGTCCAAGTCTGCGAATTGATCTACAGCCGAGCTTCCGCGCAGAAATCACGGTGGGTGCTTTGCGTACCTGAAGCCTCTCCAGTCAAAACCGCCAAAGACCTCGCGGGCAAACGCGTGGCCACCGAGCTAGTCGAGACGACCCGTCGCTGGTTCCAAAAACAGGGCGTGGAATGTGAAGTGGAGTTCTCGTGGGGCGCCACTGAAGTCAAAGTCCCCGAATTGGCCGACGCGATCGTCGACATCACGGAGACCGGCTCATCGATCAAAGCCAACAAGCTGCGCATCGTCGATACGCTGCTCGAAACCACTACGGTCCTGATTGCCAATAAGACCGCCTGGGCCAACCCGACCAAGCGCGCTAAAATCGAGCAGATCGTGCTCATGCTCCAAGGCGCCCTCGCTGCTCAACACATGGTAGGATTAAAATTTAATCTCCCACGACAGGCTTTGGATAAAGTTTCTGCCGCCTTGCCCGCTTTACGTAACCCGACGATCTCCCCTCTGAGCAATCCGGATTGGGTGGCGGTCGAAACGATTATCGATGCGCGCCAAGCCCGCGAATTCATTCCCACCCTGAAAGCTTCGGGCGCGGAAGGAATCGTCGAATACCCGATCAATAAGCTCGTTTACTAAGCCCGATGTCCCTGCCCGACGCCGTCCGCCTCGGACTCATCCAACTGACCGCCGAAGATACGCCAGCGGCGAACGTCCGGAAGACCATCCCGCGAATCGAAGAAGCGGCCGCGAAGGGCGCGAAAATCATCGGTTTGCAGGAAATGTTCACGACGAAATATTTCTGCGTCACCCAAGACCCCAAGAATTTCGACCTCGCCGAACCTATCGAAACCGGACCGTCGGTCACTGAACTGGCCAAAGTGGCGAAGCGTCTCGGCGTCGTCATCGTCGCCCCACTCTTCGAAGCACGAGGTAGCGAGGTCTATCATAATACCGCCGCCGTCATCGACGCCGACGGCTCGGTCCTCGGAAAATATCGTAAGATGCACATCCCGCAGGATCCGGGTTTTGAAGAGAAGTTTTATTTTACGCCGGGCGATCTCGGCTTCCGCACCTGGAAGACCGCGCACGGCAATATCGGAGTCCTGATCTGCTGGGACCAATGGTACCCGGAAGCCGCGCGCCTGACCGCTCTGGGCGGAGCACAGATTCTTTTTTATCCAACAGCCATCGGCTGGTTGCCTGAAGAAAAAGCCTCGCTCGGCCAAGCCCAGCATAACGCGTGGGAAACCGTCCAACGCGGGCACGGCGTCGCCAATGGCTGCTATATCGCCGCGACCAATCGCGTCGGCATCGAAGGGCGCACTCAATTCTGGGGACAAAGTTTCGTCTCGGATCCTTATGGCGAAATCGTCGCCCGGGCTTCGGTTGAAAAAGAAGAAGTCCTCTTGGCGGATTGCGATCTCGCGCGCCAACGTGAATTTCGCCGGATCTGGCCCTTCTTCCGTGATCGGAGGATTGACGCTTATGGTGATCTGACCCGCCGTCTCCGCGACTGATCGACCATGGCCTCGCCCCGCGATCTCGGCTTCCGCATGCCAGCGGAATGGGAACCTCAATCAGCCACGTGGCTCTCTTGGCCGTCCAATACCAAGCTCTGGCCGGGGCATTACGATCTGATCCCCGCCAAGTTCGCCGAGTTCGCCGCCGCGATCAGCCGCTTCCAACCCGTGCGGATCAATGCCGCCGGGAAATTACGCGCCGAAGCCGAACGAGAACTCAAGGCCGCTAAGGCCGATCTTTCCGTCATCGAGCTCGTCGATATCGCGACCGATGATGTGTGGTGCCGAGATCACGGGCCGATTTTTATCAAACATCGCCAGACCGGAGAAATCGCGCTGACCGATTGGGAGTTTCACGGCTGGGGCGGTAAATTCGAAGCCTCGCTCGACAATCAAGTTCCCGGGAAAATCGCCCAACATCTCGGGATGAAAAAATTCTCCTTCCCGTTTGAACTCGAAGGCGGCGGGATTGAAGTCTCCGGCGACGGGTTACTGCTCACCACCGAGGCCGTGCAGAATAATCCTAACCGCGCCGACGGGCGGGATGATGCGGCGTTTCACACCGCCATCCGCGAAGGCCTCGCGATCGACGAACTTCTCTGGATCGGCGAAGGGTTGGCGAACGACGACACCGATGGTCATATCGACAACCTCGCTCGCTTCGTTGCTTCGCGGACGCTGATTGCCGTCACCGAGAACGATCAATCCTCCCCCAACTTCCGCCCTCTGCAGGAAAACCTCCGTCGCTTACGAGAAATGCGAGTCAACAGCGGACAGAAACTGGACGTCATCGAGTTGCCCCTGCCTCGCTCGATACGATTGGCGGGCCGGGAGCTTCCTCCAAGCTACGCCAACTTCCTCATCGTCAACGACGGCGTCCTTGTCCCGGTCTACGGCCAAGACTCGGATGACAAAGCCTTGGGTATCATCGGCGATTGTTTCCCGGGACGCAAAGTGGTGGGGCTTGATTGCCGCCTGTTACTGATCGAGGGTGGCGCCCTGCATTGCCTTAGCCAGCAACAGCCCGCGTAAGCGCGGCGTTAGTTGAACGGTTGAGCAGATGGCCGGTTGGCCAGAGAGAAGCAGGGCACAAAGGGAAACCGGAGATCGGATGATTGGCTGGGGAGATCTTTTCAGGTCTCGGGTCTCAGCCGTCGGGAGTCAGGTTCAGGTGTTCAGGTTCGGGCACAGGTTCAGGAGCTGAATTTTCCCCGCACCTGAACCTGAACACCCGCACCTGAGACCTGAGGGCCGAGAATACATCCCGCACCCTGCATGACTTTGGCCGAAGCTAACTTCCCAGTTCCCGGTCTCCCTTGCTCTCGTTGGGTCTTCTGGCCAACTGGCCAACCCATCAACGGGTCAACTTACCTGCGGTTCACTTCTTCGGTTTTATTTTCGCCGCACAGCCGCAACCACCGCCGCAGCCACCCGCCTTGCGCCGACGCACAGAGGAGATCGTCAGCCGGACCAACCAGCCAACGGCGACGCCGACGATGGCCGCGATGATGATGACCTCGGTATTCATAGGAGTCTGATGACGATTTGGTAAACTAGCGCAGCGACAACCCAGGCCAACGTCGTCATGTAGAAGAACGAAGCCGCGGCCCAACCCCAACCGCCGCTCTCTTGCGCCAGGGTCGCGATCGTCGGCGCACACTGCGAGCACAAGGCAAAGAAAATCATCAAGGCAAGCACGGCGGCCAAAGAAAATATCTTTTGCCCGGCCCGCGGGCCTTCCGTCCAGCGGGCATCGGCCATCGCCTGTCGTAGGTGTTGGCTATCGGACTTGGCCCCTTCGCCCAAGGAATAAGTCACGCCGAGCGTCGAGACAATGACCTCACGGGCCGGGAAACTGGCCAAGACGCCGACGGTGATTTTCCAATCGAAGCCGCAGGGGTCAAAAACCGGCTGGACGGCCTTGCCGAAGCGACCCATCCACGACTGTTCGACATAGGTGGCCTTGACCTTCGAATCCAACTGCTTGGCCTCCAATGTTGGAAATTCCTGGCGCAAACGTTCAGCGACCTGCGGGTCGCGCGGGAAATAAGAAAGCGCCCACACGATGACCGTGATGGCGAAGATCACCGTACCGGCCTTCGAGACGAATTCGGCGGCGTTCTGCCACATGCGCCAGACGACATCGCGCGGCTTGGGCAACTGATAGCGAGGGAGCTCAAGGACGAACGGCTGCGGCCGAACCTTTAAGACAAACCGAGTTAAGATGAAAGCCGTCGGCACCGCGAAAAACAAGCCGACGCAATGCATGCCGACCATGACGACCGATTCCCAACCAGGACCGTAGACAGGGCCGATGAAAGCGGCGCACATCAAGGCATAAATCGGGAAGCGCGCCGAGCAGCTCATGAACGGCACGACGAACGCCGTCGCGAGCCGAGCCTTAGGGTCTTCAATCGTGCGCGTGGATAAAAGCCCCGGGATGGCGCAAGCGAAGCCCGATAACATCGGCACGAAGCTTTTTCCGTTTAGTCCGCACCAACTGAAGAGCCGATCCATGATGAACGCGGCGCGCGCCATGTAACCGCTGTCTTCCAGGATGCCGACGAACAAGAATAAGATTAATATCTGCGGCAAAAAGGCCAGGAAGGCTCCCACGCCGCCGATCATCCCGTCCGTCACCAGGCTTTGCAGCATCGGCGTAGACTCCAAAGTCGGAGCCACGACGGCCTTCAAGGTGTCCACACCCAGCTGAATCCATTGCATGGGGAACTTCGCGAGCCAGAACACGGAGGCGAAAAGCCCCAACATGATGCCGGTGAAGAGCACGGGTCCAAAGAATCGATGCAGTAATAATCGGTCGACCGCCGCGGACCGGCTGGCGCGTGCGGTGCCCTCCTTGACGACGCCTTCAAGCGCCTTACGCAAACGCGCGTAATGCACCAGCGGTTCGGCCGCCAAGGGGTTATACCCCGACTGCCGCACCTTCTCGCGCGCCTGTCGGATAACTGGGTCGCGCCGTTCCGACCGCCATTGCAACCGTTCCGCCAAGGCAGAATTGGAATCAAAAATTAGCCTCTGGGCTTCCGCCGAAGTGATCTTGCGGCCCATGTCCTTGAAAATAGCTGCCTTAATATCGTCCAACGCCGCTAAGATTTTTTCCGGCCAAACCACACGCGGTAAAAGTTTTTTGCTTTCGAGGGTCTGCGCGATGGCACGGCGAACATCGATGACGCCTTCGCCTTTCCAAGCCGAAGCCATGACGACCGGAATCCCGCCTAAGCGTTCGGATAGTAGTATCGTATCGATACGCAGCCCTTGTTCCTTCGCGACGTCGGCTTGGTTTAGAACCAATGCGACGGGCAGACCTAATTCGGCGAGCTGCGAGGCTAAGAACAGATTGCGCAACAAGTTGGTCGCATCGGCGACCAAGATCACTGCGTCCGGCTGTCGCTCCCCTGAAATATTTCCAGATAACGCATCGGTGACGACTTGCTCATCCGGGGAGGTAGCAGCCAATGAGTAGAGCCCGGGGAGGTCGACTAACTCCACTTTGGTGCCATTGCCTAAATCACAGGTGCCTGATTTACGCGCAACCGTCACACCTGGATAGTTTCCGACCCGTTGCCGTAGTCCGGTCAGGGCATTAAAAAGCGTGGACTTGCCGGTGTTGGGGTTCCCGACGAGCGCGACCATCAAGCCCTGAGTTGGAGAGCTCACGGCGTTGCCCGGGGGCGTTGGATGGGGCAATCGGCTGCCACATCGACGATTAGACTCTCGGCTTCCGACAAGCGTAAGCTCACGACCTGGCCTCCGAACTCGATGGCCAGCGGATCGCCCAAAGGAGCCTTTCGGACCAATTTCAAAACCATCCCCGGCAAGAGCCCTAACGCCATCAAACGCTGATCCACCCCACGCTCCGGGTTAAGCGAAGCCAGCTTCCCGAATTGACCGGGCAGAAGTTGGGAAAGCGGAGTCACGCTAGATGAGAATGAGTCTCAAAAATAGCCCCATAGGAGGCACTGTCAACGCCGTCCTAGCCTAATTAGGCAAATGCGTTGCCTGCCAAGCCTCCTTGGAACTGCCTATTCTGACCGCGATGACCCTCCCTAAGCCCATCCCCGATGCGACTCCTCACGTCCCCGAGGTCTTGCACACCGGCGGGATCAGTGGCCACCCCAAGGGCCTGAGTATGCTCTTCTTCGCGGAGATGTGGGAGCGATTCTCTTACTACGGCATGCGGGCGCTCTTACTGCTCTTCATGGTCGCGCCGGTGGCGATGGGCGGCCTGGGCTTCGAACAAAAATACGCTGCCCAGATTTACGGGAATTACACCATGGCGAGCTACATGGTCTGCATCCTCGGCGGTTACCTCGCCGATAATTTCATCGGGGCGCGACGGGCGGTCTTGATCGGTGGTTTCATCATCACCGCCGGACACTACACCTTGGCGATTGATTCGATTCCAAGTTTTTACCTTGGGCTCATCTTAGTCGCGCTGGGTACCGGACTGCTTAAGCCTAGCATCAGCACGCTTGTCGGCGGATTGTACGCCCGGGGCGATCATCGCCGCGATGCCGGCTTCTCGCTCTTTTATATGGGCATCAATCTCGGAGCTTTTGCCGCTCCGCTGGTCGTAGGCTGGCTCGCCCAAGGGGAACAGTTTAAGGCCATGCTTCTGTCTTGGGGGCTCGACCCGCTGCATAGTTGGCACTGGGGCTTCGGCGCCGCCGGCCTCGGGATGACCTTTGGAATGTGGACCTACCTTCGTCGGCTTAAACTCCTCGGACACATCGGTCATGCGCCGGAACGCGACACTCCGCGCCCATGGCTGCAGCTCATGATGGTTACGCTCGGGACGGTTTTGCTCTTGGGACTCATGATCGCCTCAGACCATTTCGCCTGGATCAATCCCTTCGTCTATGCGCTGCCGGTCGCAGGCGTGATTTATTTTGGCCTCATGAAGAAGGACGAAGACAGCCACCGGATTGCCGCCATCTTGGTCTTCTTCATTGCGGCGATCATTTTCTGGGCCGTCTTCGAACAGGCCGGGTCCTCGCTCACACTCTTCGCCGACGAACTCACGCATCATGAAGTGGCGGGCTGGGCCTACCCTTCCTCCTGGTTCCAATCCGTCAACTCGCTCTTCATCCTCGCGCTCGCACCGCTCTTCGCCTGGGGCTGGGTTCGGCTCGGCACGCGCCAACCGTCCGTCCCGGGCAAGTTCGTCCTCGGCCTCGTCTTCTTGGGCATATCTTTCTTATTATTGGTCCCCGCCGCGCAGCTTACTGCGAGCGGTAAAGTCAGCCCATGGTGGCTCATCGCCGTGTACTTCTTGCAGACGCTCGGCGAACTTTGCCTCAGCCCAGTCGGGCTCAGCACGATGAGCAAGCTCGCTCCCGCCAAGCTGACGGGGCTGATCATGGGTCTGTGGTTCTTAGGAACAGCCTTGGGCAACAAACTCGCTGGGGTCTTGGCCGAAGATTTTTCGTCCAAAGATCCGGTCTTACTTTCGCGCTTCTTCCTGAACCAAGCCTTGACGGTCGGGGTCGTGACGATCGGCCTGCTGGCCATGGTGCCTTGGGTGAAGCGGCGGATGGGCAAGCACCCCTGAAGTGCTACGCTTAGGCCAGTTCGGCCGCAATCCGCACCGATACCGGACAATGGTCCGATCCTGTCACTTGATCGTGGATCTCGGGCGCCGACCACTTGAGCCCTTCGGATGTCAGGCAATAATCCAAGCGCCATCCAATGTTTCGGGCGCGGATACCGGGCCGATAACTCCACCAACTGTAGCGCTGTTTGACGTCAGGGTGGTGCGCGCGAAAGGTATCAACAAAACCCTGTTGCTGGAGCAGTTTAGTAAAGGACTCGCGCTCCTCATCGGTGAATCCCGCGTTCCGGCGATTCGTCGAAGGATTGGCTAAATCTATTTCCGCGTGCGCCACATTGAGATCACCGCATACGACCAAAGGCTTTTTTTGTGCGAGCTTCGCAAGGTAGCGCTGAAAATCCGCATCCCATTGCAAACGATAGTCCAACCGCTCCAACTCGCGTTGGGAATTAGGCACGTAAGCGCTCACGACGTAACAACCGCGAAATTCAGCAGTGACGACGCGTCCTTCGGCAGGGTGATCGCCGGGAAAATCCAAAGCCACGGACAGTGGTTCGTGCTTGGAAAGGATGGCCGTACCCGAGTAGCCCTTCTTCTCCGCCTCATGCCAGACCTGATGGGCAAAAGGCAACCCAAGGCTCTGGGCCGTCGCCGTTTCACATTTGGTCTCTTGCAGGCAAAGCACATCGGGATCGGACGCCTGGATGAAATCGATGAGCCCCTTACCCAAGGCGGAGCGAACGCCGTTGACGTTCCATGAAAAGATTTTGGCTTGGCTCACTTCGTCGGAGACTTGAAGAGCGTGTTCATTTTCTTATCCAAATCTTCCTTGGCATCAGCCGGCTTCGCAACTTCCGCCGCAGGAGCTACGGGGGCGGAGGGAGTCGACGTAGGCGACACGGCAGGCTTACGGCCGAAAAGCGTGTCTATTTTTTCGTCCAAGGTTGCCGGACCCTTCGGTACGACCGGCTTTTCTGGCTCGGCCGGTGCGGCAACGACCGCGGTCGGAGCCATGGCAGGAGACGGAATTACCGTAGCCGGAACAGAGACGGCGACTGGAGTCGAGGCAGCGAGCGAACCCGTTGACGCAGGCGTCGCCACAGCGGGAACCTCCGAAGACGCCTTCACGAAAGGCAGCGGCTGATTGCTTCCATTCGCAAACAACTCTTGAGCCTTTTTGCGGACCAAGGCTTCAAAGTTTGTCAGGCGGCTATCGATTTCGAATTTCACGCCTCGCGAACGGACTTCAAGGATGCCCGCGCCGAACACTTTTGAGACCTGCAATGAATCACCCATCGCCAGCGTCGTCTCGCTGATTTTCTTACCCCCTTCGATGACGGGAGAACTGTATGCCTTAATCATCACCACCGAAGTCGGCCAAAGCGCCGGGCGCTCGTTGATGGCGACGTAATCTAAAGCCGGCAAAGCCGAGACGCCGGAAGCGACCTTGCTGGCCGACCCTTCGGCGGCGGGAGCGGACTCGGGCTTAGTGACGGTCGGGGCGGCTTCGCTCTTGGCGACAGCCGGAGCGTTCGTCACGACAATCGAAAAGCTTGGTTGCAAGATAAGCGTCGCGACGGCGCCGAGCACGATGCCTCCCAATAAAAGGAGAAGAGAACGTAAAAGTGATGACATGGCCTGGCTGGTGGAAATTATGATCCGGCTTTGATCTCGATCACGTCGTGAGGAGCGGCTTCGCGCAGACCTGCTGGGGTGATCCGGATGTAGCGAGCCAACGCCCGATGTTCGGTCAGATTATTGGCTCCGAGATAACCAAGTCCGCTTTGAACCCCGCCGGCCAGACTGCCCAGCACCTGGTCGACCGTTCCGGAAACTTCCTTAAGAGCTTCGATACCCTCGGCGGCGACTTTGTTAAATTTACCACTGGCCGAATGGCCGTAGCGCGCGGCGGAACCTTTGCGCATCGCTTCGTGCGAACCCATGCCGCGATATTCCTTATATGTCTTGCCGTTGATTTCCATCAGCTTGCCAGGGGCTTCACGACTACCTGCGAGCAAGCCACCGAGGATCACCGCATCAGCTAGCGTAAGCGCTTTGACGATGTCGCCGCTCTTGGTGATGCCACCATCGGCGAGGATACGGACTCCCTTTTGGGCGGCGGCCCGGGAGGCGACATAAAGCGCGGTGAGCTGGGGAATGCCGACACCAGCGACGATACGCGTCGTGCAGATTGATCCAGGGCCTTGGCCGATTTTGATCGTGTCGGCTCCAGCGGCCGCGAGAAATTCGACGCCCTCGCCGCTGGTGACATTGCCGGCGATCAGCGTAAGGCCTTTGTGCGCCTTGCGGAGCATGCGAACGGCATCGCCGACGCCCTTGGTGTGACCATGCGCCGTGGAGATTGCCAAAGCATCTGCGCCTTCCTCCACCAAAGCGGCCGCATGGGCCAGGAAGCGAGCCCGATCGATTTCGCCATCGGCGTTACGTGGGACTGAAATGGCAACCCCGACCCGGAGTCGAAACCCTGAGTCGCGCGTTGGACGGACGTGCGCCCGAGACTCTTCGGAGATACGCTCGATATCGCTGAGCGTGAAAAGGCCGCGAAGTTTATTCTTTGCGTCGACCACCAATAATTTGTTTTGCCCGACGTGCTCAGAGAAGAGCTTATCTGCCTTGGCAATCGGGTCTTTCCCGAGGTCTTTTTCCACGACGGTAAAGATCCGGTCGCGCGGCACCATGACGGCAGCGACCTTGCGTTGACCGTGACGCTCTTTGACGGCGCTTCCGGGAAGTAGCCCGAGGAGGGTATTATCCGGGCCGACGACCGGGAAGGTACTGAAGGCCAAGCCGTCGTGCTCGATTCGGGCGAGCACCTGCGCGATCGTATCCTCGGGGGAGACCCCCGCGGGATCGCCGATCATTCCGTGAATATGGTTTTTGACCCGACGCACTTCGGCCACCTGGTCGGCCTCCGTCATATTGTAATGTAGGAGACCCAGCCCCCCGTTAAGCGCCATCGCGATGGCCATCCGGTGCTCCGTGACGGTATCCATGTCCGATGACACGATCGGTAAAGACAACGGCAGGAAGTCGGAAAGCGAGGTGTCGAGACGGGTCATCCGTGGGAGCACCTCTGAATAGCGGGTGGCCAGCGAGACGTCGTCGTAGGTCAGCCCTAAGCCGGCCGTTGACGGAAAGAATTCGTCAGCGGGTAGGTAAAAGCGTTCGTCGAGGGAAACGCGGCCCTTGGATTTGGGAGAGGCCATGGCAGGTCGGTTTCCCCAAAGGGTGTTAGGCACCCCCCGCCTTGGAGGCAAATTGTTTTTGCGACTTGGGCTCGATTCATGACAGTGACGGGATGAAAGGAGGCTTTTTCGATTTCAAGCGGGTCCGCCGACGCTTTCGCTCACCATTGGCAACCGGGGCCGGCAGCGTCGATGCGGTCGATCGAGTGTTGCTCCGGTGCCAAAGCGAAACCGGGGTAGGCTACGGAGAAATCGCCCCATGGCCGGGCTTCCCCTCCGAAACGATCGACCAAGCCATCGAAGTCATGCGCTCGGCCCAAGGAAACTTTTCGCACCTTAGCTCAACCGTCCAAGCCTCCCGCGCTGCCCTACCCTGCTTGGCGGCGGCCATGTCCAGTTGTGCACATTGGTCGGTGATCGCTGCGTACGACGGCGCACTGCCGTGTGCGGGCCTAGTCGCTTTATCGGGCGACGATACCGCAGCAAAGATCGCCGCCGGCTTCCAGACTTTAAAAATAAAAATATCTTCCGATACGCCGGAAGCCGCCATTCGCGAACTCTTCCACCGCTTCGACGGACAAGTCCGTCTCGATGCGAACGGTTCGCTCGATCTCACGGCGGCGCGTGCTTGGACCGATTTTACGCGAAACGAAAAGCGCGTGGAGTTCCTGGAACAGCCCCTACCGATTGGACATCCGGGTTACGCCTCACTGGGCCAAGATAAAATCGCGCTCGATGAATCGTTCCTTACGCCCGCCGGAAACGATTGGCCTGGCCTCGTCGTGGTGAAACCTTTGCTCGCCGGCGACTGGACCGAGCTCAGAGCTTGGCGGGAGCAACGTCCTGGTCCCGTCGTTTATTCCTCCTGCTTTGAGACCGCCATCGGGCGCCAAGCTGCATTGTGGCTCGCCTCCCTTGATCCTTCTGCCGGGACCGTCGGCTTCGACACCGTTGGCCGTTTTGAGCACGACGCTCGCGATCGTCATGCCGGCGGGCCCATGGCGCGCGGGCTGGTCGATTTCGATTGGGACGCTTTTTGGCGGGAAATCTCGTGAGCGGCCTTGCGGTCTTCCACTCGGATTACGCCGAACATCTTCGGGAAACCTTAGCCGCGCACGATGCGGGTATCCCGACGTTCTTGGGTAACCCGCAATGGGGCGAAGCAGAGATGCGCGAAGCCGCCCGCCAAATCCCCGCGGGCGTCAACGTGGCCGGCAAGGGACCCGTCCCCGTCGGGCTTGGCCCCTGTGATTGGCATTTAGGCTGGGCAGGACGTATCATGATTCCTTCCGGCGGTACGGGCGGTCGGATTAAATTTATCATCCATGACGCGAACACCCTGCGCGCAGCGGCACGCTCCTTGCGTGATGCTCTGGTAGGGCAAGGCTTCAGCCCGACGTTAAATTGCGCCATCGTCACGCCTCCGTGGCACGTCAGCGGACTCATGCCGGCGATACGGGCGCGTGAAACCTCGGGGGCTTTTGCCGTGCTCAACGGCCGCTTCACGCCGGACGAACCATTACCATCTGTACCACTACCGACTTCTGGTACGCGCATCCTCTCACTCGTTCCTACTCAGCTGTCTCGCCTCTTAGGCATGACCATAGGAGCGAACTGGCTTCGCCAA
The DNA here is from genome assembly GCA_903835965.1 of uncultured Opitutia bacterium. Lineage (GTDB taxonomy): Bacteria > Verrucomicrobiota > Verrucomicrobiia > Opitutales > UBA953 > UBA953. The sequence goes on from CAILOT010000064.1 coordinate 56,784, forward strand.
TTCGATGTCATTCTCCTCGGTGGTTCGTTGCTACCATCTCCGCTACGTGAGCGAATCGGCGCGCTCCGTTTACCGGTTTATGTCACCTACGGCATGACGGAAACCGCCGCCGCCTGCGCGCTTTGTCCTCCGAAGCTCGTTTGGAGTAAGGCCGAATTACGAGGTTCGCCTTTGCCGGACGTAAAATTCCATGCATCAAACGGCCTCTTGCAGATTTCGACACCCGCACTGGGTCGTGGCATCTGGCCTAACCTTCCTTTGGAGCAACCCTACCTAACCACCGATCGCGGCGACGTTGGATCCGATGGCACGATCAAAGTCCACGGGCGAGCGGACCAAGTAATATTAACCGGGGGCGAAAAAGTGGATCCGTCTCGCGTTGAGCACGCCTTCCTCGCCAGCGGCATTATTTCCGAAGTAAAGGTTTTCGGACGACCCGACGCAACCTGGGGCGAAGCCGTGACGGCCTGCGTCGTTGGCGATCCTGCGATCGAAGCAGCCTTGCGAAATGTTGCGGATACCTTGGAGCCAGCCGCTCGCCCCAAACAATATGTCTTCGTCGCCAGCCTGCCGACCGATGAACGCGGCAAATTTGACCGCTCGGCGGTGCTAGCGAAGTTAAAGACTTAAGCGCGAACGGCTTTCCAGACGCGCAGGCAGGATTCCACTAGGGCCGGGAAATCAGCCAGGGGCACTTGGCTTGGGCCGTCAGAGATGGCTTTGGTCGGATCGGGATGCGTCTCCATGAAGAGCCCGTCGGCGCCGGCCGCGAGCGCCGCCTTGGCCAGCACAGGAACATATTCGCGCTGTCCGCCGGATGAACCACCAGCGGCACCGGGGAGCTGGACCGCATGCGTTGCGTCCATAATCGTGGGGTGACCAAAGCCAGCCATGATTGGGAACGAACGCATATCGACGATCAAGTTCTGGTAACCGAAGGTCGTACCGCGATCCGTCTGCCAGATTTCCGCAGCCTTCGCGCCTTCGAGTTTATCGACGACGAAGCGCATCTCAAACGGCGAAAGGAATTGTCCCTTCTTCACGTTCACCACTCGGCCGGTCTTAGCGGCGGCGACAAGCAAGTCGGTCTGGCGGCACATGAAGGCCGGGATTTGCAAAACGTCGACGACTTTGCCGACGGTCTCACATTGCTCCGGGCCATGGATGTCCGTGAGGACGGAGAAGCCGTAATCCTTTTTTACCATCGCTAGCAAATCTAGGCCTGCCTGCATGCCTGGGCCGCGATCGCCGCCCAACGACGTGCGATTCGCCTTATCATAAGAACCTTTGAAAATGATGTTAAGCTCCGGATGCCGCGCCGCGAGAACCTTGAGCTCCTGGGCGACCGTCCGACAATTGGCCTCCGATTCAAGGGAACAGGGACCTGCGATGAGGAGCAGACGGCGCTTATCGTGCAGCATGCGTCAGATTAGGACGGCCCCACGGCCAAGGGCGAGCCGGAAGAAAACGACTTAGCGGCCCAACCACTTCAGCACTTCAGGCAAGGAACGGGTGTTCAGCACCTGGGCGGAGGTTAACCATCCCTTACGCGCGATGCGTACGCCGTGTTCGATAAAACTTAAGTGCGCGAAGTCATGGGCGTCAGGGTTGATCGAACATAGCACCCCCTTCTCGGCGGCTCGACGCCACCATCGCCAATCCATGTCCAACCGCCAAGGGTTGGCGTTAAGTTCGATGATCGTGTCATTCGCCGCGGCCGCATCGATAATCTTACCGACGTCCACGTCGTAAGGTTCGCGCTTGTTGATCAATCGTCCGGTGACGTGTCCGATCATGTCCACGTGTTCGCTTTCGATGGCCCGGATGATACGAGCCGTCTGCGATTCGCGGTCTAACGTGAAAAGGTTATGCACCGACGCGACGACGAAATCGAGCCGCCCGAGTAAATCGTCGGCGTAGTCCAACGTGCCATCGCGCATGATGTCCACCTCGGAACCCGTCAGCAGGCGTACCTTGAATTTTCCCGATGCATTGAGCTGCGCGATCTGATCCATCTGGGCGAGCAGCCGTCCTTCATCCAAACCATTGGCCTGGAAACTCGACTTGGAGTGATCGGAGATCCCGAGGTATTCCCAACCCATACGCTCCGCCTCTTTCGCCATCTGCTCTAACGTATGGACGCCATCGGAGGCGGTCGTGTGATTATGAAATGCTCCGCGGAGGTCTTTCATTTCGACCAAGTGTGGAAGTGATTTCGACTCTGCGGCGTCAATCTCGCCCGCGCCTTCGCGGAGTTCGGGCGGAATCCAAGGCAGGCCGAGCGCCTGGAAAACTTCCGCTTCGCTTTGAGCACCTGGTGCCTGCACGCCTTCGGCTGTCGCCTTGAAGCCCCATTCGCTCATGCTCAAGCCACGCGACAGTGCGCGATGCCGCATCGCGACATTATGGTCTTTGGAGCCGGTAAAATGGTGTAAGGCGAAAAAGAACTGCTCTTCGGGCACCACGCGTAAATCCGCCTGGAGACCAGATTCAAACCGCACGCTGGATTTTGTCTCACCGTGAGCGGTTACTTCTTTGACGCCGGGATAAGCGACAAACCAATCCATGATCGGCTTGGGGTCGGCCGCCGCGACGATGAAGTCCAGGTCGCCCACCGTCTCGCGGGCGCGGCGTAAAGAGCCAGCTGACTCGGCGTGCTTGACCTGGGGCAAGGCGCGCAGGCCGGCTAAGATAGGATTAGCGACTTCCGCGGCTTCGTACCATCGATGGCGCAAGCTGTAAGCGACGCGATTCTTAATGCCTTCGAGAATCTTCGTCTGGGTTTTTTCGCCGAAGCCCTTGAGTTCGGCGACCTTCCCGGATTCGCAAACTTCTTTCAATTTGGCCAAGTCTTCCACGCCCAAGAGCGTCCAAAGCGCGCGGACTTTTTTCGGTCCAAGGCCTTGAATCTGCATGATCTCCAGAAGTCCGGCAGGAATTCCCGCGCGGAGTTTTTGGTGGAAAGGTAAAATGCCGTCGCGCCGTAAGGTCGTGATTTTATCCACCAGCGCTTCGCCCATGCCGGGAATCTCGCCCAAGCCACCGGTCTTGATGAGCTCATCCAAATCTTCGGTCATGGTCTCGAGGATCCGCGCGCCCGTGGAGTATGCCCGGATCTTAAAAGGGTTCTCCCCCATGAGCTCCATCAGGGTCGCAATTTCATCCAGGACCGCAGCGATGTTGTTCTTTTCAAGCATCACCGGGATTTTTCCTGCTGGTAGATGCCTTGCAAGGCACTGAAGTCAGCTTCGCGGCTGCCGCTCTCGATGACATGTTGATATGCGTCGGCATGCTTAAGTTCTTCAGAGGCCGTCGCGACCCGGCGATCAATCTCATCGAGCGGATCCGTCCCGCGGCCAGTAAGGCGTCGGCGGAGTTCGACCGGATCGCTCACCCGGATGAAGACGGTCACGAGCGCGGCGGCCAAGCGAGTGTCCGCCGTACCCTTGGCACGAATCGTAGCGGCGCCTTGGACGTCGACGTTAAGCAGCGCGTCAAATCCCGCGTCCAGATGTTGCGCTACATCGGTCAAGCGAGGTCCATAAAGATTACCATGAACGACAGCGTGCTCTAAAAATACCCCGGCTTTCACTTGGGCTTCGAAATCCGTCCGCGTCAGAAAATAATAGTCGACCCCATCAGCCTCTCCGGCCCGCGGCGCGCGGGTTGTGCAAGTGATCACCCGACGGATCGCGCGCGGATTCGCTTCGGTGAGACGCGAGCAGAGCGTCGTCTTGCCGCTTCCAGCCGGACCCGAAACCACGATGAGCAACGCTCGGCTCACGACACGAATGACGCCAGCAAGCAGGCGACAGCTAGCAGACCCAAGATGATACCGAGCCCCTTATGTCGGGCCGGCGTGCGCAAGACCCAGTCGCATTGGTTTAAAAACGTGGGCGGTGAATAAGCCCACCAAAGACCGAAGACGACGAACAGGCCATAGCTGAGCGTGGCATCCAGCAGGCTACGCGGTAATTGCCGATACCCTGCGTCGAGCGTGAAGCGGGCTAAGAAAAGCATCAGTACTCCAAGTGAACGGATGGAAAGTAGATCCGGCATGTAGCGGAGTGTCGCGAGGCTTGCACCTAATAAGACCACGACCACGGGTAAGCGTGGTAGGCCAGCCAGATCTGGCTCAGGCATGTTCATCAACCACCAGCCGAACCAGGCCGTCGCCGTCAAGGTCAATGTCACCGTGGCGAAGCGCGAACGGCGAAAGGTCTGCAGCACCGGCGAGGCCGTGAAGACCAGATAAGCGGCAAGCAGCAGAGCGGCCGCCAGTGCGTAGTAAGCTTGAGCGAGGGACACGGGACTAAATTAGGGCAAGCCAGGAGCCCGAGGCAACAAGTAGGTTTACCGATGGTGAATCCGCTCGACCGCCCAAGCCGCATGTTCGGCCACCATCGCATCGTTGTGCGTAAGGAGCTTTTCGATCGCGGGCAAATCACCCTTGGTTCCGACATTGCCGAGCACCGTCAGGGCGTTACGCCACCAGCGGTGGAGCCCCAGACGGGAGACCGGGGTGTTCTGGAAGTGTTCCGCAAATTGAGCGGATGTCCAAGCAAGGGTCTCGCGTAGCGGGGGGTGGGCCCGTGGGACGAACGCCGCCTCGCGCGTTTGTTCTGCCCAACGATTCCATGGGCAGACGTCCAAGCAATCGTCGCAACCGAAAACCCGATCGCCCAAGGCTTCGCGATATTCCAAAGGAATCGGACCAGGATGCTCGATGGTCAAATAGGCCAGGCAGCGCCGCGCGTCTAATTTATAGGGGGCGATGATGGCCTGCGTAGGGCAGGCTTCGATGCATCGCACACAAGTCCCGCAGCGATCTGGCTCTTGCCGCTTGGCCGGTTCCAATTCCAACGTCGTGAGAATGACCCCGAGAAAGAGCCAGGTGCCCTTACTGCGGTGAATCAGAATCGTGCTCTTACCCTGCCAGCCCAATCCCGCCGCCGCCGCCATCGGTTTTTCAAGGACGGGGCCGGTGTCGACGTAGGGCTTTTGGGCGCCTCCCATTGCTTCCATCAATTGGCAGAGTTTTTGGAGCCGGGGTAGAATGACATCGTGGTAATCGGCCCCTAAGGCGTATTTGGCGATGCGATAGCCTGCGGACGGATGTGGCTGCCAGTAATTAAGTCCGACGACGATCAGACTCCGGGCCTCCGGTAAGACTTTCGTGGCATCCGTACGCCTTTCCGGATTACGGGCCATCCATTTCATTTCGCCGTGCATCCCGTCGGCGATCCATTTTTTAAAATAATCTGCGCGCACGTCGGTATCGACGGGGGCGACTCCAAAGGCATCGAAGCCCAAGGCGGTCGCTTCGGCCTGTAATCGCTCCCGGAGGGATTGAGCGTCCATGCCTCAGCCTAAGATCGACAACACGCGGCTGACGATCTCATCCACGGGCGCTAATTTTCCGAGCCCTTCGTAACCGCAGGCGAGCATCCCTTCCGCAGGTTCCACGATCGCATGACCGCGAGCCCGAAGGGTCTTCAGATTTGCCTGGGTAGCGGCATGTTCATACATCTTTCCATTCATCGCCGGGCAGAGCAGCACCGGCCCACGCGTTGCAAGGTAAACACTCGTTAAAAGGTCAGGGGCAAGGCCATGGGCAAACTCCGCCATCACATGAGCGGTGATAGGAGCGACCAGCAAAAGATCGGATGAGTCGGCCAGCTCGATATGGCTGGGCTGGGAGTTTTTCCCTTCTTCCCACAGGTTAACACTGACCGGTCGGCGGGATAAAACTTGCAGGGTCAACGGCGAGATGAATTGCGTCGCCCCTTGGGTCATGACCACCTGGACCTCGGCGCCGTATTTCACCAGCTGTGAGATTAAATCTGCTGCCTTATAGGCGGCAATGGAGCCCGTGACCCCGAGGGTGATTCTTTTGCCAACGAGCTGAGACATAACAGAACTTAAGATGATAAGGTGGCCCCGTGAGGCGAGGGGAAAGGCTAAGCCATGACTTCGATGGCCGGCTTTCCGAGGACGGCGAGCCCCCGTTTTACCCAGAAATCCTCCCTTTTACCTCACCTATCGGGCTTTTCTTGTTTGCCATGCCTGCCCTCGCAGGTTGCCATTACCCCCTACTATGCAATCCGACATTGGTCTCATTGGTCTGGCCGTCATGGGCCAAAACCTCGCCCTCAACATCGCCGACCACGGCTTTGCGATTTCCGTCTATAACCGGACGACCGCTAAAACCGACGAGTTTGTGAAAGAAAACCCCAGCACGCCCGGCAAGCTGACGGGTTGCCCGACTATTCGGGATTTTGCCGCCTCTCTGAAAAAGCCACGTAAAGCGGTCATCCTCGTCAAAGCCGGCGCCCCCACCGATGCAGTCATCAATGAGCTCGCGAGCGTCTTTGAGGCCGGGGACATCATCATCGACGGCGGTAACGCGCTTTGGACCGACACCATCCGCCGGGAGCGCGAATTAAAGGCCAAAGGACTTCGCTTCATCGGATCGGGCGTATCCGGCGGCGAAGAAGGTGCCCGCTTCGGCCCATCCCTCATGCCAGGCGGCGACGCCTCGGCTTGGGCTGAAATCAAACCCATCTGGGAGGCGGTTGCTTCCAAGGTCGATGCCGTCACGGGCGTCGAACTCACGGGCGCAAAGCCTGGCAAGCCTATCAAGGGAGGCGTTCCATGCGTCGCTCACATCGGCCCCGACGGCGCCGGCCACTACGTGAAGATGGTCCATAATGGCATCGAATACGGCGACATGCAGATGATCTGCGAAGCCTACGACTTGATGCGCGGTCTTCTCGGCATGACCCCCGATGAAATCGGTACGGTCTTCGAAGAATGGAACAAGGGTGACCTGAATTCCTTCCTCATCGAAATCACCGCCAAAGTGCTGAAGCAGAAAGATCCGGAAACCGGCGTTCCGCTGGTTGACGTCATCCTCGACACCGCCGGCCAAAAAGGCACCGGTAAATGGACCAGCGCCAACGCCCTCGATATGGGTGTCGCCGCTCCGACCATCGCTGAAGCCGTCTTTGCTCGCTGTCTCTCAGCCGTGAAAGATGAACGCGTCGCCGCCGCCAAAGCGCTCCGTGGCCCCAAGCGCGCGATGACCAATCCCGACAAGGCGAAGATTGTCGAACAGATCCGCGAAGCACTCTTCTGCTCCAAAATCTGCTCCTACGCCCAAGGCTTCCAACTCATGCGCGAAGCGCAGAATGAATATAAGTGGAAGCTTAACTTCGGTGAAATCGCCCAAATCTGGCGTGGCGGTTGCATCATCCGCGCGCGCTTCTTGCAAAAAATCACCGAAGCTTTCGGCAAGAAGCCTCGTCTGGCTAACCTTCTGCTCGATCCTCACTTTAAGAAGACCGTCAAGAAGGCCCAGAAGAACTGGCGCAAGGTCATCGCCCTCGCCGTCAAGCATGGCATCCCGGTGCCGACCTTGGGCTCAGCCCTCTCCTACTTTGACTCTTACCGCACCGCGAACTTGCCGCAGAATTTGCTGCAAGGCCAACGTGACTTCTTTGGAGCGCATACCTACGAGCGCACCGACAAGCCGCGCGGACAGTTCTTCCATATTGATTGGCCGGATCCTAAGCGTCCGCAGATCAAGGCCTGATAGCCTTGACGGAAACAGTAAGGGCGTCCGCGAGGACGCCCTTCTTATTTGGCGGAATCACTGAGCAGACCAACCGCCGCCGGTCGCCGCGGCGAGTCTCACCGCGACCTGCCGACGCTCCCAGACGACCATCGAGAGCGTGCGCGCCGCCATGGCTTCATCTCGCCGTGCGATCATGATATCGTTTTCGTTCGCGATGCCAGCCTTACGACGGGCTTCGGCATTGGCGAGCCGGACGCGCACCGCCTCCAACACTCGAGCGGTCAAATCTTCTTGCAAGGCGAGTTCGCGTAAATCGGCGAGCGCATCCTCGACTTCGCGAAAGGCACCGAGCACGGCCTTGGTCCACTCACCAGCGGAGCCATCAATGCGGGCACGGGCGACCTCGAGGTCGGCTTCGCGGCGACCAGCGTCGAAGACCGGCAGATCAATCGAGGGAGTGAGCGTCCAGAAACTTGATGAGCCACGGCCGACACGCGAAGCCGGATCGGCCTGCCAACCGGCCTGGCCATTGAGCGTGACCGAAGGATAGAAGTCGGCAATCGCCGCACCTTCGCGCGCAACTGCGGCATCGAGATGCGCGGCGGCGGCGGCGAGGTCGGGACGACGAAGCAGAAGTTCCGAGGGTACGCCGGCGCCGAAGGCAGGCATCGCGGCGGAGCCTTTTGCTTCAGGCAACTTGGCGCCGGGAGTAGAACCGATGAGCGCACGGAGAGCATTCTCCGCCGCGGCAAGGCGGCGGCGGCCGAGACCTTCGTCGACTTTGGCTTGCGCAGCCGCAAGACGTGCGGAGGAAAGCGGGTCGGAGTCGAGCAGCCCGGCGACGACCGTCTTCTCCACGATTTCCATCTCGCGAAAGCGTGTGGCGAATTCGGTCTCAAGAAAAGCGAGTTGCTCGCGGGCGCCGCGGACGGCGAACCAAAGGCGGGCGACTTCCGCCGAGAGAGCGAGCTCCGCCTGTTCGGAGGTAAACTTGGCCGCACGCGAATCCGCGTCGGCCCCTTTGGTCTTAGCCGCCTCGCGGCCCCAGATATCGAGCTCCCAGGATGCTTTCACGCCGACTGCTCCCACGTCGGTGCGACGAGGGATACCAAAGCCGACCGGTGTACGACCGGTCTCAAGTGAGATGCGAGAGGATTCCAAACCAGCACCGACGGAAACCGCGGGCTGATCGCCGGCGTTGGCGGCGAGGAGTAAGGCGACTGCTTCACGCTGACGCGCGCGCGCAATCACGAGATCGGGGCTGTTCTGTCGCGCCTGCGCGATAAGTTCAAGCAAGGCAGGATCTCCGAAAGATTCCGCCCACTTCGTGTCGGCAGCGACACCGCCTTGCGAAAAAGCCGCGGGCGAGGCAGGCCCTTTAGGCTTCGCCATCGGATCGTGCGCGCATCCGACGAGGACGAACGCCGCGAACAGGAAAGTCTTATTTAACCGGAGCATTTTGGGAGGCGTCTATATAGACGTCCATCTGCTGACCAACGAAAAGCGCGCGTCCCGCGGGTCGATCGAACTGGTAGATTACCTGTAGCACGCGGGTGTCGACGCGTTCCACGCTCGCGCCGGTAAGCGAGGTCTTCGGGATGACGAAGGGTTCGATGCGAACGAACTTCAGGACGATGGAACGATCCTTGCCGCCAGCGAGAGAACTCTCGCCCTTCAGATAACCCTTGGCGGGTAAGCCGTCGCGCATGCGCGTGGCCAGTTGTTCGTCGATGTCGCAACGGATCTGGAGGGTGGAGATGTCGCCAAGCACGACCGGAGCCTTGGCGCCGGCAGCCACGAATTCGCCGACGCGAACGCCGACCTGGAGAACGGTCGCATCAATAGGCGAACGAAGCACCAAACGATCAAGGAGCACCGCCGTCTGATCAAGCTGCGCTTGAGCGAGAGCGAGCTTGGCCTTCGCTTCTTTGGCAGCCATCTGGTAAGAAAGAAGTTCAGATGCGGAAACCGCCCCGCTGTCCTTGATGCCAGTCCAGCGACGGGCAGCATCTTCGGCGCGCGCGGCGGTCGCTTCGGCAGCGGAGACGGCGGCCTTCTGTACGGTGTGCTGAGCGCGAAGATCTCGTTCATCGAGCGTCAGGATCGGGTCGCCGGCCTTCACCTTATCCCAGACCTTCACGTGGACTTTGGCAACCGTGCCCGACGTGGGTGAGCCAAGAAGCGTATTCTCGGCGGCGGCCTCGATGAGGCCGGCGGCGGCGATGAGGCCGTCCTTATCGCGTGTGGCAGGTTCATAGGGCGGCGGCTTGATCGGCGTTTCGTTGGCCGTGCCGCGGGTGAGCTGCAGAGCGGCGCCAGCGCCAGCGAGGGCGAGAGCAAAGAGCAGGATGCGTTTCTTGAACATAAAGGAAATCAGAGATGGGTGGTATCGAGGAGCTTCGGGTCGTCGACCACGCGGCTGATGCGGCCGTCTTCCATTTCCGCGATACGGTCGGCAAAACGGAAAATACGGTGATCGTGGGTTACGACGACCACACAGCGTTCAGGTGAACGAGAAAGATCACGGACGAGTTCCATGATGTGCGCGCCAGTGTCCTTATCGAGGGCCGAGGTCGGCTCATCGCAAATGAGGAGCGGCGGTTCGTGAACGAGCGCACGTGCAATCGCGACGCGTTGCTGCTGGCCACCGGAGAGCGCGTTAGGCCGTCCTTCTTCGCGGCCCTTGAGTCCGACCTTCTCAATGATCGCGGCCGCACGGTCATGGGCTTCGTCATAGGGACGCCCCTGAATCAGCAGCGGTACCATTACGTTTTCAATGACGGAGAGCGTTGGGATGAGATTGAATGACTGGAAGACGAAGCCGAGATTCTTACGTCGGAATGACGTGAGCTCTTCTTGGCTGAGCCCGTCGAGGCGCTGACCAAAGACCTCGACCGTGCCGGCCTGCGGCGTAAGCGTGCCGGCGATGACGGAGAGGAGCGTTGTCTTCCCGCAACCCGATGGGCCGACGAGCATGATGAGTTCGCCGCGGCGGGCCTCGAAGTCGGCTTGCTTGAGGGCGACGACCTGATTGTCCGGCGTGCCGAAGAACATATCGACGCCAGTGGCGCGGACCGCGACGGTGTGGGCTTGGTGACTCATCCGCGGAAGACCGAGGCGGCGTCGACGCGCGACACCTTGATGATACCGATAATGGCGGAGACGAAACTGATGCCCAACACGAGGGCGAACGTCGCCCAGAGGATTTGCGGGAACATCACAAACGGCGGCATCCCCTTCTCAATCATCGCCCGGCCGATGGCCTGTGCCATGCCAGCACCAAGGCCGAAGCCAATGAGACCGGCGGTGAAGGCCTGCACGAAAAGCATCCGGGCGATAACACCCATCCCTGCGCCCATCGCCTTGATGGCCGCGAAATATTTCAGATTCTCGAGTACGAAAGAATAGAACGTCTGACCGGAAATCGCGATGCCGACGAACAGGCCGAGGAGAACGGCCGTGCCGAAGGAGAACGGAATGCCGGTGTTAGTCCAAAACCACCAGAAGGTATTACGGGCCAGACTGCGCTCGCCCCAGTTCCAGATCACCGTGTCGGACGTCCAGGCCTTGAGCCCCGTTTCGCGTTCGATCCGTCCGCAGAGTTCGGTCGGCGTCACACCTTTCTGAGGCTCGACGAGCATGAAGCTCAGCGTGCGACGGGCACCGAGGGTGTAGCCCTTGGCGCGGTCGTAAGTTGTATAGACGAATGGTCCGCCGGTGAAAGCGCGCTTCACCTTACAGATGCCAACGATGCGGGCCTGGATATCGTTTATCTCAAAGGTGTCGCCGACCTTAAGCGGCGTGGAGCGCGGCTTGCCATCAGGTCCGACGCCCATGCGACCCATCAACGAAGCGCCCCATTCGTCCACGATGACCGTGTCGGGAAGGCGTAAGTCCTCGATACGTCCCTGCGTAAGGACGGCCGGGGCTCCCGCAAAGGTATCGGCGTCGATGCCCACCAGCGTGATGAGTTTGAAATTTCCATCCTGCATGCGCGCCTGGACGAAAGAAGTGTGCAACGGCGCCGCCCAGGCGACCCCATCCACCGAGCGGACACGGCTCAGGTCGGTATCGCGGAGCGGCTTGGCGTCATTGACTTGCTCGACCATCGGGTCGCTCACCCAGACTTGCGCCCGGATGTTGACCATCGGCGTGTAAGTCCAACTCATGATGCCGAAGAAAACCGAACTCTGTTGGGCCATCAGCAAAGCCGAGAACGCCAACCCGCAAAGAAGCATCGCGAGCTTGGCGCGATCCCCGAAGAGCATGTTGAGGGCGAGGCGATACATTTGTGACTGCGATAGGCTTACCTATCCTCTCCCCAAAGAGAGGGCGGTCAATGGGAAGTCAATCGCCGCAGGCATTCTTGCGACCGGTAATCCGGCGCCAGACTTAGTGGCCGACAATGACCCCAACCGACGGAAGGAAGACGAGATGCGTCTTGAACCATTCCGGACCCCACGCCGCATTCACGGCCCAGGCGGCGACAAGCAAGATCAACGCGATGGAAAAACAGCGAATGACCTTTGCTTTCTCTTCACTCTTGGCGCCCGCATGCAAAAGGCCGACGGCACCGAGCACCAGGATCGGGTGGAAGTATGAGATCGGCCGAGCGGTATAAAAGTAAGCGATAGCTCCCACGACGAGATTGATGTCGACCAAAACGGCAACGACGCGCTGCAGGGCTGGCTTCGGGCCATTCAGGATCGCATTGACGATCACGACCAAGACCAAGGC
>CAILOT010000065.1:0-4395 GCA_903835965.1 uncultured Opitutia bacterium
GCAATTCGGTACGATTAAGGGCGATGGCGTAACCCGCCTTACGGTAATCCCCCATCAGCGTCTCGCTGAAATACTGTGTCCCGCCGCCGAGAACGACGTCGACGCCGCGCTCGAGGTACTGCGGAGCAATTTCCGCCTGCTTGGCACGAGAGGGGACGGTCGCCACGAAGCCAGCCGGGGTGGCATGCGTCGCCGTGGCGGTAGTAACAAGCCCGGTGCGCTTTTTAGCTTTGCGCATCTTCTGCATCATCGTGACGGGCTTCCGGCCGTCGGGCGTAATATTGATCACCCCATTAGTGATACGTTCGCCGATGCCCCAGCAAGAAGCGGCAGCGGCGGAATCCGTCACCAGACTGCTGGCTGATTGGGTTTCACAAAGCGCGCGGACGACAGGTAGCTCACGGTAAAGCTTCATCCATTGACTCGTCTGGTTCACCGTCCGCTGGAGATACGTATGCGCAAGCGAAAGCGCCGCGATATTCATCCCGTCGGCGACCATGAAGATTACGTTCTTGGCGGGAGATTGGGCGGCATTCGCCGCAGCCTCCCGCGGAGCAGCCCCGAGCGCAGGCGTGGCCGCGGCCCCAAGAGCCAAGCCGCCCAAGCCAGCCATTTTAAGAAAATTACGACGAGAGGAATCGCGAGACGAAGACATAACAGTAATTACCACCCCTAAACGATGAGGGCAAGAGCCGTTCCCCACCCAATCGTTCGACTATGCATATCGTTGCCGCATAGGCACCCTGTCGTCGCTATCAGGCTCCAGGAGCGGCGGGCGAACCAGCGGCCGGTGCGACCGGAACGTGCGCCTTGAGGCGACGTTCTGCGACTTCGGCCGTGATCAGCGAGATGAAATCCGCGAGCGTACGGTTACCCTCGAAAGATTTGTCAGCCCGGGAGCGGACATTCACCACGCCGGCTTCCTTCTCCTTCGCACCGACGACGAGCATGTGCGGAACCTTGGACATCTCGGCGCGCCGAATCTTGGCTCCGAGCTTATCCGAAGAGCTGTCGACGGAACAACGGATCTTCGCAGCTTTCAGCTGTTCAGCCATGGCTTCACAATCGGCATTCATATCATCGTTTAAAGGAATCAGACGGACCTGTTCAGGGGAAAGCCAGGTCGGGAAATCGCCGGCGAAGTGTTCGATCAGGATGCCCACGAAACGTTCCATCGAACCGAAAGGCGCACGATGGATCATTACGGGGCGGTGCGGCTTATTGTCCGGACCAATGTAAGAAAGCTCGAAACGTTCGGGCAGATTGAAGTCGACCTGCACGGTGCCTAATTGCCACTCGCGGCCGATGACATCGCGCACGACGAAATCGATCTTTGGTCCATAGAAAGCGGCTTCTCCAGCCTCTTCGGTGAAAGCGACGCCAAGGGTGGCGGCAGCGGCACGACAAGCGGCCTCGGCCTTATCCCAATTCTCCGAAGAACCAGTGTACTTATTCGAATCAGGATTTCGCAGTCCGACCCGGACGCGATAATCATTCAGACCCAGGGTCTTGAGCACGACCTTCACGAGTTCCAGACAGCCCAGCACTTCTTGGCCAACCTGATCTTCGGTGCAGAACAGGTGGCCATCGTCCTGGGTGAAACCCCGGACGCGGGTCATGCCATTCAGCTCACCGGATTGCTCCCAGCGATAAACCGTGCCGAACTCCGCCAGACGTACAGGCAGATCGCGATAAGAATGAGGCTGCGACGCGAAGATCCGGATGTGGTGAGGGCAGTTCATCGGCTTCAGCAAGAAACCTTGGACGGTGCCGTCCTCGAGTTTGTTAGTCAGTTCGCCGCAGGCGCAACCTTCCTTGGAAAGCAGCTCCATCGCCTCGCGTTCGACCAACGGTGGGAATTGCGCATCCTTATAATAAGGGAAGTGCCCCGAGGTCCGATAAAGATCCAAGTTGCCGATGTGGGGCGTGAATACCTGCTTATACCCGGTCAGGAACAACTGTTCGGAAATGAAGTTCTGCAGCTCCTGGCGGACGATGGCACCATTGGGTACCCAGAGCACGAGGCCTTGGCCGACCTTTTCGTCGATATGGAAAAGCTTCAGCTCCTTGCCGAGTTTGCGGTGGTCGCGCTTCTTGGCCTCTTCGACTCGCACCATGTGCTGCTCCATCTCATCCTTAGTAGCGAAAGCCGTACCATAGATACGCTGCAACTGTTTGTTCTTTTCGTCGCCCCGGTGATAGGCCCCGGCGATATTAAGCAGTTTGAAAGCCTTGACCTGGGAGGAATAGCGAACGTGCGTGCCCGCGCAGAGATCGACGAATTCGCCGTTCTTATAAAATGAAATCGTCTCGCCGGCCGGGATGTCCGCCAGACGTCCGAGCTTATAGGCATTCTGTCCGCGTTCACGGAGCAACTTATCCGCTTCTTCGCGCGTGCATTCAAAGCGTTCAAACTTCTGGTTCTCCTTTGAGATGCGACGCATCTCTTCTTCGATCTTCACGAGGTCGTCGGCCGTGAACAAATGGTCCACGTCGAAGTCGTAATAGAAACCATTGTCGGTGGGCGGCCCGATATCCAACTGCGCCTGCGGAAAGAGGCGGAGAACGGCGGCACCCAGCATATGGGCGGCGGAATGTCGGATCTCCTCAAGGGGAGTCATCGTCGGGCGGGTGGACATGTCGTGAAAAGCTATCCTTTCGCTAGGGACTCCCGAGGCGGAGGGCAAGGACGGAGGCAGGCACCCTACCCCTCACGCCTTCTTAAGGTCGTAGCCGTCTTTGCGGTCAAGCATCGTCCAGCCCAGCGCGGACAAGTCCTTACGGAGCTGGTCGGCGGCGGCGAAATCCTTCCCTTGCTTGGCAGCCCAGCGACGGGCACCGAGCTCGGCGACCTCGACAGGAATCGCGGCTTCGGCCTTAGCGACAAACAGGACTAACCCAAGGGCTTGCAGAAGCTTGGCCAGTCCGCAGACGTCTTGGCGAGCCTGAGCCGGAGTCGGATCTTCGCGCTCTCCAACGACCGTGAAAATCTGCCCCAAACAACCGGGGATATTAAGGTCATTCTGCAAAGCTTCCCAGGCTGGGGCGAACCTACCCCACGTCGTCTGCAATTCATGAACCTGCGGCGCGATAAACTCCGCCCGCGAGAAGCCGGCGACTGGCAGGATGCGATCTACCCAGCGTTCGAGCTTAGCGATCGCCGACCTGGCATTTTCGACCCCATGAAGCGTGAAGTTAAGCGGCGTACGGTAATGGCCGCTGATCAAAGCGTAGCGCACTTCATTGGGCGTGAAGCCTTTTTCGATCAGCTGTTCAAGGGTGTAGAGGTTACCCTTACTCTTGGACATCTTATCGCCCTCGACGAGCAAGTGGGCGCTATGGAACCAATGGGCGGCGAAGCCCTTGATTCCCGTGGCACATTCCGTCTGGGCGATTTCGTTTTCGTGATGAGGGAAGCACAGGTCAACGCCACCGCCATGGAGGTCAAAAGTAGCGCCGAGATGCTCCAAGGACATCGCGGAACACTCGATATGCCAGCCCGGACGACCCTTGCCCCAAGGGCTGGGCCAGAAATTTTCGCCATCTTCCGGCTTATAAGCTTTCCACAAAGCGAAGTCATTCGCGGACTCGCGGTCATACTCATCGGCATCGTTGGCTTGGCCGGCGCTATTGGTATCCTGCGTCTGCAACTTCGAGCGATCGAGGTGGCTTAATTTACCGTAATCCGAACAGGAGCAGACCTTGAAATAAACCGACCCATCCTTCGCCACGTAAGCATGCCCGCGCTTGATCAGAGCCTCGATCATCGCCACCTGCTGAGGGATATGAACGACCGCACTGGGTTCGACGTGCGGAGGCAAGAGACCGAGAGCCTTGCAATCCTTATGAAACTTATCTGTCCAACCTTGCGTGAAGGTCGCCAAAGACTGACCCGCCGCCAACGCCCCGCGTATAGTCTTATCGTCCACGTCGGTAATATTACGCACATGCTTAACCTTAATACCCGAAGCTTCCAAGGTACGGCGAAGGACATCCTGTAAAATGAACGTACGGAAGTTGCCGATATGCGCCGGTCCGTAGACGGTCGGACCACAACAATACATCCCGAAAGAAGCCTTATCGGGCTTAGTCAGGAGCGGCCGAAGCTCGCGGCTCATCGTGTCGTGCAAAAAGACGGGCATGGAAGACTTTAGATAGAGAATATTAGGCTGCGGGGGCGAGACGTAACTGCGGCCCGCGAAGCGACACGCCTGGCTGTCATAGTCCTTAAATCGCTTGTTTTGTTATAAAAATCGTCCGATATTACTCTCCTCACCCTATGAAACTCGGAACCAAATCCCTCCACGCTGGCCAAAAACCCGACCCGACGACCGGGTCGCGCGCCGTACCGATTTACCAGACTACCAGCTACCAGTTCCGCGACACGGAACATGC
>CAILOT010000066.1:0-2687 GCA_903835965.1 uncultured Opitutia bacterium
CAGACGTGTGCTCTTCCGATCTACCTTCCCCTCCCCGCCCTCCCCCCTTTATTCTCAGCTGACGTCCATGTCGGAAACGCCTCGCGATCACATCCTCCGCCTTCGCGCTGAAATCCAGCGTTACGAAGAGCTGTATCGAAAAAAGCACGCACCGGAGATTTCCGATTTCGAATTCGATAAGCTCGTTGATAAACTCGCCGACCTGGAGCGGGAGTTCCCGATGTTCGCCGGACCCGACCTCGGCATCGGCGACGATAAGGCCGAAGGCTTCCAACAACGCGACCATAAGTCGCCGATGCTGTCGCTCGACAATACTTACGACGAAGCCGATTTCATGGCATTCGGAGAACGCCTGGCCAAGGCCGTCGACGCAAGCGCCTTGCAATTCGTCGTCGAACCCAAGATCGACGGCGTCGCCGTCTCGCTCACTTACGAAAACGGTAAGTTCGTCCGCGCGGTTACCCGCGGCAACGGTACGCGCGGCGACGACGTCACCCATAACGTCGCCCTGATCAAATCGATTCCCCGCAAGTTAGCCGACGCTCCCGACCTGCTCGAAGTCCGCGGCGAAATCTACATGGAGCTGGAGGAGTTCCAGCGCCTGAACCGCGAACGCGAAGCCGAAGGCGAAGCCCTTTACGCCAACCCACGGAACCTCGCCGCTGGCACGGTCAAGCTGCTTGATGCCGCCGTAGCCCAAAGCCGCAATCTGAGCATCGTCTGTTACGGATTAGGAGCCTGCGAACCCGCCATGTTCGCCAAACTTTCGGACTTCAAACAACAGCTGAAAGATTGGGGCTTCCCGATTCGCGACGACATCGGACTGCAACACGGCATCAAGGCCGCGTGGGCCGCCATCCAACAACTCGACCAGATTCGGCGCAACCTTCCCTTCCCCACGGATGGAGCGGTGGTAAAACTGAATAGCCTCGCCGAACAACAGAAAGCCGGCACCACGAGCAAGTTCCCGCACTGGGCGGTGGCATTCAAATTTCCGCCCGACCAAGCGGAAACCATTCTGCGTGCCATCAGCATGCAAGTCGGCCGCACCGGCGCCATCACGCCCGTCGCCGAACTTGACCCCGTCTTGCTCGCCGGCTCGACGGTCGCCCGTGCCACGTTGCACAACGCCGACGAGATCACGCGCAAGGATATCCGCGAAGGCGACACGGTGCTCATCCAGAAAGCCGGTGAGATTATCCCGCAAGTCCTCGGCGTCGTACACGCGAAGCGTCCGGCTGACTCTAAGCCTTTTAATTTCGAAGCCCGGCTCAAAGAACTCGGCCTCGACGCCACGCGCGATGGCGAAGAAGCCGCTTACAAGCTACGTGTGCCTTCGCGCGAGATGAAGATTCGCCGGCTGATCCATTTCGCCTGCAAACAGTGCTTGGACATCGATGGCTTGGGCGTGGCCGTAGCCGAACAGCTCGTGGACCTCTGCCTCGTCGACGCCCCCGTCCAGGCCTTGTCCATTACGGCCGAGCAGTGGCGCATGCTTGATGGCTTCAAAGACAAATCCGTCGATAACATGCTATCTGGCGTCGCCCAAGCGAAGCAACGCGAGCTCTGGCGCGCGATCCACGCCCTCGGCATCCCAAACGTCGGCATGCAGACCGCCAAGGACCTCGCCCGCCACTTCAAGTCCATGGATGCGTTGGAATGCTCTAAGCTTGGTGACCTACTCATTTCCAAAGTCGGAAAGAAAGGCCATGAGACTTATACCTCCGTCATCAGCGGGGTCGGCGTCGAAGTTTCTGAATCCATCTTATCTTTTTTCAGCGATCCGCATCACCGCGAATGGGTGCAGGCCATGCGTAACGCAGGATTGAATCTGATCGAAGTCGCCAGCGCAACGACCGTGGAAGGTGTTGCTGGAAAAACTTTCGTGCTCACCGGCACCCTGCCCACGCTGGGACGTGACGAAGCTCGAGACCTCATCGAGAAAGCCGGCGGCAAAGTTTCAGGAAGCGTCAGCAAGAACACCCACTACGTCGTCGCGGGAGAAGAGGCGGGGTCCAAACTCACCAAGGCCCAGGAACTCGGCGTCGCCGTGCTTGATGAAGCGGGCCTGCGGAAATTATTGGGCTTAGCATGACCGCGCATCTTCTTCCCGAAGCCGCTGCCGATCTGGCACGTAATGGCGATGCGGCAGTTTTAGCGGCTTTGCTGAAAGCGGGTCAAGTCGTGGATGCGCGAGACGCCAAGGGGAACACGCTCCTGATGCTGGCCAGCTATCATGGACGAGCCGAGGTTGTGAAGTTGCTGCTGAAGTCGGGCGCGACGGTCGATCTCCGGAACGAGAAAGGTCAGACGCCCCTCGGTGGCGTGGCCTTCAAGGGCTACGTCGAGATCGCCACCCTGCTGCTCGACGCCGGTGCGGACCCGCTCGCTGATCAAGGCGGCCAGACCCCGGTCGATTATGCGACGATGTTCGGCCGCCAGGAAATCCTCGTCCTTCTCCGCGAACGCCGTGGCGCCGCCGCCAAGCCGACCCGCTGGTTCAGTAAACTGATCGGGTGGATACGGAGGTAGGGCGGGCTCTCCGAGCCCGCCGATAGATAGCAGGCGGACGGCTCGGAGAGCCGTCCCTACCTTCAGAAGTCTAACAGCCGACGAATGGTGGCCGAAGGTAGGGGCTCGGCTACGCCGTGCCCGTGGGCGTGACGTAGTCCCGCCCCTACCCTGGC
>CAILOT010000067.1:0-6787 GCA_903835965.1 uncultured Opitutia bacterium
ACCCTTCATCGTGAAAGTATTCTCAGCTTCGCTCATCCAATATTCGGCCATCAGCTGGACCAATTGGCTCCACGGCGAAGTCTTGAGGTCGGTCTGCGCGGCGATCAGGTTCGCCAAAGTTAGCTGCGCTCGGAGATTTTCGGTGCGTTGTGCGACTTCGCCGTGCGCGTCATTCTGAATCTTGCGTTCGATGCCGCTGACGAGCCGGACGGCGCTGTCCGGATTATCCTTCAGGAGCGCCGCAAAGGCCGGGGCGATCGTGCCCGGCGCGACCTGCATCATCACGCGAGCCATCGCATTGCCGGCCTTGGTTTTTTCCCAATCGTTCACCTTGCCCTGGCTCAAAACCCGCAGGCCTTCGTCCCAGACCTTCTGGACCTGCTCACGCTGCACCGATTCGTTCGCCTGTTCGGCAGCGAGAAAAGCGGCCACTTCATTGCGTAGTCCTTCATCCTTAATTTCCTCAAGCTTGCTTGCTGCCGGCCAATAAGTGCGGGCCAGTTCCCGGAAACCGCCGGCCAACAAGACCCGACCGGTCAGTAAACGCTTAGCCGGATCCGTCCCGCCCAATCGCTCGGTACCCGCCCGCAAGCGGTCGGCCAGCCAATAGGTCTCATTGGCCGGCACGATCAGGCCTAAGATTTCACCGACCTTCCGCAGCTCGTCATCAGTCAGTTCGCCGGGCACCGCATCCGCCAAGGCGAGCACGTCTTCGAGCCGGAGATTGCTTTTCTGCCGATCGGCCAGGTCGTTCAATATCTTATCGTAGATTCCGCGAGCCAGTTCAGGTGGCAGCTTGGCGAACTCCGAACGCACCTTACCCCACTCGCTCAAACGAAAATATGAAATGAACCGCAGGTCGGCGGCGGCGGCCTGTTCCGCCTTGTTGGCGTGCTCCAACGCGCTGAAGAGGTCGTTGTGGTCGCGGGTGAACTTATGGTTCAGCAGTTTCTCGTACTGCTTGAGCTCCTTGGCGTCCAAAGCTTCGGCGGGCGGCGTCTGCGCGCCGGCGAGCACGCCCCAGGCGAGCGCGAGGAAGCCGAGGAACCATCGGGAAAACGTTTTTTTCATAAGTTAAATAGGTGAGGACGGTTCAGGAGCCGGTGTCGGGGATTTTATCGAAGTTCTGCAGCAGGTCGCGGCCGTCGTTCTTGGGAGCGGCCTTCGGGGCCGGTACCGGTACGGTCAGAAGCCCGGCGGCGGCCTTGGCCTTATGGGCTTCGCCGACGCCCTTGCCGACATGCTGCACCTTCAGAGCGGCTTCCAGATTCTTGAGTTTTTCGCCATCGATCCCGGCGACGCCGTCGACCGGCCGCACCGAAGCGCCGCTGCCGGCCTTGCCGGGTGGCGGTAGCGGCTTCATTCCCGGCGCCGGCGGTGCGACGGCTTTGGCATCGGGAGGCGGCACGCCTGCCGCATGTCCAGGTCCTTTCACTCCCTCCGCGGCTTCAACCCCTTCGATCTTTTCGACCCCTTTGGCCTTGGGCGGAGGGATGGCGGCGTTACTGCCCGTCCCAGCCACCGGGGTAGCCGGATGTGCGACCGGCGCTGGCGGCGGGGTCGCATCACCGGCGGCCTTCACGCCTTTGACGGTCTCGACTCCGTCGATCTTTTCCACGCCTTGGGCTTTCGGAGGCGGTACGGTAATGCTGCCATTTTCAACCGGCTTCACTTGGGCAGCGCCCTCTTGCTTGACGCCGGCAACGCTTTCGACGCCGGCAGACGAAGCCGCTGGTGCAGCCATCGAACTCGCCGCGACCAGACTGAGACCGAGCAATGAAAGCGGGGAAAAGGTTCTCATGGGTTTCTTTGTTGGATGGCTTTGTTGAATTCGCTTTCCACTCTTTGTTCGTATTGCGCGAGCGCACTCGGATCCTGGTGTTCGGCCAAGTAGCGGAAAATCTGGCGGGTGCGTTCGGCAAAGGGCCGCCATTCGTCCTCCGTCGCTCCGTTCGTCTTGAGCAACGTGGTCGCGTAATAATAAGCCTTTCCTAAAGTCTCGCGGATCGCCCGGGTGATGGGCACGTCCTGACCATGGGTCTCAGCGGCGTTTCGCAGCAACAGGGTAAGGTCTTCGATGGCGCCAGCGACATCCAGCATCTCAAGCTTCGCCTTGGCCTTGGCCAATCGGATCTGATGTCGCACCAACGGGCGCTCGTTCGCCGGGAGCGCCGCAGCGACCTTGTCATACTCTTCCACGATCTGCTGCCAATCAGGCTCCTTCGCTTTTTCAAACTGGCGAATGACATTCAGATGCTCGCGCGCCTTTTCCCGGGCCAGATCGTCCTGCCCGTCGTTATAATGATAATAAATCACCGCGACGGGGAAAAGCAGCCACAGGAGTAGGAAATATTTTCTCATCGGACGGCGGAATCGCTCCCAGGCGTCGGAACGGAGTTCGGCCGAGGATGGGCCACCTTCCATGCAGTTCCCCCAAATTCCAACGCCACGGGAATCAGGGCGCAAAAAGCGGCCCCCGCCAACAGGGCGGCCACCGCTAACGTCGCCAGGCTGAGCCCGCTCTGCGGCAGCGGCGCCAGGACGACCAAGTCGCCCAGCGCTGAAGTCGCCAAGTGCTTTTCGTTCACGTCATCGTACGTGCCATGCAAAGCGGAAGCGATTTCACGAAGGGTATCGGCATCTTGGCGCGATTGATGGCCGTCGATGAACAACCCTTTATGAGGGTTGCCGACGCCGAGGATGAAAACCTCTTTTACCGACTTAGGTCGAGGCAGGATCGGCAAAAGGGGAATGGAATCTCCGTCGGTCAGGATTACGAGCCGTGCACTACCCTCGGGTAAGTTCTCCACCAACTTGACCGCCGCATTGACCGCCGTGCCGAGATCGGTCTTGCCGGGCTTCATGCCATAGGCCAAAGGCAAACCGTTGAAGACATTGCGAACAAGCTCGGGATCACGGGCGCCCATCACGACTGGCAGTGCGTCGGTATAAAATCCGATGACGCCGAAGCGCAGATTGCCGCTCACGCGGTTAAGGATCCCCTCCACGACCGCACTCATGCGTTGGTATCGGCTATCCTTCCCTTCCGGCCCGGCATCCTTAAGATACATGCTCGGCGAAAGGTCGGCCACGAAGATCAGATGCGTGGCCTCCTTATCGGACGCTGCTTTACCCTCAGCCACGTCGAATCTTAACAGGAACAAAGTCGCCAAGCCCCACGCGAAAGCCGCCAAGGCGAAAGGCCGGAGGATGGACGCCAAAATCGTCCAACGCGCCGGCGTCCCATTCGGCCCAAAAGCCAAGCGTCCGGCTACGCGGACGCGACGATGATGCACCCACTCGGCGAGGGCCGTCAGCGTCAGGACGCTTAGTGCGAAAAGCAGCGGTTTCATGGAGTTGAACCTCGGCGTGCGGACCTTGCGGCTTGCACGACGATACGAAGGGGTATGGCAATCTTTACGCCTTCACCGAGCCAATGCCAGCCCTTCTCTTGCTGGCCGTGATATTTCGAGTCAGTGAGCATGGTAACGCTGATATTCAGAGCTCAATTGAATGATAAATGTTCCTCAAACTATGAACATCTGGCCGTAAGTTAGGGTACTTTAAACGATATCAGACCTACCCCATCTCGAGTTGGCGCATAAGAACTTGCACGCTCTCCGTGAACGCCAGAATAGCGAACAACCCGCCCAGATGAAACCCCTCCCGTTCCTTATCCTCGGGCTGTTACTCAGCCTGAACCTGAAATCTGCCGCCGCTGATTTTGAAAAGCGATCCGTCACGATTTTTAGCGATGGCGTCCGCATGGCCGGCGATCTTTACACGCCCAAGGGCACCAAGGCCGACGAAAAGCTTCCCTGCTTGGTCCTCTGTTGCGGCACCGGCGGCACCAAGGCCAGAACCGGCAATCAAACCGCCCCCCATTTCGCTCAGAACGGCTACATGGTCCTGGCCTTTGACTATCGCGGATGGGGACAGAGCGACAGCAAACTCATCACCGTCGACCCGCAAAGCCGGCCCGACGCCAAGGGCGAGGTTCAAGTCAAAGCGCGCGCTGTCCGCTGGCAGATGGATTACGCCGATCAATTGGGCGACATCCGGGCCGCGATCAGCTTTATCGTGGGCGAGCCCAACGCCGATCGCGAACGTATCGGCCTCTGGGGTACGAGTTATGGTGGCGGGCTGGTGACATGGATCGCCGGCAACGATCCGCGCGTCCGCGCCGTCGTCACGCAAGTCCCCGGCATGGGGGCGGGGCGTTCCGGAACCAAAGCGCAGAAAACCGCTTATGATTTACTCACCAAACAAGCCCGAGGCGAAACCGAACCGGTACCCTTCGAAACCGGTCAGCTCGGCGGCAAGCTTTCCGCTTACGCTCAGATGCGTTCCAACCCCGCCAAGGGCTTGGGGTTTTATCCGCTTGAGGCTGCCGCTAAGATCAAGATTCCGGCCTTCATCCTCGACGCGAGCGATGATGAACTGATGAATATCAAAGATAACGGCGGTAAGGCTGCGGAAATCATCAAAGCCAACGGAGTCGAGGTCGAGTACCACGTGATCCCAGGCATCACGCACTACGGCGTCTATAAGGAAAAATTCCAAGAGGTCACCGCCTTGGAAATCGCCTGGCTCGACCAGCATCTGAAAAAAGCCCCCGCCGCGAAGTAATCGGAGGCGGCGAATCGGCACTTTGGACGACCATTATTTCGCGATTCTTCCGAAAGTCCTGCCGTAACGCTTCTGGATCAGCTTAAATCCCGACAAACCTCAGGATGGTTTGATTCCAGGGTAAATCGGATCTATTGTGATTCAAGCCAACCCTTCTGGCCTTCACTGATGTCTCGCCCGTACGCTTCACGCTTTAATCTCAAGAGTATCGCCTACGGCCTGCTCACATGGGCGAGCGTATCAACGGGCCAAGCCTGCGAAGCGTGCCGCAAACTTTATTTCCAAGGTATGGAAAACGCCCCAAAGGCCGCCGCGCTCTATCCGCAGGCCAAGGTCGTCGAATATCAGTTGGATATTTCCGAAAAAGGTCTGGCCCCCGCCGGCGAAACCGTTCGAGCGCTGGCCATTAACGGCGGCATCCCCGGACCGACGCTCCATTTCAAAGAAGGCGATGTCGCCCGCATCACGGTGCACAACAGCCTCGCCGATGAAGAGACCTCCATCCACTGGCACGGCGTTCTTGTGCCCAACATCGAAGACGGCGTGCCATTGATCACCACCCCGGTCATCGGTCCTGGACAATCTCGGGTCTTCGAATTTCTCCTGCATCAAAGCGGCACTTACTGGTATCACAGCCACACCGGACACCAAGAACAACGCGGCGTCTACGGCGCGATTGTCATCGAACCGCGCGAGCCGGTCGCCGCCAAACCCGACCACGACCAAGTGATCATCCTCGGCGATTGGACCAACGAACATCCTCGCGAAGTCCAGCGTACGTTACTCCGGGGCAGCGACTGATATTCGCTCAAAAAAGGGACGATGCAATCCCTCTCCGGCGCCTGGCAAGCCGGCAGGCTTCGCGATTACTTTGACCGGGAAAAAGCGCTCGTCCCGCCCATGGACCTTTCCGACGTCGCTTACGATGCGTTCTTGATGAACGGGCAACGCCGCCTCCAACTCGCCGGCCGCCCTGGTGAAACCACCCGTCTCCGCATCATCAATGCCGGTGCCGCCACTTATTTCTACCTCGATGCTGCCGTTGGGCCGCTCAAAATCATCGCTGATGACGGACAAAACGTCGTGCCTTTTGAGCAAGCAAGGCTCCTCATCGGCCCGGCCGAAACTTATGACTTCTTGGTCAAGATTCCCGACGAAGGCAGTGGGGAGTTACGCGCGACCGCCCAAGACGGTAGCGGTTCCGTCTCGGCATGGCTCGGTCAAGGCACGCCCAAACAAGCCACCGGCCCGGCTAAGCCCAACCCCTACGGCATGACGGCCTACCTGACCTCAATCCTTGCTCAACTCGACCCCGAACCTGGCGCCACCCCGCATGACCGCCCACTCGCTCCTTATGCGAAGTTGCGCGCCGCCCAACCCCACGCCGTCCATCCGAATCATCGCGAGGTGACCCTCAAACTTACCGGAGACATGCTTCGCTATCAATGGACGTTCGACGGCGTCACGCCGGACGAAGCCGAAGCCATCAAGGTCGGTCGCGACGAAACCATCCGCCTGCGTCTGGTCAATAACACCATGATGCACCACCCGATCCATTTCCACGGGCATTTCTTCCGGTTGGTAAATCCGGACGACCAAGATCCGGCGACGTCGCCACTCAAGCATACCGTCGACGTCCCGCCCATGAGCGTGCGGACAATCGAATTCACCGCGAACGAAGGTGCTGGCGACTGGCTGCTTCATTGCCACCTGCTTTATCACCATACCAGCGGCATGATGCGCGTCGTCCGTGTCACGGGCGAAGCTGGCGCCGAGCCGCCCCACCCTGCGGCCATGCACCCGATGGATACGGCCTACGCCTGGGGCCAAGCCGCTTTTACGACCGC
The DNA here is from genome assembly GCA_903835965.1 of uncultured Opitutia bacterium. Lineage (GTDB taxonomy): Bacteria > Verrucomicrobiota > Verrucomicrobiia > Opitutales > UBA953 > UBA953. The sequence continues at coordinate 6,477 of CAILOT010000067.1, forward strand.
GAACTATACGGGCTTCATCACCTTGCAGGACGGTCGTAATAACTGGAATATCAACTGGGACGACGGCGTGAAGGGCAGCGATGGCCACGAACACGAACTGTGTTACCAGCGCTACCTCGACACCCGTCTCTCCCTTTTCTCCGGTTACCGCAGTAACACTATGGACGGCGGCAGCGACGGCTTTTTCCTCGGCGCCAACTATCGGCTGCCCTACTTCGTCGACTTTAAGATTTCCCAGCAATCCGGGGGCGAACTTCGCTTCGGCGTGATGAAGATGTTGCAACTGACCGAACGCCTTTCGCTCGACCTCG
>CAILOT010000068.1:0-24543 GCA_903835965.1 uncultured Opitutia bacterium
CGCCGATTTCATCCAAGAACAAAGTACCGCCGTCGGCCGATTCGAAGCGTCCAACGCGACGTTCCGTCGCCCCGGTGAAAGCTCCCTTTTCATGACCGAAAAGTTCGCTCTCTAACAGGTTCGCCGGAATCGCCGCACAATGTACCGCCATGAAAGGGCCCTTCGAACGATTGCTGGCCTGATGGATCATCTGCGCAAAAAGCTCCTTGCCTGTCCCGGTATCGCCGAGAAGTAGCACGGTCGCATTCGACGGCGCCACCGCGCGGACTTGCTCGATCGCACGTTGCAGCGAAGCGGAGGAGCCCACGACTTCGCCGAGCGAAAACTTCCGGTCCAATCGCGTCTTCAGCGTGACGACTTCCTTTTCCGTGGAGCGGGCCTTCAGGCCCCGTTCCAATAAGATTTCAACCTGCCGCAAGTCCACGGGTTTCTGCATGAACCAATAGGCGCCGCGGCTCATCGCCTGCACCGCGGTATCCACGTCACCGTAAGCGGTCATCATGATGCACACGGGTTGATTGGCCAGTTTCAGCGCCCGGTCGATCACGGCCATGCCGTCTTCGCCCGCCATCCGTAAATCGGTCAAAATCGCATCCGGTGGTACGTCCTGCATCAGGCGCATAGCCTCGGCAGCATCTTTAGCCACGAAGGTTTCGTATTTATCTTCTAAGGCGGCGCGCAAGCCTTCACGTGAATGCTTCTCGTCATCGACGATCAGAACGGTGGGTTTCATGAAAATCAGGCCTCGGGGCTAAAGGAGTGATTCGCCGCGCCCCAGGCGCGGGCCGCCTTTTCCGCCAGGGCCGTGCGGGCTCGTGAGACTTCCGCCAGGCGGGCCTTTAGGTTGGCATTCGCTACGCCAGCCAGATCGTCGAGGTCACAGAGATAGACGCCAGCCAAGGACCGGCCAGCCGCATCGAAATTACGCGGGACGCCGAGATCGACCAACAGCAAGGGTCGCCCTTGGCGCCGCTCGGTCAGCTCCCGTATGGAATTTAAATCAAGCAGGGCGCGCTCGACGGCCGCGCATCCGACGATGACGTCGTGCGCATGCGCTTGCCGTAAGGCATCCGTCAGCGTCATCGCCGAGCCTGCAAATTCCTCGGCCAGTAGGCGGGCGTTTTCGAAAGTACGCGAAGCGACCGCTACCTGCGAAGCGCCGCGGGAAAGGAGCGCTTGGACGACCTGTCGGCCGACATCACCCGTTCCCAAAATCAAAACCCGCGCCTCGGCCAGCGAACCGAACGCCCGCATAGCCAGATCGACCGCGACATTTCCCAGACTGACTTGGCCTTGCGCGATACCGGTATGGGTGCGTGCCCATGCGCCCGCCTGAAAAGCACGCTGGAAGATACGGTTCAGAATGGGTCCCGTCATGCCGCGCGCCAAAGCGTCGGCATAGGCATCCTTCGCCTGCCCGGCGATTTCAACTTCACCGACCATCTGGGAATCAAGACCGGAGACGACGCCGAAAAGATGTTCGACGGCCAGCAAGCCGGGCAACGGACGAAGGTGTTGATCTAGGGCTTCGGCTGGAGCTCCCGTGGCCTTCATCAACGCCGTACGCAAATGAAGCGCCGCCGCTTCGTCTCCGATGACGTAAGCTTCCAGTCGATTACAGGTGGCAAGCAATACCGCTTCGGAGAGTCCCGCTTCGCGCGCCGCCGCATAAAAAATATCAGCCCCGCCGGGGGGCACCGTGAAGGCAGCGCGCTCATCAAGACCAGCGGTGCGATGCGTCGCGCTGAGCGCGACCAGATTCTTAGGTCGTTCGCTCATCGGGCGTGCGGCAAAGATAAATAAAGCGCGATGAGCGCTGGAACAAAGGCCCAAAGCGAAGCGCGCGCGAAGGCGGCGCCAGCGAGGCGATGCCGACGACGCTGAATGATCACATAAAGTCCGGCCAGCCACGTAAGCAACGAGGCGGCCAATTTAGGAAGAGCGACGAGCGCCAAATCACGTTGCGCCCAATCGGTGGCGCCAATCACCAACGATAAGCCCAAGAGCCAAACCGCCGCGCCGAGTAATTGGCTGCCGACCCTATCTAAGGGCACAAGCGAGGGGAGCAGTGCGTAGATGCCACCGAACTGACGTTTTGCGAGCGCCCGGTCCTGCAAAAGGTAAGCCGCCGAATTAAGCGCTTGGGCGGCAAGCACACAATAAGCGAGGACGGCTGCCCCGACATGCATCATCAACATCGGCTTATTCGCAGTCACCGCAGGGTGGGGGACCACGCCAAGCCCGGCAGCGATGACCAGACAAACGGCGGTCGCACTTCCGATCGCCCAACTCGGCAGACGATGGTTAAAAGTCAGGTCCAGAAAGCCCGCAAGGCCGGCTAGTCCCCAAGCAATGGAAAGAAGCACCTCAGCTGCCGAAGTAATCGGTAGGGCGCGCGTCCGTAAGCCTTGGTAGGCCAGCATTGCCGTAATAAGCACCCACCCGGCGCGGAGGAGCCAAAGCCCCGCGGCTTGAAGTTTTCCTGAGTTATCCCTCGGAGCATACCAATCCAAGAGGGCTGCCGCCAAAAACACCGCAGCTGCCCCGACCCAGCAATCCCTCGTCAAGGGAAGGGCGGTGATATCTGCGACAAACAAGGCCATGCCGAGAAATTGAGGGGGGTGTGACATTTTGGCAAACCTCCATTCTTACCTCAGTTCTTGCACGTTTAAGCAGGGGGGGCTAACGTGACTTTCTTCCTTATTTTATGCCCCACGATCTCTACGACCTAACCCAACACCCACCCCGCAGCCCTCGCGTCCGCCTTGGCGGCCTCGTCATTCTTCCGCGCATGCTAGATAAATGCCGGGCAACCCTGACGGGTAAAAACGGTGAATACACCTATGGCTGCTCTTTGGATCGCAACGTCTTAGACTTTCTCGGCATCAACGAAGATTCACTTAAGTCTCAGGTATCCAATGGCTTAGGTGACGGAGAAATATTGGCTTGGATGATGGCCCATGCGAAAACCCCCCGCCTCGGGCATGAAATCGCTGCTTTCAGCGCTTTCCATGAATCACGTGCTCCTTCGGCACCCGGTGGCCGTGCACGTTTAAGCGAATATCAGTCTTCCACCCCAGCCGGCGCCAAGCGGGAAGATATCACGACCTGGTTCGACGTGCTCGACCTCGACGACCACCAAAGTTTTGGCGGCAAGGTCTAAGCTAGCTTCGGCGCTCTTTAAATAAATAGGTATTATTAAGATTATCGATGCCCGGTGAGGTGAGAACTATGCTATAATTGCCCCATGAAAACGTTCCTCGCCGCCGTCAGTCTCATGCTCTGCGCCGCCCACGCCACCGCCGCCGACTTTGATTGGAAGACCCGCTTCCCGGAAGGCCTCGTCGATGCAAACGGCCAGGACGTCGACCTCGCTACGCTGAAGAATAAGACCGTGGCGGTGTACTGCTCTGCCCATTGGTGCCCACCCTGCCGCGTCTTCACGCCGCAACTCGTCAAGTTTGCCAACGCTAACAAGGCCAAGCTCGCCGTGGTCTTTATCAGTAGCGACAAGGACGAGGCCCAGATGTTCGCTTACATGAAGGAAACCAAAATGCCCTGGCCCGCCGTCCCCTTCAGGTCTGCGGGAGGCGGGGCAATTAAAATGGAACAGGGCGTGACCGGCATCCCGACGCTCCTCGTATACGGCAAAAATGGCGATCTTCTGACCAAGAACGGCCGGGATTTGGATGGCCTCAAGAAGCTGCTCGGCAAGTAAGTGACCAAGCGTCCGAGACGTATCCTCCTCGTCTGCATGGGCAACATCTGCCGGTCTCCGACGATGGAGGCCGTGCTGCGGGCCCAGGCGAGGCTGGCTGGCCTCGCCATCGAATTTGATTCCGCTGGTACGGAAAATTACCACATCGGCGACCCGCCCGATCCACGGACAATTCGCCATGCAGAATTGCGAGGATATGATTTATCCCCGCTACGGGCACGCCAAATTGAAGTCTCCGATTTCGCGCACTTCGATATCATTCTGGCGGCGGACGAGATAAACCTACGCGCGCTTCATCCCCAGTGTCCCGCCGAGCATCAACATAAACTCGTCCTATTCTTAGGGACGGAAGCCCTGCCAGATCCCTACTATGGCGAAACCAAAGATTTCGAAAAAGTACTGGATTTAGTCGAAATGCGCGCGAAATACCTGCTTAAGAGCTGGAAGCGCAACAACTGAATGGTTGCCGAAGTTCGTCACCAACCGTTTCCTTATGCCAGAGATGTACCAAGTTAATTTTAGCGATCAAGCGATGCACGTCTTAGGCAAACTGCCGACGCTGGAGCAAATGGAAGTCGTGGAAGCATTTTCTTCGCTCACCCCGGAGGACCTCCTGCAAGGACGTTCGGATCTAGGTACGGTCCGCCGCGGCGGGCATACGTATCACCGTTTGCGCGTCGGTGAATTCCGGATTTATTTCGAGGCCACCGAAGGGTCGCTCCTGGCCAATTATGTCTTACATCGGCACACCTTTAACGACTTCGCTTTTCGCTCTCACCTTCCCTTCCCAGAAGACGAAGCCCGCCTCGAACAAGAAGGTGGCTTCTGGAAATACCTCGACGAACCCAAATCCTAATCGTGTCCCAAAGACCCTTGAAACCGGCGTATTCTTCGCCTGAAGAAGCGGCCCATATCTACCTGCTGCCAAACCTTTTTACGGCCGGCAATATGCTCTGCGGCTTCTTGGCCATCAAGAATTGCATCGAAGCCCGCTTCACCACACTCCCGGCGACCGAACGCGCCGACCATTATATCTGGGCGGTCTGGTTCATCCTTTTCGCCTGCGTTTGCGACCTTTTTGACGGACTCGTCGCCCGCGCTACCAATCGCGAATCGCTTTTCGGCGCCGAATTCGATTCCATCGCCGATACCGTTTCGTTCGGGGTCGCCCCGGCACTCATGGCTTGCTTCCTGATCATCAAGCCAGGTGAAAATGATAATGTCCAATTGGCCACATGGTTGCTCGCCTTTGTCTATCTGCTCTGCGTGGGGGTGCGTCTGGCACGCTTTAACGTACTGACCAATCCGCTGGTCCCAGGAAATGAAAAACGGGCCGCTGGGGGCGATTTCGTGGGCCTGCCTTCGCCGGCCGCCGCTGGCGTAATAGCCTCCCTGGTCTTGGTTCTGTCGCGTGTCTTACGTAACGGCGAAACCAGAGACCCCTTGGAACAAACCCTCCTCGCCTGGTCTTGGACGCTTTTGCCGCTCATGTTGGTGATTTCTTACCTGATGATCAGTAATGTCCGCTTCCCCAGTTTTAAGAAACTGGATTGGAAATCCCGGGCGCGCCCCAGGGCTTTTATTCTTATTATAATCAGTGCCGCCGTATTATTCCGTTATCCCGAATTCTCCTTCCCGGCCCTCTTTCTGGGCTACATCCTCTGGGGGATCGTCCGCCATTTCTTCCTTCTTAAAAAGAGTGAAATCGACCCCGCTCCAGAAGATGACGATGAAGATGTGTCTGGGTTGTGAATAATCGGTGAGGGGTTCGTGCTTAAGGCCGGGTGCGTACAACCCTGAAGTTGTTCGCATTCTCGGCACAAGCCGCCGTTTTTCCCATATCCCTCATAATCCAACGGCTTGTGAAACTATCCACAGAATTCCGCCACCTACTATTACTACTGGTATTTATATATGGATAGATAATTAGATACAGTCTTCCGGGAAAGTGGTCATTGCGTAGTTGCCTCACCCCCCTCCGTGCCTCAATTCTTCCCCATCATGAAGTTCAAGGTCAACCGAAACCATTTTTTTAACGGGCTCTCCAGCGTCACTAACGTGGTTGGTAATCGCGCCACGATGCCGATCCTCCAAAATGTGCTAATCGAAGCCGAAGGGGATACTATCACCTTAACGACCACCAACCTTGATTTGGGAATCTGTTGCCGAATCAAAGCGTCCGTATCCTCACCTGGCCGCATCACGTTACCCGTGAAAAAATTAGTCCCGATTGTCCGCGCACTTTCGAACGCCGACACCATCGTCGAACTGACCGGCAAAGACCGCGTGAAGATAACATCCGGCAGCTCGGTTTTCCAAATCGCAGGATTACCGGCGGATCAATTCCCACCAATTTCAAATTTCTCGGGCCAACCAACGATTTCCATTAACCAAGACGATCTTGGCGACATGCTGCGCAAGGTCAGCTACGCCCAATCGTCCGACGAGAACCGATATATTTTAAACGGCGTATTCTTTGAATTTGCCGAAGGAAAATTAACCGTGGTCGCCACTGATGGTCGCCGCTTGGCGAAATGCGAACGTAAATTAGAAGGCGCCGATAAGCCCTTAGCGCTGATCCTGCCCGCCCGCACCATCATCGAGCTGATGCGATTGTTGAAGGCCGGCGGCATGGCCCATATCTCAAATAATGAACGCCAGGTCGGCTTCACAATCGACATCCCGAAGAATGAAGAAGGCCTCGTCGATCGCATCCAATTGGTCTCCAAGGTTGTCGAAGGAAATTACCCGAACTACCGTCAGGTTATCCCAAAGGAAGTTGGCTCAAAAGTCCGGCTGGAACGCGAAAAAATCCTCGAAAGCGTCAATCGCGCCTCCCTGATGACCGATGATCGCAACAACACGATCCGCATGACGGTATCGAATAAGACGCAGAACCTCGAAATTTCCGCCAAGTCTGAAAGCGGCGAAGCCCACGAACCAATCGCCGTAAAATATGACGGACCGGAAGTGAACATCGCTTTTAACCCTCAGTATATCATCGATCCCCTCAAGGCCCTGACGGAAGACGAGATTGATTTTGAATTCAAGGACGAGATGTCCCCCGGCGTGATTCGTGGACTGAAGGATGACTTCCTCTGCGTCGTCATGCCTCAGCGCATTTCCTAAAGGCCAGGGTCGCTATGGTCGGGCAGGTCTTTGATCGCATGCAAAATTCTCCGCGACGCTTCCAGGAAGCGGTCGGGATGATTTTTGCCTGGGTCATAAGACGAAGCGGGAATGGCCGGTCCAAAGCGTACCCGGACGCGGGCGGAGCCTACCGGGAAGTGTGAACCTTTCGGCAGGATGTCACGCGCGCCGCGGATATGGATTGGAACGACCGGCGCCCCTGACTTACACGCCAAGAGACCAGCACCCGCTTTGGCCTCGGTAATGACTCCATCGATACTGCGAGTGCCCTCAGGGAAAATTAAGAGGCCGCGGTCGTCGGCCAGGGCGGCCAAGGCCGCCCGAATCGCCCCAAGGTCAGCGGCGCCGCGATCAATCGGGATCGAATGGCAGGCACGAATGACGAAACCGAAGACGGGGTTATCAAAAAGCGTGCGGCGGGCCACGAAGGAGATTTCCCGCGGCAGGCACGAACCGAGCAACGGCGGATCGATCATGCTTTGGTGGTTAGATGCGAACAGACAAGACCCTTGGGGGATATTTTCCCAACCTTCTACTTCCAGGGTGGAGAAGACTTCGATGAATGACCGGGCCCCGTGATACACGGCCTTGTAGAGAATATTTTTCGATTCGAGAATCATCGAGGCAACGCAGCCACCTTAACCAATGCGACAATCTGCGCGACGACTTCCTGGAGGGAGAGCCGGGTGTTATCGATCCGCGTCGCGCCATTCGGACAAACTAACGGGGCGGTCTTACGGGTAGAATCAAGGTGGTCGCGTTGGGCGACGGCGTCGGCTTGGCCTTCGGCGGCCCGCCGCAAGTTGCGCGCTTCGGCGTCGGCTTCCAGGAAGATGCGTACTTCCGCATCGGGCAGGACGACGGAACCGATATCACGGCCTTCCATCACGATCCCGGCAAAGCCGTGGTCCTGCGCCAATTTTACCTGGCTACGTTGATATTCCAAAAGGAATTGGCGCACAACCGGTAGCGCGGCGACTTTCGAAACCGCGGCATTGATTTCAGGAGTCCGCAACGCGGCGTCTTCGGGCAGATGGCCGGCGAGCGTTAAGCGCGAAGATTGGGCGCCGTGATGAGTAATGATTTGGGAGCCAATCTTGAGGCCGCGCAAGGCGAGTCCAACGGAGGCGACGTCCTCTAGGTTTGCCCCGGCATCGACGAGCGCCCGGGTGAGGCTGCGATAATGCGCACCCGTGTCGACGTGCAGCAGGCCGACGGCGTGGGCCAGTACGCGGCTGGTACTGGATTTACCGGAGGCGGCTCCGCCATCGACGGAGATCCGGACGAAATTAGTGCGTAAGGCCTCGAGGGCGGTGAAGAATTTAGGGAAGGTCTTTCCCGTACAGGCCGGATCAGCGATCGCGATCCATGGACGGCCATCTCCAAAAAGATCGTACGAGCCCAAGATTCCGAAGCTCATGGCCATGCGATGATCTTCGTAAGTATGAATTAAAATCGGGCCGGCGGTAGCGGTGCGACGTAAGGCGGCGCGGTCAGGATAAATCGTTAGGGCCGCAAGTTCCGGATCGGCTTTAAGTTCCGCCGCTGAAGGCACGACGCGGATCCCGAGTCGCTCCAATTCGGTGGCCATGGCTAGAACGCGGTCGGTTTCCTGTTTGCGGGTGTGGGCGATGCCGCGGATTTTTATCGGTTGGGTCGCCAGGGTCGCCAGTACCGCCAGCGTCAGAAACGTATCTGAGAAAGCATTGAAATCAAAATCTCCGCCCTGAATGCCGGCCCAACTCTGAGTAACCAGGGTGCCATGGGCGGGACGTAAGACGGCGCCACAGGCTGCCGCAACCTTGGCGAAGGCCGTATCTCCCTGGAGTCCGCCGTCCGCATAGCCATGGATGCGCACACTAGCCCGAGGTCCCGTGACGGCTGGAAGGGCGATAAAGTAACTTGCCGCTGTGGCATCAGGTTCGATGGCGTAGCTCGGCTGGGGCGCCAGGTAGGGGCCGCTATGATCACACACCCATCGGCCATCGGTATCGCGGCGGATGGGTCGGCCAAACTGTGCGCACATCCGTGCGGTCATTTCGACGAAAGGTTCAGAAACAGTTTCACCAATCATCTTAACGGATGCCCCCGGAGAAAGCGGGAAGACCATCAAGAGCGCGGAAAGCAATTGAGAGGAAGCGGCAGCATCGACTTCAAGCGCGCCTAATTTGCCGGTGGTATGGAGCGTGAACGGGAAGCCCTTGGCGGGCGTTCCGTCGGCTTGCAGCGCGCGGCAGCCCGCATGGCTTAAGGCGGCGAGCAACCCGGCCATCGGGCGAGCGCGCATGGCTTCGTCGCCATCGAGGAAGTATTTTCCGCCAGGAGCTAGGGCCAGGAAGGCGGTCAAAAAGCGGGCGGCAGTTCCGGCATTACCGACATGCAAGGAGGCGGATGATTTTGGAATAAGACCTCCGAGGCCACGGACGCGGATAACGAGCGCGGGCTCGTCGACGGCGACTTCGAAGCCAAGCTCGCGAAGCGCAGCGATCAGGATTTTAGTATCTCGACTGAAGAGCGCCCCGGTCAGGACAGTTTCACCTTCGGCCAAGGCGGCCAAGATCAGCGCCCGGTTGGTGATGCTTTTCGACCCTGGGACTTGCGCGACGCCGCGCGCCGGGGTTTGAAAAGGCTGGATGATTAAAGAATCATTCATCGCGAACGATCAAGCGCTTGACGGGCGATGCGGGCCTCCGCCAGGAGTTTATGAAGGAGAATCGCATCACCGTTTTCGATGGCCCGGCGCAATTCAGCGGTTCGTTCTTCCGTGATGCGTAGCCCCGTCGCGACATGACGGGCGTTGGCCAAGAGAATACCCACCCAAAGATGTTCTTCGCCGGCGGCAATCCGGGTCGCATCCCGTAAGCCTTGCCCCGCCGCATGAGGGTCAAAGGCGGGCAAGCTGGCAACCGCGAGCATGAGCGCCGCCGCCGACGCATGCGGAATATGGCTAATGGCTGCGACAATCTCGTCGTGTTTAGCCGCATCCATTTCAGTGGTCGATGAGCCGAGGTCCCGCCAAAAGGCATGGATGCGTTCCACGGCTTCGCGAGGCTCTTGGCCGGTCGGGGTCACAAAGCACGGTCGACCTTCGAAAAGCGTGGCCGCCGCGTGGGCCGCGCCAGCTTTCTCCGAGCCAGCCATGGGGTGGGCGCCCACAAAGGTATTCGCCTGAGGCAAATGGCGGGCCGCTACCTGAATGGCTAATTTAATACTCCCCGCATCCGTGATCAAGGCGCCCGGATTCAAGCCAGAGGCGATGGAGCGGAAGGTTTCTTCGGCCTTGTCGACGGGGGTCGTAACTACGACCAAGTCAGCGCCGCGGACGCAATCCGCAGCTGATTCAAAAACTTCCGCCACACCAAACGCTTTTAAAGCCTCTCTGGAGGCTGCCGATCTTGACCAACAGGCCAAAGACCCGGCCAGCTTCCGGCGGGAGGCTGCCAGCAGGATGGAGCCACCGATGAGGCCGGCGCCGACGACGGCTATGCGCTTAAATTGTGCCATTTTCCAAGATTGATGGTATGTCTTTGATGTACCAGCCTATGAAACTATTAAAGCAAACAAACTGCCAGCGATAAAGCACGCTGGATACTATGTCCTCCCTCCCGCCCAATCCCCAATCTGACTTTATTAGAGGCCAGAACCTACGCGCTCCGCGGCAGGTATCGGCGTTCAAGGTGGCCATGTGGAAGTGGATCCGTATCCTTGCCGTTGTGTTGGTCATGGCCGGCTTCGGTGTGACGATTGCTTGGCTGATGTATAGCGACCGCCGGCTTACGCGCCAAGTCGAAGGAATTTTGACGACGGAAGAAATCAGCCAGTTACGGGCCCAGTCTTTGGATTACGAAGCTGCGTTCGCGAAAGCTCGCCTAAGCAAGAACGTCCTGGAGGAAGCTGATATCAAATTACTCGAGCAATCGCTGCAAGCCCAAGAGGATTATGTTTCGGCACGCGGGGCCTTGGGTGCGGACAATTACCGCCTCGAAGTATTGCGGCATAATTTACACCTCATCCGGGGAGAGAGTTTAAGGGTCTTATCCAACCAGGCGGAGGCCCGGGCTATGGCCATTGCTAAGACCCAGCCGGAAGAAGCCATGAAGCTTTTGCGCACGGCTCTGGAAAACGAAAAGGAGATCAGTAAGAAATGGCTTTTCTCAGGCTTGGTTGACCCCGGGAAAATCGCCCGTCTAGATACGCGATTACGCAGCTTGGAGGCCGAACCGCTCTGGCGGAAGGGTCGTAATCTGGAGAAAGAAGGCGAGGACCTCGAGGCGGCTGGGAAGTTTGCCGCCGCGGCGGATAAATTCAGCCTAGCCATTGAATGCGAAACGGAGTTTCTCGGACGCTATCGTGATGTCCGTGACACCGAGTTCAAAAGAGTTGATGTGCTCGAAGTTAAACGCGAGACGGCCCTGTCCGGCAACATGATGATTGAGGTAGATCGGCAAATCAAGACGGCTGAAAAGCTGGAGAAATCGAACCAGTGGGAGCCGGCATCCCGCGGATGGAAGGACGCCATTGAGGCCTTCAACCAGCTTTTAGTCGAATTTCCTAAAAGTCGCCACGCCGATCGGACGCGCGAGGCCAAGATGATTGTGCGGATGAATTTTGCCCGCGCTCACGACCAAGTCACGGCAATCTATGTTGGCGTCGAGCAGCTGCACCAGCAACTCCAGGCCCGCCATGCGCTTGCCGCCGCCCAACTTGCGTCGACGCATTTAGCCACGGCCCGTAAATTAGCGGATGATAACACTGGGGCTTTCTTGCCTGACGACCCGACACGGCAAGAGCTTGAGTTTATCGTGAATCGAGAGGCCACGCTCCGGGCACTTCTTGCTTCCATCGACGGGTCGTTGGTGCCGCTCCCGGCGCCGTTTAATCGCACAAAAATTTATCGCCAAGAAATCTCGCAGGGGCTCTACGCGTCCCTGATGGGCGCTAATCCTAGCTCCCTTCAGCGCGAAGCCCATCCCGTCGAGTCAGTTTCTTATGACGACGCCAAAATGTTTTGTAAAAAAATGGGCTGGGCCTTGGGCACCAAGGTAAGGTTGCCTTCCTTGGAGGAATTTCGCGCGGCCGCTGGCGACGTCAGCAAGCTTCCGGCAGGGAACCAGGCATGGACGTTTGAAAATACCGACGGGGTGAATACTCGCCCGGTGGCGACCTCGCAGCCTAACGCCTTGGGCCTTTACGATATTTTGGGGAATGTCGAAGAATGGACAGATACCGAAACCGTCGCCGGCCTGGGGCAGGTCGTCGGGGGCAGTGTAACTTCTCCGGCCGCGCCGGGGTTAGCGGTAAGAAGCGTCAACAATCGAGAGAAAAGAAGGACGTTAGGATTCCGCATAATCGTTGATTAATATTATAGCCCGAAACAGTGTGGGAGCCTAATAACTACCTCATGCCGAAGCCCGTTAGTAATATCCAGCGTGTCACCTTTTTTTCCGCGATTTACGGTGCCCTCGCGGGACTTTGCTTATGGTTTTCCTATGAGTTCCGCTTTGGTGCCTTTGTGACTGGGGGCTTGATTGATGTCACGACAGCTGACCAATTTCTCAATATCCAGCGTCCATTGGCTTTGCTCTGGGTCGTGCCGCTTAAAATCACCGCTTTGAGCCTAGTCGGTCAATTTCGGGGGGTTTTTTACTACTTCCGCTTGCCGGAGGCTATCCGGCTGACGCTCGCGCTTGCCGCCACCTCTGTCACCATATTTTTAATCGCCACTTTCATCGGGGGCCTGGATCAATTCCAGTGTTTCAAGCTCCCGCGCGGCGTCATTCTCACCGACTTCAATATATCGCTGGTTATTTTTGTCGGCTTCCGGGTTTTTATCCGCGCCATCCGCGAACGTTTTTGGGGAAAAGATAACGCCGCGCGCGGCACCAAGGAGCGAGTGGCGATCATCGGTGCGGGGCAGACCGGGGCGGAATTAGTCGCCAATCTCTTGGCACGTCGCGGGCACGGGATTTTACCGGTCTGTTTTTTGGATGATAATATCGAAAAACAAGGCCTAGATGTCCATGGCATCAGGGTCATCGGTTCTCCGGAGATGATTCCGGAATTAAACGAAAAAATGGGAGTCACCGAACTTGTTTTGGCCTTGCCGATATCTAGTGTGAAGCGGATCCGAGAGATTAGCGCCTTGGCCTCGACTCATAACTTACGCGTTCTGACGATACCCTCGCTTACGGAGTTGGCTGGCGGTAAAGTAAGAGCCACCGATCTCCGGCCGGTCTCCGTCGAAGATTTATTAGGCCGCGAGCCCGCCCTCCTGGATAATGCCGCAATCTCCTCGATGATCGAGGGTAGGACGGTTTTGGTGACTGGGGCCGGCGGAAGCATCGGCCGCGAAATCTGTCACCAGATTTCAACCCGCGGGCCCGCTCGCCTGATCCTTGTCGATCAATGCGAGGTTCTTCTTTTTCAAATCGAGCAAGAACTCATTGAGAAAGCCCATTACGCAAAAATCACCCCGCTGATTGGGGATGTTACCGACCCTTCCAGGATGCGCGAAATCTTCCAGCGATATCGCCCGAGCTTGGTCTTGCATGCGGCCGCGCACAAGCATGTGCCCATGATGGAATCCCAGCCAGGCGAGGCGCTCAAGAATAACGCACTCGGCACCGCCTTGGTCGCGGATCTAGCCTCAGAGTTTAAAGCAGAGCAGTTCGTCCTGATCTCTTCAGATAAGGCCGTTAACCCCACCAACGTGATGGGCGCCACGAAACGATTGGCGGAGATGGTCGTGCAGGCGATGCAGGCCCGCCCGGGGAACAGCACAAAATTTTGCGCTGTCCGCTTTGGCAATGTCCTTGGCTCATCTGGATCCGTCATCCCGCTATTTAAAAAACAGATCATGGCAGGTGGGCCCGTTACGTTGACGCATCCCGACGTGCAGCGTTATTTCATGACCATCCCTGAGGCGGTGGGGCTGGTCTTGCAATGCGCGACGCTAGGTCAAACTGGAGAAATTCTCGTATTGGAAATGGGCAAACCATTGAAAATAGCCGAAGTGGCTCGACAGTTAATCGAACTCAGCGGGTTCCGCCCAGATATCGACATCGAGATCAAGATCGTCGGCCTCCGACCCGGAGAAAAATTAGTGGAAGAACTACAGCACGAAGGGGAGTCCTATCAGCCCACGTCCCACCCGAGGATTTACCGATTTATCACCCCTCCCGCATCTTATGCCCGTCTCGCCGAGGTGGTAGACGGGGTGCAGCGATTATTGGGCCAAGACCTTAATGCGTGTAAGCAGGGGATAAAGGCGCTCGTCCCTGAATACGTTCCCTACGTGGAATAGATTTTAAGGTTCTGGCTTCACAGATGAGCCGAGAGTCGCACGCTAAAGGCATGGCTCGCTCATCTTCTTCCAGCCCGCAGGTGGGCATCATCATGGGTTCGCAGTCCGACTGGGAGACGATGGTCAACGCGGCCGATACGCTTAAACTCCTCGGAATCCCCTTTGAAGCCGAAGTGGTGAGTGCCCATCGGACGCCGATGAAGCTGAAAGATTACGCTCTGGCTGCACGGCGACGGGGGTTAAAAATCATCATCGCTGGTGCCGGCGGTGCCGCGCATTTGCCCGGCATGGTTGCAGCAATGACTTCTCTTCCAGTCTTAGGCGTACCCGTGCAGTCCAAGTCTTTGGACGGCATCGATTCCTTGCTCTCCATCGTCCAGATGCCTGCCGGGGTGCCGGTGCATACTTTCGCGATTGGGCGGGCGGGTGCTATTAACGCTGCCTTGGGCGCCGCCGCGATCCTAGCCCTCTCCGACTTAAAGGTAGCCGTGAAGCTCGATCATTACCGCGCCGAACAGACGAAGGCGGTCTTGGCGAATCCGCTACCCGGAAAAAAAGGCGCAAAGAAGCGCTAAGCCATGGAGCGTCCATTATTTCCAGGAGGCACGATTGGGATCTTAGGCGGCGGACAGCTTGGACGGATGTCCGCTTTGGCGGCCCGACGTATGGGATATAAGGTGCGGACTTTCGACCCCTCCGCGAGCGCTTGTGCCGCCGGCGTGGCAGATGAGCATATCACGGCGGAATGGAACGACACCACCGCGCTCCAGCGTTTTGCGTCGGGCTGTGGTCGGATCACTTTAGAATTCGAAAATATCCCGCCGGCGAGCGTCGAGTTTCTCGCCAAATCAGTTCCGTGTCACCCCTCGGCTAACGTGCTGGCGATTTGCCAGAACCGACGTCGAGAAAAGGAATTCCTCCGCGCCTCTGGCATCCCTTGCGCGAACTTCGCCGTGGTTTCATCTTTGATTGAATTGCAAGCCGCGGTGAAATCAATCGGGTTCCCCTGCGTGTTGAAGACTGCGGATTTTGGCTACGATGGCAAAGGCCAGGTCAAATTACCGACCGACGCTACCGACCTTAAGGCGGCCTGGGAAAAAATCGGCGCACCGGTGGCCGTACTCGAAGCCTGGGTCCCTTTTCAGATGGAGATTTCGGTGCTCGTCGCTCGCACGGTCGATGGACGTACCGCCGTGTACGACCCAGCGGAGAACATCCATCGTAATCACATCTTACACCTATCGATTTCTCCCGCCCGGATCAGCGAGAGCACGAGCAAAGAAGCCAAAGATTTGGCCGTGAGTATCGCGGATAAAATCAATCTCGTCGGGCTTCTCGCCGTGGAGATGTTTGTGAAGGAAGGCCGGATCATCGTGAATGAACTAGCCCCCCGCCCGCACAATAGCGGTCACCAGACTTTCGACGCCCATCAGACGAGTCAGTTTGAGCAACATATCCGTGCGGTGTGCGGCCTGCCGCTCGGTGGGACCAAGCCACTCGCTCCTTCCGCGATGGTGAACCTGCTTGGCGATCTTTGGCGCGGCGGACAAGAGCCCGACTGGACTAAGGTACTGTCCGAACCTTCCGCAAAACTGCACCTTTATGACAAGGGCAAGGCTGCCCCTGGCCGCAAGATGGGCCACATCACCGTCACGGCTTCGACGCTCGAAGAAGCGATTCGTCGAGCCGAAGCCCTGCACGCCGCGCTTTAATCCATGTCGGCCGTGCCGTGCTTGTTCTGGGCGAACATCCTGATTTTGGTCCCGGTTGGTTTCGGCACCTTGTTTAAGGCATCGGTTACAGATCAGGGAGCCTTCGTAGAAAGCGTTGGCTGGCGAACGCTAGTTGGCTCCCTTTGGCTCGCCATCCTCGCATGTTCCACCCTCGGCGTATTCTGGCCAGGAAGTTTCGTTTGGTTGCTCGTCTTCCAGGTAATCTATAAATCGGTATGGCTGATTACTTATGCCGCACCTCGTCTTGTCACCAATCGCCAAGCCGAAATTCCCAAGGGGATCGCCGTTTCTTTCCTAGTAATCGTCCTCGTCTGGCCTTGGTTTATACCCTGGCCTCAGATGTTCGCCGCGCTCTGATCAGTCGAGCAACTCCGGCTTACGGCTGAAGAGCTCCAGGGGAATCTGGCCTAAGCTCAGGAATAGCAGGATAGCCTGGAAGACGGGAATCTTGGCCTTCATGTGCGCGGCCTGCGCTATGTAATTCTTAGCCATCACTTCACTAATCATCGCAAAAGCAAAAATCACTGAGGTGACGCAAAGGATGGAGAATAAAACATTCCAGGTTTTGCGGTCGACGATGGATCGCCAAGGAAGAAATAACAGGCCGGCGTAAGCGATCAGGAACCATGATTCGACGCGAAGCGTGACAGGAAAAGTCACCACCGCTGGATTCCATCGCGGTGCAAGATGGAGCGGACCGAGAACGATACCTCCGACCAACTCATTGATTCCGAGCCCTAAGCAAAGAGCGCCGAAGAGCAGGGTGATCAAGCGAGCGTAGCGGATTCTTTGGGCGGTGACATCATTCATGACGAAGAGAGAAGAGGGAAGAGCGGTGATGGCAAACGCCTCAGAGCGGACGGAATAAGGCGACGTCGCTCCATTCGCCCATGATGCGTCCGTCAGATTTCATGCCCTCACCCCAGGCTTCGCGGCCCTTGGCTTCAAAATGCGTCCGCACCGCCTCTTGTTCCTTGGCTAAGATGCCGCTCAATGCGAGGACGCCGCCGGGACTGACCGAAGCGATGAGGTTATCGGCATAGATGCAGAGGACGTCGCTGATGATATTCGCCAAGACGACATCCGCTTGGCCGGTAAGCTTAAAGCCTTCCTCCAGTCCCGCATGATGGAAAGCGACGGCATCATCGGCGATACCGTTGTCTTTGCGGTTGGCTACGCTCACGCGGACGGATTCTGGGTCGCGATCAAACCCAGCGATGCGACCGCAGCCAAGCTTGACGGCGGAAAGAGCGAGGATGCCAGACCCACATCCTGCATCCGTTACGGATACTTTGGCAGCGGCATGGGAGTCGAGAAAATCCATGAGTCGGATGGCACAGAGGCGGGTCGTGGGATGATCTCCGGTTCCGAACGCCAGGCCTGCGTCGAACCAGATGACGGCCGCGCCGGCTGGCACGGCATATTGTCCGCGCATCCAGGCGGGGACCCAGTGAAGCCGACCGTAATCCCAAGGCTTGAGATGTTCTTTGTAGGCCTCTTTCCAGTCCTTGTCGGCGAGAACGGTTTCTTCGTAATTCTCCGGGAGCTTCTTGAACGCTTTGCGCAGGCCGACCCAAGCCTCGTCGGCTTCGGCTTTGGTTTCGAAATACCCCATGACGAAATGGGGCTTCCCTGGGCCTTCATGGAAAAGCATCCAAGAAGATCGTGTTAATTCGCAGAAATGATCCTCCAAGGGTTGTACCATGTCCTCATGGATGGGGGAGCGAAGTTCAATCATCGGGACAAACTTTGGCTTAGTTGGGCAATAACGGATGGCAAAAGCAGATGTTCCGCCGCATGGATTTTTTGGGAAAAACTTTCAAGAGTATCTCCAGATTCGCGGCGTACCCGACTTTGTCCAAGATGAGCTCCGCCATCGATGTCGGCATTAACCCAATGAACGGTACAGCCGCTTTCGTTAACGCCGGCCGTCCAAGCTTGGCCGATGGCGTCCAGTCCGGGGAAGGCCGGAAGCAGGCTTGGGTGCAGATTGATGATCCGGCCTGCGAAGGCCTCAAGGAGAGGGGCCTTGATGACACGCATGAAGCCCGCGAGAACGACCAAATCGACGCGAGCCGCGACTAAAGCTTCGGCCCATGCATGCTCTCGTTCCGGGGAGAATTTTGTTTTAAACGTGCCGGTATCGAGGAATTGGGCCGGGACGCCAAACCGGGGTCCGAGCTCTAGCATCTTGGCGGTGGGGTTGTCGCAATAGATACCCACGACTTTGGCCTGACCCAGTCGGCCGTCCGCCTGGGCGCGAAGGACGGCTTCGGCATTGGAGCCGCGACCAGAGCCAAGGAGGGCAACGCGCATGTCAGCAAGGTGTCGGCTGGGGCTTGGTCTGCAAATGGATTTTCCAAACGCCTGGGCGACGACGGCGAAATCATAAATCTACCTTTGAACCCGGCGGGAAAGTAAAGAGGATGGGTCGCCTTACTTATCATATGGACCGTCGAGAGTTTCTTCACCTGACCGCCTTGGGCACGATGGGCGCTGCCTTGATTCCTGGCTGCGCCGCCGGGCCAATCGCCCCCCCAAATAATATCCCCCTGAATTCTGGCGGACGCATCCAACTTGGCATCGACGCGCTGGAAGCGGATGGTTTCGCCTCCCTTCGCGGTGTCCGTTGCGGTTTGGTGACCCACCGCGCCGGCGTGAATGGCAATGGCCTTCGCACGGTCGATGTTCTCGCCCGTGCCCCAGGCGTGCGATTAACGAAATTATTTGGCCCCGAACACGGCATTGATGGTAACGCCGCCGCCGAAGTCGTCGTGAAGAATGCCAAGGATGCCCGAACGGGGCTGCCGATTTATTCTCTGTACGGCGCCACGCGCCGGCCGACGCCGGAAATGCTCGAAGGGCTGGATGCCATCGTGATCGATTTCCAAGACGTCGGGTCGCGCTCGTATACTTATATCAGTTGCATGCGCTACGTCATTGAAGCGTGTTTCGCGCTGGAGCGGCCGATTCGCGTCATCGTGCTCGACCGACCCAACCCCTTGGGTGGCGAAAAAGTTGATGGCCCTTTCCTCGACCGCAAATGGAAGAGCTATGTCGGTGCTTACGAGACGCCCTACGTGCACGGGTTAACTATCGGAGAGATTGCCAAGTGGGCCGTGGCCACTCCAGGTATTCTGGAAATCGATGATGCTCATCGCCGTCGTGGCGTCTTGGAGGTTATTACGATGCGAGGCTGGCGTCGCTCGATGACCTGGAATCTTACCGGATTAAATTGGACGCCGACTTCTCCACGTATTCCGACCGCACAAGCCGCTTTGGGTT
The DNA here is from genome assembly GCA_903835965.1 of uncultured Opitutia bacterium. GTDB lineage: Bacteria > Verrucomicrobiota > Verrucomicrobiia > Opitutales > UBA953 > UBA953. The sequence goes on from CAILOT010000068.1 coordinate 19,190, forward strand.
ATGCGATGGTCGGCCTCGGCTGCATCGTCGGTGATTTCAGCCATTCATTCGGGGATCAGATGCACTTCCGGTTTATCAAATATGCTCGTCGCCATGCCGCCGATCTCGTCGCGGCTTTAGGCAATACGGTGCCCGGCCTGACGCTTGAACCCAAAGTGATGCCCGACGGCACGCAGGGAGTCTATCTGGCCGTGAGCGACTGGGGTAAGTTGCGGCCGACGGCTATATCGCTGCACATGATGCAGCAGGCGGCACTCTGGGACACGAACAATCCGTTTGCGCGCGTCTCGAAGACGGAGCGCGAATTGTTCATCAAGCACGTCGGCAGCGAAGCCTTCTTTGAAGAATTACGCCTGCGCGGCGGCAAGGTCGACCTCGGGCGCTGGATGGCACAGTGGAATGCCGACGCCGAAGCGTTTCGGGCACGTACGTCAGCCCACCGACTTTACGTCTGATTAGTAGGAGCGGCCTTCGCGCTTCTCCCAGTAATTGATGTAGGCGCGGTTGAGCACGCCTAGGCCGCCCGGGGTAGGGTAGTCGCCCGTGAAATACCAATCACCCAGACTCGTCGGGCAGGCCTTATGCAGCGCCTCAATCTTCTGGAAGACAATGACGAGCTCGCCCTTCCAGTCGCACTTCGTCGGATAAACCAACTCGGCGCACTTCGCGGCGATTTCAATCTCAGTGAAAGCCCCATACAAACGCTTCACGTGGTTTTTCATTTCCTTCGTGGGCTTCTTCGCTTGGGCGATGCAGTCTTCGTAAACTTCACGCAAGAGGTCATGCATGCCTCGATCTTTGCAAAGGGCGACGGTCGCTTGGAAGGCCAAGAATTTACCCATTTCGGACATATCGATGCCGTAACAGTCCGGGTAGCGGATCTGCGGAGCCGTGGAAGCGATCACGATGCGCTTAGGATTAGGCCGGGCCAGGATTCGTAAGATAGATTGGCGTAACGTCGTGCCGCGCACGATCGAATCGTCGACACAGACCAGGGTATCGCCCGCCCGGACGGTGCCGTAGGAAATGTCGTAGACGTGGGATGCCATCTGCATCCGGTTTTTTTCCTGGGAAATGAAGGTGCGTAGCTTGACGTCCTTATGCGCGACTTTTTCGCCCCGCGGCCAACCGCCCAAGACGAGCTTATCAATCATGGCTTCGTCGAGTTTGCCGGCGCGTTGCGCCTCGACGAGTTGGTGCCGCACCTGGGAACGCCGCCGTTTGCGGAGCTCTTCCATCAAGCCGTACCAAGCGATTTCAGCGGTATTGGGGATGTAAGAGAACACCGCGTGGTCATGGTCGTCGCGGATTTGCGCGATGACGTCATCCGCCAAGGCGGCACCGAGCGCCTTACGTTCGGCGTAAATCTCGGGATCGTTACCGCGGGAAAAGTAAATGCGCTCAAAGGAGCAATGGCGACGTTCCGCGGGAGCATGGATGGATTCAACCATATGCCTGCCGTCAGCCTTCATGATCAAAGCGCATCCGGGAGGTAATTCATGTACCTCGGCCTGTTCGGCTCCGACGATGGTCATCAACGCGACCCGTTCGGAGGCGACGGCAATTAAATCATCCGTACGTACATACCAGCAAGGGCGGATGCCGTTTGGATCGCGGACGACGAAGCTATCGCCGTTTCCAATAAGACCAGCGATAGCATAGCCGCCATCCCAATTCTTGGCGGCCTTGCGTAGGACGTTGCCGACGTCGAGGTGCTTCGAAATTTCGGCTTGGACGGCAGTACCTTCGAGCCCTTGGTCTTTGAAGGCCTTGAAAAGTCGATCATGTTCCTCATCAAGCCAGAAGCCGATCTCTTCGAGGATCGATTGGGTATCGGTGGAATAGATGACGTGGGCGCCGCGCTCGGTGAGCGAATGGTTCAGCTCGGTCGTATTCGTCAGGTTGAAATTGCCGGCGACGAGCAGGTTGCGGGTCGGCCAAATGGATTTGCGGGCGTAAGGGTGGCACGAGACGGAATCAAACGTACCCGAGGTCCCGTAACGAAGGTGGCCCAGTAGGAGTTCGCCGCCGAAATCGAAGTGACGCTTAACGGTTTCCGGAAACTCCGGTACGATGGTCGCTTCGCGGACCTTATCGGCGTAGGTCTTAATCTGGCGGGTGAAGATTTGCGTCAGGCCTTGGGCGCCGATTTCCCGGTCACGGAAGAGGAAGGCTTCACCATTTTCTGCCCCAATCTTAACACAACCGATACCTGCGCCATCTTGGCCGCGGTTATGCTGTTTCTCCATGAGGAGAAATAACTGATTAAACCCATGCAACGGCGTGCCATACTTCTCCTGATACCACTTCAGGTCCTTGGTCAGCCTTACCAGGGCAATGCCGCATTCATGCCTTAAAGAGTCGCTCATCGCAGGCTTCCGAGTTTGTCGGCTCGGCGCGCGTCCTGTCCAGCGCTTACTATTTCTAAGAGCGCAAAACTCGGTCAAGACGGCCGAGGCTTGCTTCAATTAGGCCCGCCATATCGGTTTGCTGACGGAAAGCGGGGTCCCGGTGGTAGTCGGCCAGCCCATCGGCTAACTCTCGGGCTTTTTCGGGGGTGGTCAGTTGGTTTGACCGCATGGCCGCAAGCAAGTCTTTGACGCGATCGGGCGCCGCGAGGTGGCGGCGGTGAATGAGGGATTGCTCTTCGCGGCGGTATTGGGCGGCCGAGGCAGCATTGATGTGCTTGGCACAAAGCTGTGCAAAAGGCCGGTTCTCTTTAAATGACCCCGGGAGATAGAAGCGTAGTCGACCATCGTAGCTCTGTTGGTCGAAATCCATGGCCCTCACCCGGATGGCGGTGGCGTCGAAGTCCGGCGTGACGGCGATGACGAAATTATAGGCCCGCATGTCGCCCAAGAGTCGGACGAGGCAACGCTCTTCGAATTTGATCAGCTCTTTGGCCAGACGGACGGGGTGATGTTGCCCGGCCTCGAGCCATTTGTCGGCGAAGATATCCCCTGGGATGCCCGTCACATGTTCTTCAACTAAGGTATCTCCCCACGTCAGATAAAGCATCCGATTTGGGGAAAGGAGGTGTTCGAGTTCCAAGCCGCAAACGCGCGACGCATCACCGATCTTCACGTAGAAGTAATCGTGATTCTCGTTGTAGGCGTTGACGATGCGTACGCGGAAAGGTTGTGAATTACCGAATGAGCAAAAATCCACCCGATCCACATAGACGTGGCTGAAAACTTTAATACCACCTTCGCCACGCAGCAGCGCATAGGTTTCCAGCAGGCCCTGGGAAAGCCGGTCCATCTCTTCCCGCGCATAAGCTACGGTTTCCCAGAGGGTATCTTGACCGCGCTCCAGTAACGGCATGGCGGCATTGAAATTTCGCAGCTGTGCGTAGGAAACGGGTAAGGGTACTTCGCGGCCTTCGCGCGCAAGGTAGGCTCGGAGATCTTCGCCGATCGGGTAGGCTGGTTTGCGATTCGTTCGCTTAAACTCCGCTTCCGATCCGGTGGCGTCCATGGCTAGTCCAAATGAGGGTGACGCTGGGTTTCTTCGACGATCATCCGGAGCGGTTGTCCCGGATGACATTCCGCGCGATACGCGATGAAGCCCCGCCGATGCTCATCCCAGACCGGCCAAATGAGCGTAAGGTCAGAGGCCGGAATCTGAATCTTCGAAATTTCTTCCCGGGCGAAGAATCCGAAATGGCCTTCGTCAATCGTCGGCGGAACTCCGTTCACGGGCTTGCGGCAATCAAACAGGAACATCAACCAGTGCGATTGGCCTTCGTAACCTTTTTCCGAGATCATACCGAAGAGATGCAAGTCCGAGGACGTAATTGTCGCCCCCGTTTCCTCCGCGACTTCCCTAACGGCGCATTCGAACGGCGACTCACCCGTGCCCGTTTCTAACTTTCCGCCGGGGGGACTCCAGCAACCCAAGTTCGGGGCCTTGGTGCGCTGGATTAGCAGCAAGCGTCCCGCGTCGTCATGCAGGAACACGAGGACGCTGATTTTGAAGGGTAGGGCAGGACCAGCTGACATGGTTTCAAATTGGCTTAGACCTATCTGGGGACAATCACCGATTGGCTTATCCAGCCAAGATGGCGTCGATCCGCTTTAATTCATCCGAAGTCAGCGTATCGGAGGATGCTGCCGCCACACACTGCTCCAGCTGGCTGATTTTGCTGGCTCCAATGATGGCGGAGGTGACGCGTTTATCACGCAAGACCCAAGCGATGGCCATGGACGCCAGGCTTTGACCGCGTTCTTTGGCGATGACGCTCAGCGCGCGCACTTGAGCCAGTTTCGCATCGCTGATCTGCTCGGGGCGTAAAAAGCCATGGGCTTTGCCGGCGCGAGCATCCGTCGGAATGCCGGACAAATATCGATCCGTTAGAAGTCCTTGGGCCAGCGGAGAAAAGACCGCACACCCGATGCCTTCTTTTTCTACGGTATCAAGCAAGCCCTCTTCGGGTGTGCGCACGAACAGGCTATATTTCGGCTGATGAACGACGCAGGGCGTCCCCAAGTCGCGTAAGATCGCACAGGCCCGCGCGGTATCCGCCGCATTATAATTAGAAACCGCCGCGTAGAGCGCCTTGCCCGATTTCACCGCCATAGCCAAAGCACCCATGGTCTCTTCCATCGGTGTATTCGGGTCGCGGCGGTGGCTATAAAAGATATCCACGTAGGGCAGGCCCATCCGTTTGAGCGATTGGTCAAGCGAAGCCAAAAGATACTTCCGTGATCCGAAGTCCCCATGGGGTCCCGGCCACATGGCGTAACCTGCTTTGGTCGAGATGATCAGTTCGTCGCGATAGGCGGCTAAGTCTTCGCGGAGGATACGCCCCATCGTCATTTCGGCCGTCCCTGGTGCGGGGCCATAATTATTCGCGAGGTCGAAATGCGTGACGCCGAGGTCGAAGGCGCGCAGGGCAATGGAGCGGGCCGTCGCGTAATCGTCGACGCTTCCGAAGTTATGCCAAAGCCCGAGGGAAATCTTTGGCAGATGTAAGCCGGATTTCCCGCAACGTGCCTGGAAGGATGTTTCGGCGTAGCGCGACGGATTGGCCTGATGCATCCGTACAATCAAGCGACCGGAGCCAGGTTACGCCAGCGATAAAAGGCAATGCGCGGGTTGCGCCTATTAGTAACCTGATACATTCAGGGTCATGCCCGAGCTCGCTGAAGTAGAATATTTTCGCCGCCGTTGGAATCCCGGCGTTGGCCGCAAGGTCAAGAAGGCGTTCCTTAATCCGAAAGCCCGCATTGGAAGGGATGTTGAAGTAAAAGCCATGACCAAGGCGCTCGTCGGTGCGAAGCTGATCGAGTCGCTTGCTGCCGCTAAACAAAAGGCGTTACGAATTAAGCAAGGAGCGTGGCTCGGCGTGCCTC
>CAILOT010000069.1:0-43034 GCA_903835965.1 uncultured Opitutia bacterium
CGAGGATGGCGTCGTGCTTGGCCACGGCTTCGCCCCAGGCTTTGACGGCGGCGGCATCGCCGGCGGCGAAGGCCTTCACGACCACGAGGCGGCTTCCGGAGCCGTCAAGGGGGAATTCAGCCGGGGAAAGACTCGTCTCAATCCAGAGTGTCGGCACGGACTGTCCGAGAGCTTTGCGCAAGGAACGCAGGCCGGCGGCATGGGCGGTATCATCCAGGCGCAGGAGCAGGCCTTCCGCGCGGACTTCCCGTTGGGCGGCATGCACGTCGAGGATCTCCTTCGCCGCGGCCTGCCAATCCGCGAGGCCGGCTATGCTGCGAACGATCACGCGCGGGACTTCTCCCGAGCCCGCGAGGCAGTTCGATGAAAGTGCGATGAGCTCCGTCTCGCGGCGTACGAAGGAGAACGGGTCGGCCGGGTCGGCGGGAAGCTTGACCGTCGAAGCGGCGCCAAGGGCGGCGAAGCCTTCGGCTCGGCTGACGATTTCTTTGCAGACCGGGATTTCGTGCCAAGGGTCTTCCGTCAGGGAGACGCGAATCGTATCGCCCAAGCCGTCGGCGAGCAGCGAGCCGATGCCGATGGCGGATTTGATGCGGGCGTCTTCGCCTTCGCCGGCTTCGGTCACCCCCAGATGCAGCGGGTAATCCATACCGAGGTCCGTCATGCGGGCGGCGGCCAGGCGGTAGGCCTCGACCATCACCTTCGGGTTCGAAGACTTCATCGACAGGATCATGTCCTTGAAACCGTGGGATTCGGCGATGCGGATGAATTCGAGGGCCGACTCCACCATTCCGTTCGGCGAGTCACCGAAGCGGTTCATGATGCGATCGGAGAGCGAACCGTGGTTGGTGCCGATGCGCAGCGAACGACCGAGGCTCTTGGCACGGAGCACCAATGGTGTGAAGGCTTCATGCAGGCGTTCCAGCTCTTCGGCATAGGCTGCGTCGGTGTATTCCAGCACCGCGAACTTCTTCTTGTCGGCGTAATTACCGGGGTTCACGCGTACCTTCTCGACGTGTTCGACGGCTTCCATCGCCGCGACCGGCAGGAAATGGATGTCGGCGACGAGCGGCTGGTTGAAGCCCGCCGCGCGGAACTGCCGGTGGATATCCTTCAGCGCGATGGCCGCGGCCTTATTGGGGGCTGTGATGCGGATAATCTCGCAACCTACCTCAGCGAGGCGAATGGCCTGGGCCAGCGTTGCCGCGATGTCCTCGGTGTCCGAGGTCGTCATCGACTGGAGTCGAATCGGATTCAGGCCGCCCACGGCCACGCCACCCACTTTCACGACGCGGGTGAGGCGGCGGACAGTGCGGTGGCGGGAGGGACAATAGTCCGAGGACATGGGGGTATCACAACCCCTTTGCCCTCAGCCGTCAACGAGCGTCAGAAATCCCAGCGATGGGATGCCGGAATCCACTGGTAGCCCTTGCGGCCATTAGGGGTCACGACGCCCAGGCCGGGCCAAGGGAGGTGGAACCCGTAGGCGCGTTCCTTGGTGACCGCGATCTCGGCGAAGACCTTCTTGCGGGTGGCGATGGCCACGGCTGGATTATGGTCGAAGTCGATGAACCAGTTCGGGTTTTCGAGCATCAGCACGTGATTGTGGGCAAGGTCCGAGACGTGAAGGAGGGATTCGTTCTCCGACTTGATGCGGAAGATCGCATGGCCGTCGGTATGGCCCGGGGCGGCGATGATCGTGATCGCACCGTCGAGGATCTGATCGCCATCTTTATGGATAACCAGGTTCGGCTGGAGTGTGTCGAACGAGCCGCGGACATTCTTGATCATCTGCTTAATATCGTCGGTGCGGTGCGACTTCGAGAAGTCGGGTTCCTTGCCGCGCCAGAACTCGACTTCCTCCTTGAGGACGTGGACGGCCGCGTTGGGGAAGAGGATCTTACCGCCACTGGCGAGGCCGCCGATGTGGTCGATGTGCGAGTGGCTGAGCAAGGCGTGGGTCACGTCTTTGAAATCGATACCGATGGTGTCCATCGCATCGGCGAGCCAGCCCCAGTTCTGGTTCTTGTGGGGGCCGAAACCGGCGTCGACGAGAATCACTTCCTTATCCTTACGCAGCAGCAGGATATTAACGTAGAGCGTCATGTCGTCCGGACGTTCGCCGACGGCCACGAGGGCCTTGGTCATCTCGGCACGTTCGTCTGGCGGCCACATTTTCTTTGTTACACCTTTGGTGAAAGTGCCGTAGCCGTCGCTGATGGACCACGCCTCGAACTTGCCGATCGCGAATTTATAGACGTACGGATTCGTAATCGTCTTCTTTGCGATCGGATTACCCGCGGCGTCGGCCGCGGCTTGGGCGGCGCCGAGGGAGGCCGGAATCGCCAGGGCGGCGAAGGCGGCGCCAAGGCTACCGAGGAACTGACGGCGGGAGTTTTCGGGGAGGGGCTTTTCCATGGGGGTATGACCCTGGTTTTAGCCGATTAGTTCCTTGGGACGAGCCGAAAGCGGGCGCGTGGGGTGTCAGAAGTCCTACATCCCAGTGACGACAGGCCAACTGACGCCGTCCGATACGCTTACTTTTTCGAATACTCGACTGGCTTATACACGTGCCGTTCGAGAAGCTGCTGGCGCAATTGCAATTCGCTGTCACCGGAACAACGACGCACGTCATGCAGGATGATGTAAGCCATCAGACTGAGCAGAAGGGCCATGAACGTATACTGCAGGATGATAACGGCCTTATTATTCAGTATGCCCTTCGTGAAGCGCTGAATCGTCGCGATGAGCATATGGCCGCCATCGAGGACCGGAATCGGCAACAGATTCAAGACGGCAAGATTCAGATTAATGAGGACGGTAAACCAGAGCACGCGGCGGATGTCTTCGGAGAGGTTGTAATAAGTCTTCGTAATCGAAATTACGGAAGCGAGTTGCTTGACCTGGATGTCCGACCCTCGGTCGAAAAGTCGGCCTAAGGTGGTGAAGGTCGATTTAACGATACCGGCGCAGGTCTCCCAAGGGTTGCGGTAGGCCAGTTCGGGTACGCTGAGGAAGTAAGCCCCGATCTGGGCGTGTTCGATGGGCTTGCCGCGATGGATCTCCGCGTTCTTCAAGGAGATATTGCCCGCGTCTCCGTTGGAATGTTTCCAATAGAGCGTGAGGTCGCGGGGTGGACCAGCTCCGGCCTTATCGAGGTCTTCTAGCGAGCGGACGACCGCCAATTCTTTGCCATCGACCTTATCGATGATGGTCCCGATACGGAGTGCGTCGGACAAAGTGCTATCTTCCGGCGAGATGCCGAGGACCATTAGCTGATCGCGTTTAGCGGTAGCGTCCTTGGTGAGTAGGTCGTGGGTGACGGGTAAGACAATTAAGGAATGACGGCGCTTTTCGTCACCATAAGAAATGACGCTGACGGGATTGACGGTCGTGCCGACCCAGGGCGTGATCGAAATGCGTTCCCGGACTCCACCATCGCGTTCGATGAGCAGCTGCCGCGCTCTTGTGCCGCCAACGCGAAGTAGCTCCCTGAATTCTGTGGTATTATTGACGGGCAGGTCATCTACGGAAAGCACTTCGTCGCCTTGGCGGAGGCCGGCTTTTTCCGCCGGCGAACCCGGCATCGGCCGGTCAATGATCACGGAAGTGCGAGGTTGGATGCCGGCGCTCCGGATACGGTCGCCCGTATGGCTGTTTACTTCGATTCGGGCCGGTTGCACGACGAATTCTTTCTTCTCTCCGTTGCGCTCGATGATAAAGGTCGCCGTGGGGTTGCCTTGGGAGTCTTTCCGGTTGCCGAGCATAACAGCTTCCCCGATTTGGGTGAAAGTCGAAACCGCATTATCGTCCACGGAGAGGATCTTGTCTCCCGAGCGAAGACCGGCGGTAAAGCCTGGGCCAGGGACGGTTTGGCCGAGGCCTAGTTCAGACAGGTGGCCAGCGCTGGTGATGATTTGTTTCGGAACGTAGCCGATCGTCGTGCTCCCGCTGCCTTCGGGGACAGGCATGCCCGTCGCCCAAAGGATGCACGCTAAGACGAATGCAAAAATAACGTTAAAAACCGCACCCATGACGGACACGATCATCTTGTCTGTATAAGATATTTTCGGAAGCTTCTCAGCTTCCTCGCTGCTGGCACCTTCAATACCTTCCATCTCGGCGAGTTGAGGAAGGGCGACATAGCCGCCAAGGGGTATAATCGAAACGCGATAATCAACCCCGTCTTTTCCCGTCCAGCCGAAGAGGCGCGGGCCAAAGCCGATGGAGAAACGTTCGATCTTCAGGCCGCGCTTGCGGGCGGCGAGGAAGTGGCCGAGTTCGTGGACGAAGATCGAGCCACCGAAAAAGATAGCGACAAGGGCGATGCCCCAGATTGAGCCTAGAAGGTCGCTGAAAGAGAAGTTATCCATAAAAGAGGGGGAGGGGGTTATTTCAGTGGGAGAGCTTAAGGGCGAGCCTTGACGCAACGATGCGAGCTTCAGTGTCGGCTGCGAGGACGTCCGCCAGTGAATTTGGCTCCTGGATGGGGCAGGCGGCGAGGGTCTGTCCGACTAATTCGGCAATGCCAGTAAAGCGTATTTTCCCCGCAATAAAGGCTGCGACCGCGATTTCATTGGCAGCGTTAAAGATGGCCGGCGCGGTACCCCCTTGGATGGCGGCATGGCGTGCCAATCCTAAACAAGGGTAGCGGGCGGGCGCGGGGGGCGCGATGGTCAGGGTAAGCGCTTGGGCGAGATCGAGGCGGGGGGCGGGGCAGGGCAATCTTCTCGGGTATAGCAGACAGTCCTGAATTGGGTAGGCCATCGAGGGTGGCGAAAGTAAGGCCTGCATGCTGCCATCGGTCAGCGTGATCATCGAATGGATGATGCTTTGCGGGTGGATCACGATATCGATCCTTTCGGGTGGGAGGTCGAAAAGCCAACGGGCTTCGATGAGCTCGAGGCCCTTGTTCGCCATCGTCGCAGAATCAATCGTGACCTTTGGGCCCATCGACCAGTTCGGATGCCGTAGCGCTTGCTCGAGCGTGACATCTTTCAACTGCTCGATCGGCGTGTCGCGAAATGCGCCGCCAGAAGCCGTCAAGACCAGGCGTTCGATTTCGGCACGCGGCTTATCGCGGAGTAATTGGTGGATTGCATTATGTTCACTATCGACCGGAAGCAGGCGCGCTCCGGAAAGCCCCGCGGTTTCGGTGACGAATTTGCCGGCGAGGACCAAAAGTTCTTTGCTGGCCAAGGCGACGTCTTTGCGGGCGGCGAGGGCGGCTAGCGTGGGGGCGAGGCCGGCCGTGCCGACGACGGCGGAGACAACCGTGGCCACCTCTTTCAGGCAGGCGATTTCAATGAGACCCTCGTTGCCTTCCAGAATGCGGGTGCCGGACGGAAATTCGCCGGAGGCCCGGGCCTCGGCCGCAGCCTTGGGGTCGTTGAGGGCAATCGTCTTGACGCCAAATTCATGCACCGGTCCGAGTAGTTCACGCCATCGAGAGTGGGCTGCTAATCCGGCAATGCGTAAATGGTGCGGGTGAGCCCGGACAACGTTGAGAGTAGTCGTGCCGATGGAGCCGGTGGCCCCGAGGATGGCTAGTGGCCTGGCTTCCATGCGCAAGTGGGTCTATTTGAGGCAACCGCACGCTTGCTCTGAGGCAAGCAGGTTTCCTCTAAGTTTAAGAATGAATGGCGTTCTCCGCTTGTGTCTTTGCGTTGGTTTGCTTCCCTGTTCGCATGGCAACGCAGCCCCAAGACCTTCAAGGACTTTCCCACCTCGGGAACACCCAGAATAAACCCCAGCAGACGCTGGAGTCCTTTCCAAACCGTCATGCGGGCCGGAATTACATCGTCGAATTATCGACCGAAGAGTTTACTTGCCTCTGCCCAGCCACCGGACAGCCCGATTTCGCCAAAATCACCATCCGCTACATTCCAGGACCGCGGATCGTCGAATCCAAATCCTTGAAGCTCTATTTTTGGAGTTATCGCCAGCAGGGTATGTTTCACGAGCATCTCTCAAACAAGATCCTCGATGACCTCGTGGCGGTACTCGATCCTGTGTGGTGCGAAGTTACGGGCGCCTTTGGCGTGCGCGGCGGCATCGGCATCACGGTGAAAGCCGAACACGGCAAAAAGCCCCAGTGAAGCGACACCCCGTCCAGCAGGCTGACGGGGGAGCGACGGATTGGCCGGGCTCAAAGGAGGTCTCAGATTATCTGACGCGTCAGCTCGCGGGCAAGCGCTTGGCGCCCCGGACCTGTCTCACGTACGGTCGTTCTTTAAAGGGCTTTGCTCTTTGGATGAAATCTGACGGCGGCTGGGAAGGGGATTGGGCTAAATTATCGGCACGCAATCTGCGCGATTTCGTTATCGAGCGGCAATCGACCCATGACCGTCGTTCGGTACATAACCAAGTCTCGGCTTTACGCGCGTTCCTTTCCGACCTGCGCGAGCGCGGTGGCATTAATTCCACGCCCGCCGCCGGTTTGATTCTTCCAAAGCTTCCGCGCTCTTTGCCGAAGTTCCTGACCGAGGTGCAGACCGATGCTTTGATGGAGGCCCCTGAAGCTTCGGAAAAAGAGACCGCAGAAACAACGGCTCGTGATCAGGCGATCTTGGAACTGCTTTATGGCGGCGGTCTTCGCGTGTCAGAGCTTTGCGGATTAAAAGGCGGAGACCTCGAAGTCAGTACGGGCTTGGTGCGTGTCCTCGGCAAGGGCTCCAAGGAACGGGTGATTCCGGTTGGAGATACTGCGGTGCAAGCTGTCCAGGCTTACCTGTCCTTACGGAACACAGTGGTCCGTGGCGCGCCGCTTTTATTGGCCGCCCGCGGTGGTCCGCTGCATCCGCGCGCCGTTCAGCTGATGTTAAAGAAGAAGTTGGCCTTGGCGGGTCTGCCGGCCGATCTCACGCCGCATAAGTTGCGTCATGCTTGCGCCACGCATCTGCTTTCGAATGGCGCCGATCTTCGTCTGGTGCAGGAGCAGCTCGGCCACGCCTCGCTTTCGACGACGCAGATTTACACGCACCTCACGGTTTCCCGTTTGCGCGAAGTGCATCGTAAGGCTCATCCGCGTCCTTGAAGCGCGGGTGGATTGACCTCGCCTCAAGGGCGGAGCCGACTAACTTAGGTGCGTGCTTGTCGAAGCTGCTCCAGCGAAATTAAATCTCTCGCTTGCCGTCACCGGGAAGCGGCCCGACGGCTTTCATGAACTGCTTAGTCTCGTCGTCAGCTTAAACGTTGCGGACCATTTGGCTATGCACGTGGGGCAGCCGTTGTCTATGACCTGCGACGACGCAACTTTGCCGCTAGACGAAACCAATTTGGTCATGAAAGCGGTGCAGGCCTATCGTCGACATCAGCCTGACTGCGTCCTCGGCCGTTTTCATCTGACGAAGAGGATTCCCCATGGCGCCGGCTTGGGCGGAGGAAGTTCCGATGCCGCGGCCGCCTTGCGCCTGCTTGATCGGGCAGCTCCGACCCCGTTGGGTTTCGAAAAGTTGGAAGAGATCGCGGCGTTAGTCGGCTCGGATTGCCCGTATTTTATTCGAGGCCAAAGCGCGATCATGCTGGGTCGGGGAGAGCGGTTGGCTCCATTGCCGGAAGCAGCACGCCAAGCTTTGCTCGGTCAACGGGTGTGGGTGATCAAACCGCCCTTTGGGATTTCCACGCCCGAAGCCTATGCGGCACTCGCTCACTCGGCAGCTTATCAGTCAGCCGATAGGGCCCAAAGTCGTCTTAACGCATGGGTGGCGCATCCGGCGGGCGATCCTTCGGTTTTAGGGAATGATTTACAGCCGGCCGTCTTTTCTAAGCACTTAGCCCTTTCGGTGGCTTCTGAGAGCTTGCTCAAATCGTATGGGGTCGAATTTCGCATGACGGGAAGTGGAAGTGCCTGCTTTGCCTTGGTTCCGGCTGGTCTGGACGCAGTTCCCGTCTTTGATTACGTGAAGAAAGCCTGGGGCCCGGGGGCCTGGGTGGCGGATACTCGAATTTCTGCTTAGTTTCGGCTTTACTGTCAGGCGAGCACCCGCCTAGATGCGAACCACTACCTACCTATGGGAAGCCTCAAAAAGAAGCGTCGTTTGAAGATGAATAAGCACAAACGTCGTAAGCGTTCGAAAGATATGCGCCACAAGAAGTAAGCCAACCGGCTTACTTTTGGGCCAAAAGGCTGGTAAACAGGGCGACCCATGCGGTTGCCCTGTTTCTTTTTCGGGCTTGCACCGACCCGTCGCCCTCCCCAAGTCTTAACCCTCACCCACCTCCCACACCATGGCCCGCGAAACCGTTATCATTGAGTGCACCGAAGCTCGTAAAGAAGGCAAACGCCCTTCCCGCTATATGACCACTCGTAATAAGAAGCTTTCCCAAGAGAAGGTCGAGAAGCTCAAGTACAATCCCTCCCTGCGCCGTCATACGCTGCATAAGGAGATCAAGGGCTAAGCCTCGTTCCGTCGTTCCTTTCCTAAGCCGGGGGCAGCAATGCCTTCGGCTTTTTTATTTCCCGCCATGGCAGCCTTCCGGGCAGGACTGAGGGGTTCGCTTTTAAGCGTGCCGGACTTGCCGACGCTCTAAGCGCCAACGGGCCCGGTGATGGCGGGTCCAGTCGATTAAGGCGCGTTCGAATCCGATATCTGAGCCAAGCTTTTCCGACTCAATCCACTTGTGACGAAGGATTTCTTCCCGTTCGGCCAGAAATTCAGCGTAGAGCGAGGACCGTGAAGCCAAATCAGCTTCTGGGTGCGCGCCTTGGATGAGGTCAGTCATGCTTAGGCACAAGTTGTAAGGTTATTATCAATCTTGCAAGCCGTAGGCGACAAAACCGTTAAACTTAGGTTTCGAGTTTGCGTAGGACCGTCAGGGCGACCGACTTGAAAACCCGCGCCGCATTGCTCTCGGGATGGCTGATGACGACCGGTATTCCATGGTCGCCCCCTTGGCGGACGGCGGGATCCAGCGGCACCTCTCCGAGGAGCTCGGTATTTAAGGCGGTGGCGACGCGCAAGCCGCCGCCTTGTCCGAAGAGGTACTGGCGATGGCCGTCGGCGCCTTCGAAGAAGCTCATATTTTCCGCGACGCCGATGATGGGTACGCTCACTTTCGCGAACATCGCGGCTCCGCGTAAGGCCACCGAAACCGCGGCGGTCTGCGGGGTGGTTACGATGACGGCCCCGCTCAAGGCCATGGCCTGGGCGATGGAGAGCTGCGCATCTCCGGTGCCAGGCGGTAGGTCGATCAGCAGAACATCTAATTCGCCCCAGCGGACATTAGTCGCGAACTGGGAGATGGTTTTCATGATCATCGGGCCACGCCAGACGACTGGCGCATCGGCGTCGATGAGCAGGCCCATGGACATGATTTTAACCCCGAAGTTTTCGAGTGGGATTAGGACGTCGCCATCCAGGGTAGGGCGGGCGTTGACGCCGATCATCAAGGGGACGGAGGGGCCGTAGATATCGCAATCCATCAGGCCGACCCGGCCAGGGCGGCCTTGCTCGGTCAGTGATCGAGCAAGGGCGCAGGCCAGATTCACCGCAAAGGTGGATTTCCCGACGCCCCCCTTGCCGCTGGCCACGGCTACGATGTGTTTGACTTGGCCGACTCCGGCATTGGCGGGTAATTTGACTTCGGCTCCAGGCGTACCGGCAGCGCCCGGCGTGGTCTTGGGTACGGTGACGGTGATGGCGATTTCCGGTTGCACGGCGCCAATGGCCTTAAGGGCGGCCTCAATGTCAGCGTAGAGTTTCTTAGGAATGGCAGGGTCTGCCGTTGTCACCGCTAGCCCCACGGTGACTTTACCCTCGAGGGTGACCTCGACGCCTTTGACTAATCCGAAGGCGATAATGTCTCGGCTATAGCCCGGGTAGCGGACTTGGCTGAGGGCCTTCTGAACAGATTCCTTATCGAGTGGCATTAGCGGGATTGAACTCCCGCCCCAAGTCAGGTCAAACTGCTATCGATTTAATTCTGCCCTCTCTGCTTTAACCTATGCGACTTCTTGCCCTCTTTGCTCTCTTCGCCACCTCTCTTCTCTCCGCCCAGGATCGGGTGGTCATTAACGACAGCGTCGACGCCGAATTGCAGAAGGGCATCATTCCGGTCTCGGTGGTGTCGGATGATCAAGTACTGGGAAATCTGGTGCAGTTCGCCCTGTCGACGCACGGCGCGATCAGCTTGCGTGCCGGATCTTCGGTTAAAGTCGTAATCAGCCGAAGCGGGCTGACGGCCACGGTGGCATGCGATAATGCGCGTTTCGCTTTTCAAACTTCGGTCGAAGGCAAAGACGAGGACGAGTTAGCGTTGCGCACGGCCGATGCCGCTCTCGTCGGCCTCGGCAAGCGGTGGCAGCTCAAGCCGCTTTTTGCCGGTACCAAGATTGCCTTCACTTCCAAGTTTTCGGGCAATCAGGAAATCTACGTGACCAACTTGGCGCGCTCGAAGACGCTGCGCTTGACGAATTATCGTAACACCTCGATCGGACCGCGATGGTCGGCGGACGGCACGCGGGTCTATTTCGTTTCTTCGGTGCGCACGGGCTTCCCGGAGATTTTTTCCACGAATGGCATCGGCGAGCCGCGGAAGGTCATCACGGATGTTCGGGGTGCCTTAGGCGCGGCGAGTTCCGGTCCGGATGGCCGCATCGCCTTCGGTTCATCCAATAAAGGCACCATGGATATTTTTGTCGCCGGCCCCAATGGCGAGGCACCTCACCGTGTCATCGCGACGCCGGATGTGGATGCGGATCCGTCGTGGTCGCCAGATGGCGCCCGCTTTGCGCTGACGAGCGGACCAGTCGGACATCCCGGCATTTATCTCGCCAGTTCGGCGGGGGGCGCCGTCACGCGGGTTTCGACGGGCTATGGTTATTGCACGGAGCCGCGCTGGAATCCTTCCGTGCCTAATCAGCTGATCTTCACGTTCCAATCGGGTCGCCTCAGTCTGGGCATCATTAATCTGAGCGCCGGAACGGTGACGCCGGTGCCCGTGTCGAGCCCGCTTGATCTCTCGCACGCTTCTTGGTGTGCCGATGGTCGTCATTTGGTGGCCACCCAAGCTACAAAAACAAATTCATGGCTCGCCGTGGTAGATAGCGTCACGGGCAAAGTGACACGCCTATCTTCCGTGCAGATGGCCGATTGTTCCGAGCCGGATTGTTGGGTGCGTCGGAATTAATCCGCCCGACGGCGGAGTCGATCGACTACGACCGCGGTCACAATGATCGTTCCGGTGATGATGCGGGTGGTGCTTTCATCGATGCCGTTGAGCGTGCAGCCCGTCCGGATGACGGTCATGACGAGCGCGCCGATCAAGGAGCCGAAAACCGAACCGACGCCACCATTCAGGCTCGCTCCACCAATCACGACGGAGGCGATGATATCGAGTTCATAGCCCGTCGCGCCCGTCGGATCGCCTTGGCCTTGGTAGGAGACAAGCATGAGGCCGGAGAGGCCGGCAAAGGCTCCGCCAATCATATAGACCAAGAGTTTGATGCGATCGACGGCGACACCGCAGAGGCGGGCGGTTTGCTCGTTGGAACCGACGGCGAATACTTGCCGTCCGAAAACAGTATAACGCAGGATACCAGTGGCGAGCGCCGCAAGGAAGATCATCAGCCAGCCTCCCGGAGGAATGACGAGCCATTTCAAATTTTCAGGCAAACTGTTCAGCCAGAATCTGAGCCAGCTGATTTCTTGCGCATTGATGGCCTGAGAATTGGCCAAACCAAGGGCGAAACCGCGCAGGATCAGCAAGGTCCCGAGGGTGGTGATGAAGGGAATAAGCCGCACATAGACGACCAACATCCCGATGGCCAGACCCGCCATGATTCCAGCCAGGAGCGTGGCCGGGATGACCCACGCCGGACTATGCCCGGCGATAGCCGCCTTGGCCGCGACGACGGAGCACAACGCGATGCAGGAGCCAATCGAGAGGTCGATGCCTGCGGAGATAATGATAAAAGTCATCCCGATGGCGGCAATACCGATGACCACAGTTTGTTGGACGATCGACTCAATCCCTTCAGCTGACCCGATGGCGCGGTTGCCAAAAATAAAAAATAGGCCCCAGACGAAAGCCAGCGCCAGCAGGGGTCCGAGGGTTTTTAAAAGAGCGGCCGGCCGGAGTGTGCTCGGGTATGGTGAGAGGGACATGTTTAGGAAAGGCGGGTAGCTTCTTGCATCAGTTGTTCCGAAGAAGTCTCAGCGACAGGGTATGGGTGGCCGATTTTTCCGCGACGCACGACGGCGATCCGGTCGCAGACTCCCAGAAGCTCAGGCAGGTAGCTACTCACCATGATGATGGCGCGCGGCTGAAGTGGGTCCGTGACGAGGCGATCGATTGTCGCATAGATCTTGGCTTTGGCGGCGATGTCGATTCCGCGCGTCGGCTCATCCAGAAGCAAAATCTCGCAATCCGCTTCGAGTAATCTGGCGAAAGCGGCTTTTTGTTGGTTACCGCCAGAAAGGTTTCCGACGTTTTGGTCCGCGGATTGACAGCGTATATCTAGCTGCTGAATCCATTGTCCGGTATTCTGGCGACGGCGGGCGGGCGAAAGGAAGCCTAGCCGCCCCAGCTTGCCGAGAGCAGGGAGGCAGACGTTATCGCCAATGGATAATGACAGCGCGAGGCCTTCTTCTTTACGATTTTCGCTTACAAAGCCCAGGCGTGCGGCCCAGCTATGTCGCGGCCCTGGGCCGACCGTATGCCCGTCCTTCCTGATGCGTGCGTCTTTTTTCAGTTCAAGTCCGAAGAGGGCTTGGAGAATTTCAGTACGGCCTGCGCCGACGAGGCCGCAGAGCCCAAGGATTTCTCCGTAGTGCAAAGTGATTGGGCCGATGTCGGGCAAGATGGCTTCCAGGGCGACCGCACCCTTTTCCCGGACGCTGCGCGGGTAAAGATCTTGGATGTCCCGGCCTACCATCTCCGCCACGATCTGCGCGTCACCTACCTGGTCGACTTCGTGGACAGCGATGGAGCGTCCGTCCCGCAAGACGGTCAGTCGTGTTGCCAAACGTCGGACTTCTTCGAGAAAATGAGAAATATAAATCACCGCCAAGCCGCGGCGGGAGAGATTATCAATCAATGCGTAGAGGCGTTGGACGTCTGCCTGGGCGAGGGAACTGGTGGGCTCATCGAAGACGATGACGCGGCACCCCATCGCCAAGGACCGGGCGATTTCGACAATCTGTTGCTGGCTGATGGAAAGTCCGCCCGCCGGAGCGTCGACGTCGATCTGGCCATGTCCTAGCTCGGCTAAGGTGCTTTGCGCTCGGGATCTTAAGGCGGCACGGTCGAGTAAGATTCCTCGGCGGGGTTCCCGCCCGAGTGAAATATTTTCTGCCACGCTTAGGTGCGGCGCGATGGAGAGCTCTTGATAGATCATGCCAACGCCTCTTTGCCGGGCTTCTTGCGGGTGCGCGGGCGCGTAAGGTGTGCCATCAAGCCACATCTGGCCGCCGTCGGGTTGGTGCGCTCCGGAGAGCACCTTCATCAAAGTGCTTTTGCCGGCCCCGTTCTCGCCGACGATCGCATGCACTTCGCCCGCCCGTACCGCCAGTGAAACCCCGTCCAACGCGGCTTGGGTGCCAAATGATTTACGGATAGCCCGCATCTCGAGGCGCAGGCCGCCTGCGGGTCCGTCGCTCATCCGCTCAGTTGCCCAGCTGGGGTTTGATCACCGCCTGGATCTCGGCAGTATCGACGTTCTCAGCGGTGACAAAGGCCACGCCCGTGTCGGTGATGGCTGGTACGGGACGGCCGGCGATTTTGGCCATCGCGACCTTGACGGTCAGGTAGCCCATCTTGAAAGGGTCTTGCGAAACGATGCCGGTTAATTCGCCCTTGCGGAGCGCATCGACGAGCGCGCCCGTGGGGTCGAAGCCGACGAACTTGATCTTGCCGGCGAGCTTTTTTTGCTGGAGGGCCTGCAGCATGCCATACGTCGTGCTTTGGTTGGGGCAGAAAATACCGTCCGGGGTCTGCGCGCCGGAGAACCGCAATAAGAGCCCTTTGGCTTTGTCTAAGGCGGAGGCGACCGTCGCGCCGCCGAACTGCTCGTCGCTGATAACTTTGATATTAGGAAAAGCCTTGAGGCCGTCTAGGAAGCCCTGTTCACGCGCATCGGTCGAGGCTGAGCCGGGGTTGTAACGAAGAAGGACGACGCGTCCTTGACCGTGCAAGGCCGCGCCGAGGCCGGCGGCTCCGCGTTGCCCCGCGGCATAGTTATCGGTGCCGACGTAACCGATGCAGGCGCCGTCAGGCTTGGCGAGCGGTGAGTCAAAGATGATCACGGGGATGCCGGCCTTGGTGGCCTTTTCTGCTTTTTCTCGCAGGGCGACCGCATCCAGCGGGGCTAGGCAGAGGACATCGATTTTCCGGAGGATGAGTGAATCGACCATCCCCATTTGCTGGCGACGATCGTCTTCGCGTTCGGGGGCGGACCAGATGATTTCAGCGCCTAATTCTTGGCCGGCTTGATTAGCTCCCGCTTGGACGGATTTCCAGAAAACGTGCGTGGCGCCCTTGGGGATCAGGGCGATGGACGGTTTTTTGGCGTCTTGACCGTGGGCGGTTAAGGCAAAGATAAGAAGGGCAAGGAGGGGGCGCATGCGGAAATTTATTTCAGAAAAGCAACAAAGTTAAACTGGCGCAGGGTGGGGCGCGGACCTTATGTCGCCGCAAAGGTCTAGGTGATGCGGGGGTTGTGACGCGTCAGTCGGGGCGGCTTAACTTTGAGATTAAGCCCTATTATGGCAAGCGGATTGGCGATAGGTTACCCTTTGCAAAGTCCGCCTCAGGGTTTATGATGTGCAGTCAATCCATGGCCAATCAAGGCATCAACCAATCCCAAAAGCAGGTGCAAGGACTCGTCCTGACGCCGCAGCTCCGGCAGTCTCTGCGGATCCTGCAGGTGCCGGCCGCGGAGTTGTTGCGAGAAATCTCCGAGGAGATGGCGGCTAATCCGCTTTTAGAAGAAGTTGAGCCCGTCGCACATGATTCTAGTGATGCGCCGGTTCGCGCGGAAGAGCCCGAAGAGGATGGTCCGCACGAACTTTCCCTCGGGGATGATGATTTTGACGCGCTGCGCCGCATGAAAGAAGATTGGGACGAGAGTTATTATGAGGAAGTCCGTTCCCAAGGTTACACGCAGGAGGATGAGGAACGTCGTCGTCATATGATGGAGTCCGCCACGGCGGAATCGTCCATCGCGGAGCATCTTGCCGAACAGGCCCGGACGGCCTCCGATGATGAAGCCGTCCAGGAAGCCTTGAAACTCTTGATTTCGGCGCTCGATGAGCGCGGTTTTCTGGAGGAAGACCTGTCGACCATCGCGCTACGTTCCGGCCAATCTTATGAAGCCATCACGATGGCGCATACCTTATTGCTGGGGTTTGATCCTCCGGGTGTCGGGGCGCGGGATCTGCGCGAGTGCTTCTCGGCACAATTACGTCAGCGCGGACGCGGACTTTCGACGGCGGCGCGCCTGATCACAGATTGCTGGGAGCCCATGATGGGCCGGCGACTGGATGAATGTGCCCGCGTTCTTGATGTCGAAATCGATGGTATTCGCGAGGCTTTAGCCGAACTGGCAAAGCTCGAGACCGTCCCGGCCCGCCGGTTCATGCGTGATGATAACCGCGTGGTGACGGCGGATGCCACCGTGGAGCTCGGCGATGACGGTAAATGGAAGGTGACCATGGATGACCGCCACGTCCCGAAGTTGCGCCTCGTGCCGGCATACAAAGACATGTTGGCCGGTCAGGCGTTGAGTGAAAAAGAGCGTACTTATATTTTGGAACGGATGCGGCAGGGTAAGTTCCTGATCGGCGCCATCGAAGAACGTCAGCGGACCATCGAGCGTCTGGCGCGCATCATTACCGAACGTCAGGCGGAATATTTCGAACACGGCCCTTCGAAGCTGAAGCCCTTGACCATGACTGATGTCGCCAAAGAGATGGAAGTGCATGAGACGACCGTGGGTCGCGCGGCTGCGAATAAATGGATGATGACCCCGCATGGGCTCAAGGAATTCCGCTGGTTCTTCACTTCTGGCGTCGCCACTGATGATGGCGGGACGGTAGCCCAGGAGGGCGTCCAGGAGATGATTGCCGATATCTTGGCCCGCGAAAACCCGGCGGCACCTTTGGCCGACGAAGCTATCACCGTGGAGTTGCGTAAGCGTGGCGTTCAGATCGCCCGGCGGACAGTGGCGAAATATCGCGAAGCTTTGGGCCAGCCTTCCGCGCACATGCGACGTCAGCGGCTTTGATTAAGCCAGACGCTGCAGGATTGAGCTCCATCCGAAATTAGGCATATCCGGGAAGAGGAATTGCACGCCCACGGTCCGGCCATCCGGACGTGATGCCGTACCAGCGACCGCGGGCAAGCCGGCGAGAGATGCGGGAGCGTTGAGGGCGAGAAGTCGCTGCCGGTGGAGTTCGTCGGCGCCTGCTTTGGTTACGGCTGGGCCGTAGGTCGACGGCAACGCGATGAAATGGTGTCGGCTGAAGACGGCCTTGAAGGCTTCGATGACGCGCGTGCGAATACCTTCCGCGTGGCGGATCTCTTCATGGGTGCGTTGCCGGCCGGCATCCAGGCGTGACCAGACCGCGGGGTCATAATCATTTTTCCGTCGTTCAAGCCAGGCCGCATGGACGCGAGCAGCGGCATAACCCCCAAGAATCGGGTAAGCCGTTGCCGCTTCTTTACAAGCCATCCGGAGAAGTTCAGCGGCGGCGGGATCCTCTTGAGCTCCCGCCTTGAGGGCTAATTTTTTCATCACCGCTAAGTCTTCGGCGGGGATGCCCAAGCCTAAATCGCCCGCCCAAAGACCACCTCCGGCGGGAGGGGCCTCGCCAAGTACGGCTCGCGAAACTTGGAGTAACTCACGTGGAGTGCGCGTCATCCAGCCCTGGGTGTCATAACCTGGAGAGAGCGGAAAAATATCGCCGACCGGCGTGATGTCAGGCGAAAGCCTTAGCCCCCAGACGCCGCAATAGCCGCAGGGGACGCGGATGGAGCCAGCGGTATCGGTCGCCAGCGCAAAGGGAACCAGTCCGCGAGCCACGGCGAATGCGGAGCCGGAACTGGACCCTCCTGCCAGTAATTCCGGATGCGCCGGGTGAGGACAATCGCCGAAATGTGGATTTTCACCCGTGAGTCCGAACGCGAATTCTTGTAATTGAGTACGGCCACATTCCACGGCGCCGGCATCGCGCTCGAACGCGGCCGGGAGGCTGGAGGTCGTCCGGGAGGGGCCGATTTCTTCAGGTAAAAAAGTTGAGCCCGCAAACGTGGGGTGACCAGTCCGGAAATATAAATCCTTGGTCAGGAAAGGGACACCGCCGAGATTGGCTTCGCGCAGCGCCCAGGCATTTTCGAAACGTTGCGTCAGGGTGCGGGTATCGGGGAGCCCGCAGAGGGCGGCGCGTTGTTCGAAGGCGTTGATCTCGCTGAGGCGGATCAAGAAGGCTTCAGCCGCCATGCGTGGACCGCGCGTGAGGAAGAACTCGCGCCAGTCTTCAACGGATTGCGGCCCCAAAATCACAGGTCGATGGGCACGCCCGGTTCGGGGTCATGCACGCGGGTCGCCGGTAATACTTTCGCCAAAGTTTCTTTCATCCAAGCCCGTGCGGGCGGATCACCGTGGGTCAGGATGATATCTTTCGGCGCGAGGTCTTTGGCGAAGTCGATGAGCTCTTCGCGGTCCGCATGTCCGCTCAAGTGAAAGCGCTCCACTTGGGCGCGGAGCGTAGAAATGTGATCCAAGCTTTTGAATTTGAATTCTCCGCCTTGGGCCATTCCGATAAGTTCTCCGCCGGGAGTCTCAGGGTCGCAGTAACCCACGAAGAGCACGGCGTTTTCTTCGTGGTCCAAGATATTGGCAGCGACGCGCCAAGCAGGCGTTTTTTCGACCAACATGCCGCTGGAGAGCAGGTAGATGCCGGCCTCCGGCATGTTCTTGCCCGGTTGGGTGTAGCGTCGGGAAAGCGGCAGGACGTTGAGGTCGCGCAATACCTGGCGGCTGAATTTCACCTGCTTCGTTTTCTTGCTCGCCGCGTCGAGGTAGTCGCAAAGATCCATCCCTAGACCAGAGCAGAAGATGGGCACATCGGCCAGATTACCGGAATCGGCCGACTCTTGCAGGAAGAGAAGAATTTCTTGCATGCGCCCGAAGGCGAAAGCGGGAAGCAGCACGGAGCCACCGCGGTCCGCGACTTCGTTGATGGTCTTCAATAACCGTTTTTCTTCGGTGCTGCGGCTCATCGCCGGTACCGTCGTCGTCGCGCCGCGGGTACACTCCATGACCAGCGTATCGACAGGTTGTCGCGGAAAGTTGGCGCCCGCGACGGTGCGTTGCGCCTGGAAGTGGACGTCGCCGGTGAAGAAGTGGCGTTGCCTGCGATGCTCGATGAGGCAACCGACCGCCCCGGCGACGTGACCTGCGAGATGGAAGGTGACGGCGATTTCTTCGCCGCCGCGACCGATGATGCGCGGGTTGGCGATGGGGACGGCGGCAAGGGCGTTTTCGACGCGCTCGACGTCCGTCTCGACGTAGAGAGGGTAGTCGGTGATACCGGTTTCCTCCCTTTGTCTTTTCATGACTTGGATCGAATTATTCAGCAGACGGCGTACGAAGAGCGTGGTGGCCGCGGAGGCGTAGACCCGGGCGCCGGGGTGTTGGCGGATGAGGAGGGGAAGCGAGCCCAGATGGTCGAGGTGGCAGTGCGTCAGGATTACGCCATCGACTCCCCCTTGAATCTTGTCGAATTGAGGCAGCGCTTGGCGGCCGGAAAGCTTGGGGTGTAAGCCGGAATCAATCACCACGCGGACGCCGCCGAATTCGGCAAGCATGCAGTTGGCGCCGATTTCGCGGCCGGAGTTTAAGTCGGTAATTCTCATTAAGAAAGGAAAGGGGGCGGGGTCATCGCGAATGGCGGGATTCGCACGTAGATTCGTTCGCCTTGCGTGGTGGTGCCGTGGAAAGCGCCTTCGGCGACACAGGGCCCGCCCGCGAGGTGATAACTATTATATGAAAACTTGCCGCCCGGGGGCAACAAAGGGGTTTCACCCACGATGCCATCGCCTTCGATAACCTCGAGGTCTCCCGAGGCCGGGCGAACGATCCATTTTCTGCCGAGGAGGCGCACGGTTTCCTGCGAAAGGTTGGTAATTGTCAGGAAATAGACAAAAGCGTGCGGGGTGGTAGCCGGAAAGTTGGCATCGCGATGGTGCACCAACTTGTCGAGGGTGACGCTCAGGCCTGGAAGTTCCTTACCGGTGGATTGCACGTCCTGTTACACAAGTAGGGAACGGAGCGATTAGGAAGCCATAAATAAAGGACTTTACCCCTTATTTCGGCTTCCCGCCTTGCACCTTAGGGTTACTCACGTTTGATGGACGCTCGATGCCTAACTCCGCTGAGCGCAAGCGTAACCTTGGGAGAGTTCCCGGGAAGTGGTGGGGGGTATTTGCCTATTTGATATTGTTAGGACTATCCGCCGCCTTCCCCTTCTTTAACGTTATCGAACGATATTCGCAGGGCACGCCGATTCAGGTGCCGGCTTTCGATTTCAGGGGCGATAAAGTCGAGCAGCTTGACTATAAGATTCCCGTCCGTGCGCACCTGCACGGCGTCACGGGTCTCGAGGAGGCGCAAGTGGGCGCCACCGAGCGTTTTCGCGAAAACGTCATCGTCTATTTGCACCGCGTACCGTGGGACCGTCGCGGACATCTGTTATGCGAAGAGCTTGCGAAGCAGGGGGATTATTCCGTCGTCGAAGTTTTTCTGCCTGGGTTTAACACAAGTCCGGGTGATGTGCCGAGCCATGCGATGGAAGCTAATGCCGAAGTCGTGGCCTCCTTGATGGAGTATTACGGGATAAAACGTTATCACGTCGTCGGGCAGGGCCTAGGGGGCGTCGCCGCTTTGGAGTTAGTCGCCGCTCATTCCAGCCGTGTCCAGACGATGACTTTGATTTCAGCCCCAGGTGTGCAAGAGTTTGAAATGCTCGGTAATCCGTTGGTGAACAAGATCGTTTATGGATTCCAGGGGGCATTCTTCTGGAGTATTTCACGCCTCACGCCTAACTTCGGCGTCGCCGATTTGCTGCCCTGGGATCGGGATTATGCAAAGACGGTCTTCGACACCGATCTTTCTGACTCCAAGAAGATCTTACGCAGCTGGCGCAAGCCATTGCTCTTGATTCACGGAGAAAACGACTGGATGACCTCGGCCGACACTGCCCGTTACACGGCTAAATTGGTTCCGCAGGCTCGCCTCGAACTGATGGAAGGGGGGCGTGATGTAGCTTTTGATCAGCCAGCGATAGCTGCCGCTAAGGTCCACAAATTCATCGAAGAAGCGCGGGAGACATCCGGAATTACGGTCGTCTCGCCCGAAAAAGATCCGCCCATCCCACATGCGAAAGGTTCTCATTTCTGGATCTTATTAATCATCATCACGATTTGTACCTTTGTGGCGGAAGACCCCACCTGTTTGGCTTCGGGCCTGATGGTGTCGGTGGGCATCATCGATTTTTGGTCTGCCGTCGGGGCGTGCACGATGGGAATTTTTATCGGCGACGTCACGTTGTATTCTTTAGGCAGATTCTGGGGTCGTAAGGCGATTCGTAAGGCACCGCTTAAGTGGTTCATCAAGGAGCATAAGGTTAACCAATGGGCTGGCTGGTTCTCCACTCCGAAGGGAATGTTGGTGGTCGTCAGCTCCCGCTTCATTCCGGCGAGCCGCGTGCCAACCTTCATTACCGCCGGAATCATGAAGCTGGATTTCCTCCGGCTGGGATTCTTGTTGTTGGCCGCCGCCTTGATCTGGACGCCGCCGTTGATGTGGCTGGGCTTTACCTATGGCGCCGCGGCGATGGATGTTCTCCACCGCTTCAAGAGCAATGCCTTGTGGGTCATCCTTGGCTTCCTCTTCGCGTTGCATGTGATCACGCATTGGTTCCTGCCGGCGCTGACTTGGCGCGGGCGACGTCAGATTGTGATGAAGATTCAAAACTTCCTCCAGCCCTCCTATTGGCCGTCTTGGTTGCTCTTTCTGCCAATCAGGGTCGGGGTTCTCGCGTTAAGCCTCCACTTCCGTCGTCTGACCGCTTTTGCTTCGGCTAATCCGGCTTTCGGTCGCATCGGCGGGTTTATCGGCGATTCCAAGTCTTTGTTATTGCGACCGTTCCAACGTGATTCCCGTTGCTGTCCCAGCCTGGCCTTGACGCTAGAGGATGCGCCCAACGAGCGCGTGCGAGAAGCGGTGGCTTTTGCTGCCTGCCATGGGTTTCCCTTGGTGTTCAAACCCGAAGTCGCCGAGGATGGCGCCGGGCTGCGTTATCTTAAAAACTCTGAGCAACTGGAGCGTTTCGTCCGTTCGGCCAAGGAGGACTTCGTCTTGCAGAAAAAGTTTTCCGGACTTGAGTTCGAGGTCGTCTGGCGGCGCAATCCCGGGCTCGATGATGGCCGGATTATGGCGATCGTGCAGAAGAAGAACGTGACCGTAATGGGCGATGGGGAGCAGACCCTGGAAGAGCTCATCTGGCTTGATGACATCGCGGTGGCGCGCGGAGAACTCTTTACGCAATGTCACGCACGTGATCTCAACCGGATCGTGCCTGCCGGCGAAGTCGTGGTGCTTAATCTTTCTGGCAGTTATGGTCATGGGGCCCTCTGCCTGCATCGTCCGGATCTGGTCACTCCGGAATTAACCGCCGCGCTCAGCGATTTCGCGAAACGCTTTCCTGGGCTACATTTTGCTCGTTTTGATTTGCGGACGACCACCGAAGCGGAACTCAAAGCCGGTCGCTTCATCGTGACGGAAGTAGGCGGCTGCTGCCATGTCTCCAGTCTCGTGCGCGACGGATCGCTTCGATTCAGTCGTTCCTACGCGGCCGTCTGGGCGCAGTTAAAGGCCTGCCTAGAAGCGGGGGATTACAACCTGCGACAGAAGGTTCGCCCGGTTCCGTTGCATGAAGTCATGGCGCGGTGGAGTCAGGCTCGCGGCCGGGCAGACGAGTTTGTCGTGAGCGAAGAATAAAGTTTACCGCCGTCCGGTATAGGCATGGCAGAGCGCTGCGGCTGCCGCATCCGACTCGTCGAGCGGTAAGTCATGATTGAGCCCTAAGACGGACCTGACCATCCGGCCCACCTGTTCTTTGGTCGCACTCCCGTGTCCCGTGACGGCCATTTTAATCCGCTTCGGGGCATATTCTTCGACGCTAAGGCCAAGGCGGGCGAGTACGCTGAGTGCGGCCCCGCGGGAAGCGCCCATCGCCTGCGCTGTCCGGAAATTCTGGACATAGATGGTTTCTTCGATGCTGGCCTGGGTCGCGCCGTATTTTTTAGCGATGGCTTCGACGCCGTCCGCGATTCGGCCTAAGCATTCGAAAGCAATCAGTTTAGGGGGCAGCTTGAGCGTGATGCTGGCTAAGAGCCTCGGAGGCTCGGTCCGATTGTCGATCACCGCCAGACCCGTGCCGCGGAGTGAAGGATCGATTCCAAGGATGATGGCCCGGATGCCGCGAGCTTGGATGATTTTTTGAGTAGGCATTTTTCGCGTCCCGGAAGCTTTCTTCGCCGGCGTAAGTTTTGCTCCGTCGCGGAGTTTCGCCGTCCAGAGTGAGCGTGCGGAAGAGCGTGCCATGACTTAGGTTGGGCTAATTTATAGTCAGGTTCGACAGCAAAGTCGCCGGCTTCGTGTTGCCAGCCATGACCAGAGTACGCAGCATAGGTTGATGCGATGGGTCTATTGTACTCTTTTTCTCCTGGGCCACCTCATGGCGCATGGGGTACCGTTGATTGAGCGAGCCGTTGAAGAAACCCCTGCGATCTCCTTGAAGTCAGTCGCAAAATTGAGCACGGCAACCGTTCCCGAATGCTCGGCGCTCTGGGCCAGTCCATCCCAGCCCGGCTTATTTTGGACGCTTTCCGATTCGGGGGCCAAGCCGCGGATTTCCGCCATTCATGCGGACGGCACTTTTGTGAAAACGACGCAAGGCTTGTGGACGGGGGTGGATCTGAAAGGCGCGACCAACGTGGACTGGGAGGCCCTGACAGGCGACGCTTCCGGCCGGATGATCGTGGCGGACGTGGGTAATAACGTGTCCCGGCGCAAGGAACTCGCCTTGTATGTTTTTCAAGAACCCAAAGTCGGCACGGCTGAGATCACGGACTTCAAGAAATACGTTTTCGGCTGGCCGGATCAGACCTCCTTTCCGGATCCGGAGCTGGCGCACGATTGCGAGGCCATCTTCATCTTTCAGGGAAAAATCTACCTGCTGACCAAGCACCGGCGAGACACCCTGACGGAACTCTGGCGCGCGGAGTTGCCGGCCACGGGCTCGCAGGCCGTCTTAACGAAGATATCACAATTCAACGCCCATGGCATGGTTACCGATGCGAGCCTCTCGCCAGATGGTCGTCGCCTGTCCGTGCTGACCTACCGGATGATCTGGGTTTTTGAAATGCCCGCCCTCGGAGAGGACTTTTTCTCAGGCCGGGCCTGGGCGGCACCTTTATCTCCACCGCTTTTTTCTTGGCAGGTGGAAGGGTGTGCCTGGTTCGATGATAAGACTCTCCTGCTCGGATCGGAGCAGGGTGACCTATTCAAAATCCCGCAGGCTGAACTGAAAGAAATAAAATAAAGGACCAGCGGCTTGGCAGTCGCTGGTCCTTTATTTTATTTCAGCCGCAGCTTACAGAGCATTGGCGGCAGCGATGACGGCTTCTTTGGTGATGCCCATTTCGCGCATGACCACGTCGCCCGGTGCCGAAAGCCCGAAACGGTCGGTGCCGATCGCCTTGCCGGCGGTGCCCACATAGCGACCCCAGGAAAGGGTGACTCCGGCCTCGATACTCACGCGTTTGACGCAGCTGGTCGGGAGAATTTCTTCCTGGTAGGCCTTGGGTTGGCGGGCAAAAATTTCCATTGAAGGCATGGAGACGACGCGGACGCCGGAGCCGAGTTCTTCCGCAGCGGCCAGCGCCAACGAGACTTCGCTTCCCGTGCCGATGAGAATGTGGGTGAGGGCGCCGGTTTCCTTACGCAGGACGTAGGCACCTTTAAGAGTCCCTTGACGACGGGTTGCTACGCTGACGGCGTCCAGTGACGGTACGTTTTGGCGGGAAAGGATCAAGGCGACGGGTCCGTCGCGGCGTGAGACGGCCAAGGCGAAAGCCGCGGCCGTTTCTTCGGCATCGCCTGGGCGAATGACGTCGAGATTCGGGATGCAACGCAGGGCGCTTACGGTTTCGACCGGTTGGTGCGTGGGTCCGTCTTCACCGACGCCCACGGAGTCATGGGTGAAAATATAAAACGCTTGGAGCTTGGCGAGGGCGGCGACGCGAATGGACGGACGGAGGTAATCCGAGAATGTGAGGAAGGTCGCACCGGAGCCTTTGAAGATGCCATGATAGGCGATGCCGTTAAGGATCGCGCCCATGACGTGCTCGCGGATGCCAAAGTACAGGTTGCGGCCGGCCGGCGTGGCGATGTCGAAGTCGCCCGCATCTTTAATGTAATTCTTGGTCGAACCGTGAAGGTCGGCGGATCCGGACAAGACGAGAGGGGAAGCTTTGGCGACCGCGTTGATGCAGTTTTCGCCCGAGACGCGGGTAGCCAGCGCATTCTTGCCGAACTCCGGGATGGCGGTGAGCAAGGCTTGGACGTCGCCATGGTTCCCTTGTTGGGCTTGAACCAGCAGGGCGGCTTTTTCGGGGTTAGCCTTCGACCAAGCGGCGAAAGTCTTCTGCCATTCGGCATGCGCGTCGGCTTGGCTGACCTTGCGGGCGTTGAAGTAGGCGCGGGTCTCAGGCGACACGAAGAACTTTTCGGCGGGTAGGCCGAGGGCTTGGCGCGAGGCATCGATGAATTTCACGCCCGCTTCGCCGTGGCCCTTGGCGGTGCCTTGGACTTCCGCGATACCTTTGGCGATGATGGTCTTGCAGATGATCAGCTTCGGTTTGCCGTTCTTGCTGGCACGGGCCTGCGCTAGGGCCTCCGCAATCGGAGCTAATTCGTTGCCCTGCTTGACGGTAAAGACTTCCCAGTTGGCTGCTTCGTAGCGTTTGGCCGTGTCTTCATTTTGGGTCTTCGAGGCCATCGCGTCCAAAGTGACGTCGTTGGAATCGTAAAGCATGATGAGGTTATCGAGTCCGAAGCGTCCGGCGAAGGAGGCGGCTTCTTGGGAGATACCTTCTTGGAGGCAACCGTCTCCGGCGAGGCCGACCACGATATGGTCAAAGATCTTATGCTCGGCGGTGTTGAAGTGCGCAGCGACCATCTTGGCGGCGACGGCCATGCCGACGATATTTCCGGTGCCTTGACCGAGGGGTCCGGTGGTGGCTTCGACGCCTACGGTTTCGCCGAATTCAGGGTGACCTGGGGTCTTGGAATGCAGCTTGCGGAAGGCTTTTACTTCTTCGAGGGGCAAGTCGAATCCTGCGAGGTGGAGCCAGCCGTAGATAAACATCGAGCCGTGACCAGCGGAGAGCACGAAGCGGTCGCGGTTGATCCATTGAGGGGCCGCGGGGTCATGGCGGAGGAAGTTGCCATAGAGTACGGCACCGATTTCAGCGGAGCCGAGGGGCAAGCCGAGGTGGCCGGAATGACAGGCGGCGACGGCGTCCATAGCTAAGCCTCGGGCTTCGGTGGCGGCACGGGAAAGGTCGGCGGAATTATTGAGCGACATGTTGCCTATCGGTAAGGAAAATATGGGTCGGATTCCAGCCTTGAATGAAGGGCAGGGAGCCTGCCAAATGGGCTTATGGCCGATAAAGAACTAGAAGAGGGCACCCGCTTGCGTTTGGACTTCGCAAAATTGCGTAAAATCGCCTCCGGACAGGCGGAGGTCATCCCCGCGGTCGCGCAAGATGCCCAAACCGGGGAAGTCCTGATTTTGGGCTATGTCAATGAGCTGGCCTTGCAGACCGCGCTTAAGGAAAAGAAAGCGACGTTTTGGAGCACCTCGCGGAATGAACTTTGGATCAAAGGCCTGACCTCGGGCGATTTTTTGGAGCTGCTCGAAGTGCGCGTCAATTGTGAGCAGAATTCGATTCTTTATAAAGTCCGACCTGCCGGCCAAGGAGCCTGCCACACGAAGAACGCCAACGGCACTTCCCGCTCCGGTTGCTACTATCGTCGTCTTAAGGCGGACGGTACCCTTGAGAAGGTCTGAGCGTCAGCGCCGACGCAACGCCAGTAGCACGAGGTCCGTCTCGATGTCGAAACGGATCACTAGTTGTTTTGTTTGCCGCGTGATTCGGTCAGTGCCGGGTCGCGCCGCGAAACCAAGGGCTTCGAAGTCGCCTTGTTTTTCCGTCAGGCATTTGAGCGCGGTTTCGGCCTCATCGCCAGTGCGATAGGCGAACGCAACGGTCGCAATGAGGAAGGTGCCGTCATCGCTTTCGCCGACGGCAATCGTGGCGGTCTCGGCTTGGCCGCCGGCTTCGATTAAGGCGCGACCGAGCCAGCGTCGGCGTGAGGCAGTTTCCAGTAAGGCGCTCGCGGGTGCGGCGTGTACGAGGAGATAGCCATGCGGCACGCCGCGTAACTGCACGCGCGCGAGGCCGGGGATGACCTTGCCGCCGTAGGAAACTTTTGGGGTGTCTACGGTGAGTTCAGCCAGTTGTCCGGGGATGAAGCCGACGGTCACGCGCTGGACTGAATTTGCCGCAGGGCGTGCTAGCTGTTCGCGCAGGCCAGCGCGCTGTTCCGGCCCGGCGAGTTCCGGTAGGGCTAGAATTACCGCGGTGGCGGTACGACGACCGACCATCTCCGCGGGAATGATGAGCGCGAGCTCGCGGCTACGCGGGTCAATGCGCAGACGGAGTTCCGCAGGGTCGAGCCAGAGCCAAGCCAGTCCGCTCGCAGTCGCGAGGAGGACGAGCAGTAGCCACGGACGTCGCATCAGACCTTATTTGGCGGCAGGTGCCTTCGGCTTTTCCTTCTGCGCTTTCTCAATCGCGTGCACGATAGCTTTTGCGGATTTTTCGGCAGAAAAATCGAGGTCGAGGGTCGACCGGTTGGCTTCGCCGCCAACGCGAATCTTCTGGATGATTTCCAAAAGGGTCTGCAGGTCTTCCTTCTCCGCGGGGGTCTTGTCATCATCATTCATGAGGCCAATCATGGCAAAGGCCTGTAATCCCTTGGCCTGCTTGCGTAGGCTCGTCGCTTTTTCCGCGCTGATGAAGTTGGCCGCAATCCTGAGTTGCAGGTCGGTGGCGCTTTCTCCGAGTACGACCGTGAGGTCATTGATGCCCGAGGTGTCATCCTTCATCTTCGCCCGAGTGGCATCGGCGTAGAGGAAAGCCCACCCCTTGGCGGCGGCGTCGAATTTGGCGCGCACCTCGCTCGGCAGCAATTTGGCCTTGGTATTTTTCTCCAAGGCAGTGAGCGCCCGGTCGAGGAAATCCTTGCTGGCGATGGCGATCAGGTCGGTGGAAGTGACAACGAGGTAGGCCTCGCCGCCGCCGTCCTTGGGCCTCGGGCCGAAGATTGCGTCAAAGAAAGCCCTAGCTTCCCAGGCTTGGTATTTACCCGCCGGCGTGGACGGCACCTTGGCATCCTTGGCCGCGGCATTGATCTTGGCGGGGTCGAATTTACCGCGAATGAGAATCACGCCTTGGGCGTTTTTATCTGATACCTTGCCGTCCGCTCCAGCATAGACGCCAAGGACGACGGTGTGGATGTCTTTCCGAGTATCGATTCCGAGTTTATCTTTGGCTAATTTAGAGTCGATGTTCTGACCGGTATTAATCGGGCCGGCCTTTATGACCGCCTGTCCAAGCTGGGTGGTGGTGAAGGCTGCGAAGTCAAACCCCGCGATGGCGATCGCGCCAGCGGGCAGCCCGTCGGTGTTGAGGGCGCCGCGGGCGGGGACTAAAGCCAGGGCGAGGAACAGGATCCAGGTCAGACGCTTCATGGGGTGGAAAATATGAGTAGGAGGCTGGCCAGTTGCGACAAGTGGATTACCCTTTTTTAGGGAAATAGGCACAAAAAAGGGGCGCCGAATAGGCGCCCCGGTGAGTGTGGATCTTAAATCCTAGGATTAGTATCCGCCACGGTCGCCGCCGCCGAAGCCGCCGGAGCGACGTTCGCCGCCGCCGAAGCCGCCACGAGAGCCGCCGCCGCCGAAGCCGCCGCGAGAGCCGCCGCCGCCGAAGCCGCCGCGATCTCCACCGCCGAAGCCGCCGGAACGAGGACGATCTCCGCCGCCGAAGCCGCCCGAACGAGGACGATCTCCGCCGCCGAAGGAAGGACGCTCTTCACGAGGACGGGCAACATTGACCTTCAGGGGACGACCCATGAAATCAATGTTTTCAGTCTTAGCGATGGCATCCTGCGCTTGCTGCGCATTACCCATGGTCACGAAGGCGAAGCCACGAGGACGACCCGTGAACTTATCCATCATGACTTCCACGGAGACTACTTCGCCACCTTGAGCGAAGTGAGCCCGGATGTCGGATTCGGTTGCAGCCCAGGGTAAGTTACCCACGAACAGTTTGTTTTCCATATCTTTTGTTTTGCTTGTTTCCTACACCGCATTGCCCGTTTCCGACCTTCGGATTTCGATTTGCCGTCTTAACGACCGTCAACTCACCGGATTATTGCGGGGCTTAACTCTTGGTTTGGTTATTTTCAGAGTTAAACCTGACCCCTTGTATGACAAGTTATTGGTTCTTCGGCAAGTTTATTCACAATGGGGGTCTTACTTCAGCCCAGCGTTGACTCCGTTAGTGGGCTGAAAGAGGCTTTTTTCATGTGCGCAGCTTTGACCCAAAGCCAGATTCGGGAGGCCCTGCAGGGTCTAGATGGATGGAGGATTGAAGACGCTAAGTTATTGAAGGTCTATAAGTTAGATGATTTCAAAGCCGCCTTGGCCTTCATTAACCAGGTCGGGGCCGAGGCCGAGCGACTCGATCACCACCCGGAAATCCATAATAATTGGAATCGGGTGAGCCTTCGGCTTTGTACCCATGATGCCGGCGGGCAGATCACGGAGAAAGATTTGACCCTCGCCCGCGCCATCCAATCCATCTCCCACCCGTGATTGACGATCCCGCCGAAGCCCTAGACATCCTGCTTGAAGAGCTGAGACGTCAGAAAGCCACCGGGGTGCGTCACGTCAGCGTCTCGGATGGCGCTATGGCGGCGCTGAAGGCTTTGGCGATTGGAGCTGCTCCGAGTCCTTTGCCGGCCAGTTCGCTTCGGCCACCTGTCGCTGCTGGCAAGCCTGCGGCTGTCATGCTCGCCGCTGGCCCTAAGCCCGTCGCTGGGGCCGAAGCGCCGGCCCAGCTCGTGATCCCGCCGCCGCCCATCTTTACGATACCAGCGGGGTCGAAGGCAGAGCGGATGCAGGCGTTGACCGCCCTGATTCATGCCTGTGTCGAGACGCGTCGCCACCTGTCCGCCAATCAACATCCGGTCGTGGGCACGGGGTCGCTCGCGGCGAAAGTCTTGTTTGTCGGCGACGCGCCGACGGTCGAGGAAGTCGAAGCCGGAAAACCTTTTGTCGGACCTTCGGGCGATTTGTTGCAACGTATTCTCACGGCCACCGCGATCCCCGCCGAAGATATATTTTTAGTAAATGTCATGGTCTGGCGTCCGGAGCCCCCGACCGTGTTCGGGAAGCGTCCGCCGACCGTCAAAGAATTGGCGTTCAATCACCCTTACCTTAAAGCGCAGATCGAGATCGTGCGGCCCCAGGTCATCGTCGCCTTAGGCGGCCAAGCCTTCGAGGCTTTGGTGGGAAGCGGCGTACCGATCACACAGGCCCGCGGGCAGTGGTCGGAGTTTGATGGCATCCCCTTGATGCCGACTTTCCACCCGAATTACCTGCTCCATAACCCCAGTGCTACGGCCAAGCGGACATTGTGGGAGGATTTCCTTCTCGTCATGGAAAGGCTCGCGGTACCGATTACGGAAAAGCAGCGGGCATTTTTCACCGCCAGCAAGTAAACCCTGCCTCCTCAGCGCACCGAGTCGCTTAGGCGGCGGAGAGGGAAAGCGAGCACCTGCGAGTTACGCCCGCTGGCTTTCAGTTCTTTCCGACGTTCCGCTGGCAGCTCGGAAAGCGTGGCGACTTGGAAGCCGCATGCGGATTGGAAAAAGCCCTGAGTCTGCGTCGTGAGAGCGATCAGTTTCTTGGCACCGAGGTCTTTGGCCCGACGTTTCGCGAATTCGACGAGCTTCCGGCCGACGCCACGTCCGTGGTAGAAAGGCTGGACGTAGACGGCGCAGATTTCCATCGATTTGCCGCCGGGGTATGGTCGCAGGGCGGCGCAACCGATGATGCTATCATCGATTTCGTAGACATAGAAGTCTCCGTAAGATTGCTCGATCTGCTGGCGCGTCCGCCCGACGAGGGCATCGGTCTTGGCCCCGTGTTTGGCGAGATTGTATAGGGCTTGGGCGTCCTTCTTTTTGGCCTGCCGAATCCGATCGTAGTCGTTGGCGTGCACCATTGTGCCGAGGCCGACCTTATCAAAGATTTCGGTGAGTAAGCCACCGAAGATGCGACCGTCGAGGATGTGGGCGCGGGGCACGTCTTCGTCCAAAGCCTTGGCGGCTTGGACGGCTTTGCTGCGGATGCGCGGGTCGAGCTTTGCATGCTTGTTCGCGAGGAGGCTTTTGAGTTCGTCCTCCGGGAGGTTAACTTTCACAATGCCATCGACCTGCAGGCCGCTGAAAGGCGTCAGGTAGATGAGTTTCGAGGCACCCAAGGCGACGGCCAATTCCATGGCGAGGTGGTCGCTATTGACGCGCAATGACTGACCTTCGCGGTCGCAGACGATCGGAGTGACCAACGGCAGGATGTCCTGGGCGAGCATCGATTTCAGGATCGCGGCGTCGACCTTTTCGACTTTGCCGGTGAAGAGGTAATTCTTTCCTTTGATCACGCCGACCTTGGTGGAGCGTACGGCGTTCGTGATCGCGCAGCGCAAACCAGCTTGCGAAAGGTGTTCGAGGACGGATTGCGAAACTAAGGCCGAAGCTTCGCGGGCGAGCGACATCGTCGCGGTATCCGTTGGTCCTTCGCCTTGGATATCTGAAAGCGCGATATTATGTTCCCCGGCAAGGCCGATGAGTTGTTGGCCGATGCCATGGACAAGCACGACCTTGATCGACAGGCTCCGGAGGACGGCGATGTCGGTGACGATATTGGCAAAATTCTCGTGACTGATGATCGAGCCATCGACGGCCACGACGAAGACGTGGTCGCGGAACATGGGGACATAGCGAAGGATCCCCCGCAGGTCGGTGGGCTTCATGGCGCGCTCTCGCTGGCTGGACATACTCAATCCTTATGGACTCCTGGCCCTGCTGGGCAATACTGATGACGCATGTCTAGGAAAGCTCGAGCGAAAGGTGCCGCAGTGCCGCCCGACCTTCAGGAGGCTGTGGAGGGTTTTTTGGGCCATCTCGCGTTGGAGCGAGGCTTGGCCAAATTAACCGTCGAAGCCTATGAATCTGACCTGACACGATTCGCCGCTCATTGCGGCCGCGTTGGCAAAGCGAACTGGGCGGAGGTGGGACTCGCTGAAGTCGATTCATGGGTGCGGGCGCTGGATCGGCGGGGCCATGTCGCGACCTCTTTGGCGCGGCGGCTTTCGGCGGTGCGTTCCTTTGCGGCTTACCTGGTGCGTTCCGGGATGAGGCGCGATGACTTCACGGAACTGGCCCATAGCCCCAAGGCGGCGCGTAAACTGCCGGGCACGATTACGCCGGAGCAGGTCGCCAAAGTCGTTTCGGCCCCGGATACGTCCAAGCCCCAAGGCCTGCGCGACCGGGCGATGTTGGAAATGATGTATGGTTCGGGCCTGCGCATATCAGAATTATGCGGACTCGAAATCCAGGCGGTCGATATCGACTCCGCCTTGTTGCGCGTGCGCGGGAAGGGCTCGAAGGATCGCGTCGTACCCGTGGGGGAGACGGCCTTGGTCGCCTTGCGGGCCTACCTTGCGGAGGGTCGGCCTAAGCTGACCCGACCTAAGACGGGCAGCGCACTTTTCCTGAGCGCCCGCGGCGTCGCTTTATCACGCAAGACTTTCTGGTTGAGCGTCAAACAGGCGGCGGCGAAAGCGGGAGTGAACGTGCCGGTAAAGCCTCACCTTTTGCGCCACGCCTTTGCGACCCACCTTCTAGCCGGCGGTGCTGACCTACGTTCGATTCAGGAAATGTTGGGGCATGCGGATATCGCGACTACGCAGATCTACGCGGCCGTCGAACGCTCGGCCTTATCGGATGCGCATCGCAAGCACCACCCGCGCGGTCGCGGGGCAGGGCGTTAGGATAGAATCAGCAGACCGCCCAGGATCGAAGCGGCCGCGAGGGCGCCGATCACGAAGCGAGCGGAAAAGGAAACTTCCAGCGGAGCAAGTTCTTGGCCGTCTTCGGTCGGACGGACGACGGCTTCACGCAGGATGCTAAAGTAATAATGAATACTGACAGCGACGCTGATGAGGGCGGCGCCGAGGATCCACCAGAGCTTCGCTTTGACGAGCAGGACCAAGACGAGAAGCTTGGCGATAAAGCCGACAGTGGGAGGCACGCCGGCGAGCGAGCCGATGCCGAAGCCGAGCGCACCGGCAAGGATGGGGGCGCGGCGCATCAGGCCACGGAGGGCGAGGAGCGGGCGACGATGGTCTTCCGTGGCAGGCATTGACGCCAAGGCTTGGGTGGTGAGGAACGTGCCGATGATGTAAGCCAAGAGATAGAAGACGATGGTCTGCTCGGCGTTATAATCAAAAGCGGTGACCGTCGGCATCGCCAACGCAGCGGTGATGGCCGCCAGGATGAAGCCCGCGTGTGAAACGCCTGAAAGGGCCAAGGCTCGTTTGACGTCCGTGGTGGCGAGGGCCGCAAGATTACCGACGAGCAAAGTAACGACGGTGATGACGGCGAGAAGTGGCGCGATCTTATGGGCTAACGCGACGAAGGGACCCGTGACCAAGAGCAATAAAGTGAAGGCGCCGGCGGCTTTGGATGCCGTCGCGAGGAAGGCAGTCGTTGGCGTCGGGGCACCTTGATAAACATCAGGAATCCAGGTGTGAAACGGGAAAGCTCCGAGCTTAAAGGCTGCGCCGCTCAAGATGAGCGCTACGCCTGCCAAGGTCAGGGCGCTGCCTTTGCCGGCGGCGAGGGCGTTACCGATTTGCGTAAAGTTAAGGGAGTCGGCAACGCCGACGGCGCCGAGCGAGCCGTAGACCAGCACCATGCCCATGAGGAGAAGCGCCGAGCTCAGACCCCCGGCGACGAGGTATTTTACGCCAGCTTCGAGGGAGGCGTCGCTCTTGCGGAGGTAACCGACAAGGATGTAAAGGCCGACGGCCGCGGTTTCGAGGGCCACGAAGAACGTGACGAAGTGGTTGGATTGAACGAGCAGCATGAAGGCTGCCGTCACGACCAAGAGTACGTGATGGTAATCAGCCACGGCCGCACCGCGGTCGCGCAGGAAGCGGTCGGCCACGAAACTGGTCAGTAAAGCGGAGAAAAGAAAAACGAGACGAACTTCGAACGGCAGGTTCTGACGGAGGAGCCCGGCGAAGGTGGCGACATCTTCGGTAAGTTTCCAACCGGCATGCGGAACGAGAGCCATGGCCATCACGAGCACCAGACCGGTGCGGGCCGTAGCGGAAATCAGCCAGCGCAGGTTGGCGGGCAGTAGCATCGCCTGGAGCAGGCAAAAGAGGCTCAGTCCAGCTACGGCAATTTCGGGGGCGATCGAAAGCCAGTCGGAAGAGCGAGGGGCGAGGGCCTTGAAAGCCACATCGATATTAGCAAAAATTAGACTCATCGGGCGGAAGGTAAGGATTGGGCGGGGGCGGCTGGCTTGATCGCAGGGGCGGTCGCGGTGCGTTGCGAAAAGTTCGCGACTCCGGTGGAAACGGGGTTGGTCGACTTAGTGATCAACGAAGGGATGAAGCCGATGGTCAGGGAGGCGGCGAGGAGGACGCTCGCGGCGATGCGTTCGATCCAATTGATATCGCCGAAGGGAGCGGTTTCCAAGCGACGTGCCAGACCGTCTGACATGGGCCCGAAGAAGGTAGCGGCAACCGCCCGTAAAGCGTAGATGGCAGAAATAATAACAGTCGATGCGACGATGGCTTGGATCCAGAGAGGTTGGGCGCGCAGGGCGAGGAAGACGCCGACTTCTCCCCAGAAATTTCCGAAGCCAGGCAGGCCGATCGATGCCATCGTCGCGGCGATAAAGAAAGCGGCAAGCACGGGGGTGCGAGAGGCCAGACCGCCCATTTCCTCTAGGCGATACGTGCCAGCGCGTTGACGTACCGCATTGGCGAGCAGGAAGAGGGCGGCGCAGGATAAACCGTGAGCAACCATCAGGAAAGCGGCGGCGTCAAGTCCGGCAGCTTTGCCGGAGGCGCCGCAGACCCAGATGCCAAGGAAGATGGGGCCCATGTGCGCCACCGAACTCCAGGAGAGCAGTTGTTTAAGGTCGCGCTGTGTCAGGCAAATCAGGCCAACGATAAAGACATTGCCTACGGCTAACCAGAGGAACCAAGAGCCCAGGGTGCCTTGGCTGATGTTCAGGCTGCTTAAGCCCAGAAGGATGATGCCATAGATACCGAATTTTTTAAGCGCACCAGCGTGCAGCATCGAGACCGGCGTCGGGGCGGCGGAATAACCAGGGGCGGCCCAAGAGTGAAAGGGAAAGAGCGAGGCCAGTGTTCCGAGTCCGAAGAGGACCAGGGCACCGGTAGCGGCAGGAATGTTTTTCGCCGTGCCCAAACTATCGGCGACATTGACGAAAGTCGCATTGGCAAAGGAGAGATTGGCTGCGTCCAGCGCGATGAGGATGCCGGCGAGGGAGGCCATCGCGCCAGCGGTAAGGTAAATCGCCATCTGCATGGCGGCCGGCCGACGTCCTTCGCCGCCCCAGAAGAGCGTCAGGATGAAAGTCGGAATGAGTGCGAACTCGTGGAAGAAATAAAACCCAATCAAGTGGTCGGTCGCAAAGACACCGAGCGTACCGCCGAGCATGAAAAGAATGAGGCCAAGGTAGGTGTTACGTGCCTCGACATCTTGGGTAAGCGCCTTGATCCCGGCAGCCAGACCGATGAGCGATGTCATGGCCAAAAGCGGCGCACCCAGTCCGTTTAAAGCGAAACCAAAGCCCCAAGGGCCGTCGGCGCGGAATTGCAAAGGCGAAGTGGCATCATTGGTCCAGAGGACGAGCAGCCAGGGGGCGATCAGGGCTGGAAGGGCGAAGCCGGTGAAGGCAAAGCCAGAAGCAAAGCTCCGTGGGAGGGAGCGTCCGGCGATGAGGATCAGGCCGATGAGAACAGGTGCGGTGATCGCAACTTGCAGGAGGGTGGCAGGAAAAGTGTCCATGGGTTAGCGGGCGATGAGGAACCAGGCCAAGAAAAGTGTCCCGAGTACGATCCAGAGGGCGTAGCCGCGGGTTTGGCCGCGATGGAAAGATCGACCGGTGAAGTAGCCAAGGACTGCGGGTACGCCGCCGGCGATCCAGCGCACGGCGACTCCATTGATTAGGAGCAAGTCGAGAAAAGCGATGAACTCCGCCAAGCGACGTTGGATGCTGTCGATATACCAGCGATACAGGCCGTCCATCCAGCGGTGTTCGAGGAGGTGATAGGTGCGAGGAGATAAGAGCTGCAGGGCGTCCTTGCCTCGGGTGATACCATAAAATTTTAAGGCGCCACCGAAGCCGAGGAGCAGCGCGAGTAGTCCGACGATGGAAGCGGGCGCGGTAAGGTGGAAGGCCATCTCTTCGAGTGGCTTCGCGACCACCCCGAGCGCGGAGGCGGGGATGAGCGAGTGGGCCAAGAAGCCTCCGGCGATGGAATAGACCAATCCAAGCACGACGATCGGAAGAGTCATCGTCCAAGGAGATTCGTGAGCGTGCTCGGCCGCTTCGGAGTTGGCTTCGCCGAGGAAGACCAGGCGGATCATGCGGCCGCTGTAGAGGCAGGTGGCCAGGGCGGCGATGGAGAGAAACGCGAAGATTGCGAAGTTATGTTCGTGCGCCGCTTCGATGATCGCATCTTTGGAATACCAGCCCGCGAAGAAAGGCACCGCGCAATTAGAAAGCGTCGCCGCAATGAACGTCGCGGCGGTGAGCGGCATCTTCTTCAGCAGGCCGCCCATCTTGAGCATATCTTGTTCGTGATGGCAGCCGTGGATGACCGAGCCGGCGCCCAAGAAGAGCGTAGCCTTGAAGAAGGCATGCATTGCCATATGCAACACGGCGAGGTCAGGGCGACCAAGGCCCAGCGCGCAACCCATGATGCCCAAATGGGCGAGGGTGGAGTAGGCGAGGGATTTTTTAATATCAGTCTGAGCCAGGGCACAAAGACCGGCCAAGGCGGCCATGCCGGCTCCGGAAATCGCCATCAAGTTCAGGACATCGGCGGCGAGCATGAAGTGCACGCGGGCCATGAAGTAAACGCCAGCGGCCACCATG
This sequence comes from uncultured Opitutia bacterium, assembly GCA_903835965.1. Lineage (GTDB taxonomy): Bacteria > Verrucomicrobiota > Verrucomicrobiia > Opitutales > UBA953 > UBA953. Next base: position 36,411 of record CAILOT010000069.1, read on the forward strand.
GTCGCAGCGTGGATCAAGGCCGAGACCGGAGTCGGGCCCGCCATCGCGTCCGTCAGCCAGACGTGAAGCGGGAACTGGGCTGACTTACCGAGGAAGCCGCACATCAGCAAGGCGCCCAAAATGACGGGGAAGCCGCCGACGGGTTTGAGCTGGGCGAGTTCCGAAAAGTTGAGCGTGCCGTAGAGCGAGAGACACATCGCGATGCCGAGGATGAAGCCAAGGTCGCCGACTCGGTTTGTGATGAAAGCCTTACGAGAGGCCGCTGCCGCATAATCCTTGTCGAAATAATGGGCGATGAGCATGTAAGAACTGAAACCGACGAGCTCCCAGAAGATGAAAGTCATGAGCAGGTTGTCGGCGACAACGATGCCCAGGATGGAGAACATGAAAATCGACAGCCCGGCGAAGAAGCGTCCGCGGGCTTCGTCTTCTTGCATGTAGCCGACGGAAAAGAGGTGAATCCAGGCGGCCACGAAGGATACGACGAAAAGCATCAGACGTGCGTTCGCGTCGAGCAGGTAGCCGAAGCCGAGCGAAATATCGCCGAACTTAGCTAGCTCGATATGCCAGGTGACATCGCCGCCGGTTAATAAAACCTTGAGCGCCAGACCGGCGATCGTGAAGGCGGTGGCGGTGGAGAACCATGCGGCAATCGCGCCCTGCCGACGCAGGAAAAGGGCCGAGAATGCGGCGGCAAAGAGGGGGAGGAATAAAATCCAGTGAAGATAGTGGGCCATCGGGAGACTTAGTCGCGCAGGGTGTTGAGGGCGTCGGATTGGACGGTGCCGCGACGACGAAAGAGAGCCACGATCAACGCGAGGCCGACTGCGACTTCCGCAGCGGCGACGGTGATGACGAAGAAGACCAAGACAGCGCCATCCATCGTGCGGTTAAAGCGCGAGAAGGCCACCAGTGCGAGGGTGGCGGCGGCGAGCATCAGCTCGAGGCACATATAAACCACCAAGAGATTGCGACGAACGAGAACGCCAGTGAGGCCGAGCACAAAGAGCAGCCCTGCTAAGATAAGGTGATGGGCGAGAGAGGTGTTTTCCATGGCGGAAATTAAGCGTTATCTTCTTTGGCGTCTTTGCTTAGCGACACGACGCCGACCAAGGCGACGAGCAGGAGGAAGCCGGCGATTTCCAGCGGTAGAAGGTATTTGGTATAAAGGAGGCGGCCGAAAGATTTCGCGGAAGTCGTAAACTCGGCCGGATTGACCGTCAGTTCGGGCGGGGTCGGGCCGGCAAGGGTTTTGGGGACAGCTCCGGACCAGTGGAAAAGCCACAGCACACCCGCGCCGAGGAGGAAGAAAGTCGCCAAGCCAATCGCCGCGGTTTTCCAAGGGTAGGTGCCTTCCGGGTCATCCGTATTCAGAAGCATGATGACGAATAAAAAGAGCACCATGACGGCGCCGGCGTAGACCAGGACCTGAAGCACCCCGAGGAAGTAGGCGTCGAGCAGGAAGAAGTCAGCCGCGACCCCGACCAAGGCGAGGATCATCCCCATGGCGGAGGTGACCGCATTGCGGCTGAGGACAAGGAGAAGGGCGGCACCGAGAGTCAGTGCTGCGAAGAACATAAACAGGCCGTCCGGCATATGGGGGGAAGGTAGGATGGGGGGGCTTCTTGGAAAGGAGAAAACGAACTAAAGACCCCATTATTTCGAGTTTGTAGCCTTCCTGCTGAGGGGTAGCCAAAATGCTACACCGCCTCGGTGGCCGGGGGGGGTCCTAAGCTCTATGCTGTGCCAAGGGGCGGTGACGCCGCATGGTACAGGTGGGAAACTGCTGAATTACCTCTCCCGCATCAAAGAGTCCCGACCAGTCAGGGAAAAAGGCGTCAGCTTCCGGTTCAAGATCGACGTGGGTCAGGATGAGTTCCGCGCACCAAGGAAGTGCTTCGGCGTAAAGCGCTGCGCCCCCGGCGAGGAAAAGTTTTTTATCGGGCTCCACGGCGGCCGCTTCCTGCCAGTTACGGGCGGTGACGACGCCCGGTGCGGAAAATCCGCTACGGCTTAAGACCACGGTGGTGCGACCAGGGAGAGGTCGGCCAATCGACTCATAAGTCTTACGCCCCATGAGCAGGACTTGTCCCATGGTCGTGGCTTTGAAGAAGGCAAAGTCCTCGGGGATGCGCCAAGGTAGTTTATTATTAATACCAATCCCGCGGTTACGGGCGACCGCGGCGATGGCGAGGAGAGGGCGACCGAGATCCACGGCTTCAGATGGCGACCGGGGCCTTGATGCCTGGGTGAGGATCGTAGCCTTCGATGGAAATATCTTCGAACTTGAAAGCGAAGAGGTCTTTGACTTCCGGATTTAGCACCAACCGCGGGAGCGACCGGGTCTCGCGGGAGAGTTGCAATTCGACCTGCTCGAGATGGTTGGAGTAGATGTGAGCGTCGCCGAAGGTATGCACAAAATGCCCTAATTTAAGGCCTGAAACCTGTGCAATCATGGCCGTGAGCAGGGAGTAGCTCGCGATATTAAAGGGCACGCCCAAGAAGAGGTCGGCGCTGCGTTGGTAGAGTTGGCAGCTGAGCCGGCCATCCGTGGAAACGTAAAACTGGAAAAGCGTGTGACAGGGCGGCAGGGCGACCTGGTCGGCTTCTTGCGGATTCCAGCCCGTGACGATTAGTCTTCGGCTGGAAGGGTTGCGACGGATCTCTTCGAGCAGGCGTTTGATCTGGTCGACGCCATTCTCCGCATAGGTGCCATCGGCCAGCTTCGTCGCGCCAAAGCGTCGCCATTGGTGTCCGTACACCGGACCGAGATCGCCTTCAGGACGACCGAACTTCGCGCACTGCTCAGCGGTGGCCCATTCGTTCCAGATGGAAACGCCGCGTTCCGTCAGCCAGGCGTTCTGCGTGCTGCCGGAGAGAAACCAAAGCAGCTCATGCGTGATCGACTTCATGTGCACTTTCTTGGTCGTCAGGAGGGGAAAGCCTTCCGCGAGGTCGAAGCGAAGTTGGGCGCCAAAAATACCGATCGTCCCGGTGCCCGTCCGGTCGCGCCGGATTTCACCCTGCTGCCGAACATGGCGAAGCAAATCGAGGTACGCCTTCATGGGGTTCGGTTATTCTCCGTAAAGGACCTATCGCAACACGGAAAGCCACGGGTTGGCTAACCTTTCGCCCTTGCCTCCCTGCCTCCTCGAAGACACCCCTTTGGGGAGCCATCCATGAGCGAAAAGCCCGACCTCAACGCCATTTCTCACGACCTCTTTGCGGTTCGTAAGGAGAAACTCGCCCAACTTCGCGCCGCCGGGGAAGACCCCTACCGTGCCGAGTGGAATCAATCCCACGTCTCGACCGATTGCCCAGGGCTCTTGCCCGAGGGCATCGAAGAAGGACCCGAGGTCTCGGTCGCCGGTCGTGTCATCGCCCTACGGGTGATGGGTAAGGCAAGTTTCGTGAAGCTCTTGGATCGGGGCGGCGTGATCCAGACCTACTTTACGCGCGACGCCTTGGGCGATGCTTACGACACGCATTTCAAAAAAATGGTCGACCTCGGAGATTTCGTCGGGGTGCGCGGAAAGCTTTTCCGGACCAAGACCGGCGAGGTTACCGTCCGGACCGCCGGATATCGCATGGTCTCCAAGGCTCTGCGTCCGTTGCCCGAGAAGTGGGCCGGCCTCACGGATGCTGAAAAAATCTATCGTCAGCGCTACTTGGATCTCGTGGTGAACGAAGAGTCGCGTCGCCGCTTGTTCACGCGCAGCCGCGTCGTCGAATCGATCCGTAAGTTCCTATGGAGCCGACAATTCACGGAAGTCGAAACCCCGGCGTTGCATGCCATCGCTGGCGGTGCGGCAGCCCGTCCGTTCGAGACCCATTCGAACGCCCTCGATTGCGATTTTTATCTGCGCATCGCCCTGGAACTACACCTCAAGCGCTGTTTGGTCGGCGGCATGGATCGAGTCTTCGAAATCGGGCGGGTCTTCCGTAACGAAGGCGTCTCGGTGAAGCATAGCCCCGAATTCACGATGCTGGAAGCCTATCAGGCTTATTCCGATTATCGCGGCATGATGGAGTTAGTGCGTTCAATGATCCAGAAAGTTTGCACCGACGTGCTCGGCACGACGGTCGTCACCCGCCCCGATGGCGTCGCCATCGAACTCGGCGGCGAATGGCGCGAAGCGAAGTATAAGGATTTGATCCTGGAGCGGACCGGCGACGCCCAGTGGTTCTCGCGTACGAAGGAAGAAAAAATCGCCGCCTGTAAGAAGATGGACCTGCACGAGCCGCGTTTGGATTGGGAAGATTACGAAATCACCAACGAAATTTTCGGCAAGCTCATCGAACCGACGCTGATCCAGCCGACCTTCGTGACGCATATTCCTAAGGAGCTCTGTCCTTTGGCCAAGGTGACGCTTTCCGACGACTCGACGATCGACGTCTTTGAATTATGCATCAACGGCCAGGAGATCGCTCCCGCTTATTCGGAACAGAACGATCCCGGCGTGCAGCGGGAGATGTTACAGAAACAGGCTGGTGCCGAGATGCAGAAGATCGACGAAGACTTCCTGCTGGCTCTCGAGCATGGCATGCCTCCGGCGGGTGGCCTCGGCATCGGCATTGACCGCTTGGTCATCTTGCTGACGGGTGCGGCTAATATCCGTGACGTCATTCTCTTCCCGACGCTCGGGCCGGAGAAGCAATCCTAAGCAAACCCTTGCCCTGGTTCCTCCATCTCGCGCTCCGTCAGCTTTTCCCGCCCGGTAAGCGTTTTCCAGCCTTTGCTACGGTTTCGATCTTGGGGGTAGGCCTCGGGGTGGCTTCTTTGCTCGTGGTGCAGACGGTGATGAATGGCTTTGGTGAAGAACATCGTTTGCGCATCCGCGAATCTTTTGGCGATTGCGTGGTGCTTGGCCAGAAGCCGATCGAGCAGCCAGAGCAGCTGGTCGCTCAATTGAAAGCCGATGCTGCCGTCCTGAGCGCCTCTTCTTTCGCCGAAGGTCCAGCCTTGGCACGTCAGGGAGATTTTTCGGGTATCGCTGGGGTGCGCGGCATCGACGTCGCCGACCAGAATCAACCGGCGCGTAACTACGTCTACGCCGGGTCCTTCGAAGAATTGGACGATGGCCGCGTCATCCTCGGCATCGGGCTGGCGCGGGCCTTACGCGTCCAAGTCGGCGATAAGGTCGAGCTTTGGTCGCCGTCGATGGCGGAACGCGCGGAGAAGGGCAAGGCCCCATTGCCAGCCGAATTCGAAGTCTGTGCCATCGTCCGTACCGGCTTCACCGAAGTCGATGATCGGGCGGCGCTCATCCCTGTCCGACGGTTTCGCGAACTTTGGAACTTGGGCTCACGTTCGCATGGTATCACCTTGCGTCTTAAGGATCCCGGTCAGGCTCCGGCCATCGCTGGTCGCTTAGGCGTCGGTCATCCCGAATTACGTTTCATCCCTTGGCAGGATATTAAGAAAAATTTCCTCGAGGCTATCCGCTTCGAAAAGACGATGCTCTTCTTCCTGATGTTCATCATCACGCTGGTCGCCTCATTCTCGATTGGGAGCACGCTCTTTTCAGCGGTCATCCGGCGTTCCCGTGAAGTCGGCGTCTTGGTTTCGCTGGGCTCGGAGCGCTGGAAGATCGTCATGCTTTTCGGGCTGCAAGGATTCCTGATCGGGGCCCTTGGCACGGCGTTAGGTTTCTTGCTGACCTGGGCCATCCTCTTTTTCCGTGAAAGTATTTTGGGCACAATCAACGGACTTTTTGGCGACGGTGATATGGTGGCCAGCGTCTACCAGTTTTCCAAAGTCCCGCTGCATTACGACGCGACGGATTTTGTCGTGGCCGCGGGCTTCACGCTTCTGACCACCGCTTTGGCGGGTCTTGTTCCGGCCTTGTGGGCCGCTGCTCGTAAACCTTCGGAGGCGATGCGCGATGCCTGATTCCAATCCCAGTTCAACGGGCGGATACGTCTTACAGGCTACCGGTTTGCAGAAGGCCTTCGCGGCGCCGTCGGGCCGGTTGCAAATCATCGCGGGCGTCGACCTAGAAATTCGGGCCGGCGAATCGGTTTCGATTCGAGGCTCATCCGGCTCGGGTAAGACGACGTTACTACAGCTTTTAGGCGGCTTGGATCTCGCCGATGTCGGCGAAGTTTTGGTGCGGTCTCCGGATTCAGGCAAGAGGGTTTCGCCCCATGCGGCCATCGGACGCGGCATCGGTTTCGTCTTCCAGAATTACCAACTGATGCCTGAGCTTACGGCTCTGGAAAATGTCGCCCTGGCGGCCAGGATCGCCGGAATTGCGACGAAGGAAGCGAACGCGACAGCCAAAGAATTATTAATATCCGTCGGGCTTGGCGAAAGACTCGAGCATCAGCCTTCGCGCCTTTCGGGAGGCGAGTGCCAGCGGGTGGCGATTGCCCGCGCTTTGGTCAATCGGCCCGCCGTGATCTTGGCGGATGAACCTACAGGTAACCTTGATGAAAAGACGGCGGATGAAATTATGAAACTCTTGCTCGGGGTGGTTGCCGACCGCGGGACGGCCTTGCTTTTGGTCACGCATAGCGCGGAGTTTGCGGGGCGCACGCAGCGGTGTCTGGTGCTTTCGGGTGGCCGGCTTGGCCCTGCGTGATTTGATGGCTTTCGGGCGGGCAGCCGGGCATGAAGTAATC
>CAILOT010000070.1:0-2087 GCA_903835965.1 uncultured Opitutia bacterium
CCCCGTGAATGTCGGCCGTAACTATAACGGTCCTAAGGTAGCGAAATTCCTTGTCGGGTAAGTTCCGACCTGCACGAATCACGTAACGAGTAGGGCATTGTCTCGAGGAGGAGCTCAGTGAAATTGTAGTCGCGGTGAAGATGCCGCGTTCCCGCAGCAGGACGGAAAGACCCTATAGACCTTTACTGTAACCTGGTATTGGCGCTTGAGATGTGATTCGTAGAATAGCTGGGAGACTTCGAAGTCCGACCTCAGGGTCGGATGGAGTCGAAATATGAAATACCAGTATTCATTTCTTAGGCTTCTAACCCATATTCCATTAGCTGGAGTGGGGACATTGCTAGGGGGTCAGTTTGACTGGGGCGGTCTCCTCCGAAAGAGTAACGGAGGATTGTGAAGGTCAGCTCAGGCCGGTTGGTAATCGGCCGTCGAGTGCATGGATATAAGCTGGCTTAACTGCGAGACCTACAAGTCGAGCAGATACGAAAGTAGACCCAAGTGATCCGGTGACGCATCGTGGGATGCTCATCGCTTAAAGGATAAAAGGTACCTTAGGGATAACAGGCTGATAACGCCCAAGCGTTCATAGCGACGGCGTTGTTTGGCACCTCGATGTCGGCTCATCACATCCTGGGGCTGGAGAAGGTCCCAAGGGTTCGGCTGTTCGCCGATTAAAGTGGTACGCGAGCTGGGTTCAGAACGTCGTGAGACAGTTCGGTCCTCTATCCGCTGTGGGCGTAGGAGATTTGAGGGGTTCATTTGTTAGTACGAGAGGACCGCAAATGACATGCCTCTGGTGTTCCGGTTGTCACGTCTGTGGCACCGCCGGGTAGCTAAGCATGGAACGGATAAGCGCTGAAAGCATCTAAGCGCCAAGCCTTTCCCAAGATAAGATCTCCCTATAGAACCCAGGTAGACCACCTGGTTGATAGGTCGCAGATGTAAGCGTAGCGATACGTTGAGTCTAGCGATACTAATGTTCGATTGATCTGCAATTGGCTTCTTAGCCGTCTCAAGGACGTCTAGGCCGATAGCATTACGTTTTAGTAGTTTTAATATGCGCAAACTGTTTATCTTTCCCTATGACGGTAGCTCGCCCCTGGCGAAAACCATCTCATGATCACCCATCAGAGAGCTACCCGAGGACACATTCTGGTGATCATGGGCACATGGAAACACTCGTTCCCTTCCCGAACACGATAGTTAAGCATGTAGCCGCTGATGGTAGTGCACCCCCGCTGGTGTGCGAGAGTAGGTCGTCGCCAGGTTTACGGACCCCGGTCACCGCAAGGTGGCCGGGGTCCCCTCATTTACGGGCCTTGCTGCCCAGCCCACGCGCCGGACTTACTGATAAAGTCTGTCCGGCGTCGGTAGGGCGCGTGCGTCTCTTTGGGGCGTCGCAAGCTGCCAGCTTCGCTTCCCCTCGTGTGCCCCTCTTTACGTGACGCACAAGATGGCCTTACCGGCATTTCTTTCGCATCAACTTAGCGTTCTGACTTGGGCTGCTGCCCAGCGGCCGTGAACTCACGCAACCCCGCGTCCCAGCGAATCGACTTCGACGAGGCTCCGAGGCCGTTGCTCATGTCGGGAATCGCATCGGGGTGAAGCGAGCCGACGAAGTGCCCCGGATCGATGCCGGCACCACGCGCAGGCGAGGACGGTGCGGTCTGGAAGCCGGCGCGTGCTTGGCGGATCTGTTGCGTGCCTTTGTTGAAATCGAAAACTGGGACCGAAGGCGCGACGAAGCCAGGATCTTGGTTTGTTATCGCACCGGTTTCGGCTTCGACGTTCATGTCGCCTCCATTGCCAATCTGGCTGTAAAGATTGTGGCCGCACTTCAGGTTTTTAAGGGAAGCCGCCGCGTTACGCTGGCGATAAATGGGTTGGGTTCCGTTGGCGGCGAAGATGTTATTGAAGCAGAAAAGATTAAGCGCCGGGCCGCCTTTGGCGCCGGGGTTATCAGTGACGGTGATCAAGGATGGCTTGGTTTCGTTGCGGTAGAAGACGTTGTTGTAAAGCAACGAGGTATCCGGCCCCTGGAAGCCGAAGGCGGCTTCGCCCTTAAGTCCGACGAAAAGGTTATTCCG
>CAILOT010000071.1:0-8431 GCA_903835965.1 uncultured Opitutia bacterium
AGGTGACTCTTTGGGTGGGTAAGCCGAACCTCGCGCCTGAAGCCATCCCGGCGCACTTGGACTGGGACATGTACTGCGGTCCTTCGCAGCTGATTCCTTATCACCCACATCGCTGCCATGGCTCCTTCCGGGGTTATTGGAATTTCGACCAAGGGGGGTTGGGCGACATGGGGCAGCACTTCTTGGACCCGGTCCAATATTTCCTCGGTAAGGACAATGAATTCCCTGTTACCGTGGAAGCGGATGCGCCGGCGCAAGACCCGATGGCCTGCGGGGTCTGGAAGACCGTTACCCTGACTTATAAGGATGGGACACGCATTATTTTGGAATCCGAACTGGCCGAGCGTAATCCCGAAAACGCCTTCATCGAAGGTCCGAATGGTAAGCTTTTCGCTAACTTGCGTTCCGATAAGCCCGAACTGATCCGCAAGGCGGCTGAGTTCCCCCTGCCCGAATATCAGGAAGACGATTTCGACCTTTGCGCCCGCGAGAAACGTCCTTTCGGTTATGGCGTCAACGAGGCTTTCCATAGTTCGACCTTGGTCAATTTGGCCGGTTTGGCGGTGCGCCTCGGACGCAAATTGACCTTCAAGCCCGACGGCTCCGGGTTCGTCAACGATGCTCAGGCCGATCGCTTACACTCCCCGGTATTCCGTGGTAATTGGTCCATCTGATCCCAACGAAATCTTCTTATGAAAAATAAATTTTCCGTTTATCTTGGTGCGGCCTTGCTCCTCGTGGGTTGCGCCCATGTGCCCGAGGGGGTCGTCGCAGACGAGACTTTCAGCCAGTTGAGCAAGCCCGCCGAACGTCTGCAGGCCCAGCAGGCCATCATGGATTTTTCGCGGACTTTCGCGAATCCTTCCCTGGAGTCAAAAGTGTGGTTTGAGCGCCTTCGGGTCACGCGGACGGCGACCGAAGATCCGGAAGTAAAGGCGGCCTTGAGTCAGGCTATCTTGCTTGATCCGGAAGGTCCGACCAAGTCGCCGATTGGAAAGGCGGAAGTCAGGTATTTCCCGTCCCCCGCTGGAACGACGCCCGCGACCAAGCTCGCGGAAACCGAACGCCAACTTGATTTGAAAGTGCCGAGCAAGGAATGGGTGCTCACGACCGCGGAATTAATCGAGCTCACTAAGTCGGAAGATTTTGCGACGGCTCAACGCGCCAGCCGTTTGTTGCGTCGGATTAGCCCAGTGTCTGCCGCCCCCATTCTTTGGCAACGTCTCGCCCAGTTGACGCAACGTTCGCAGGTACAAGAAGTGGAAGATGAGCTCCTGCGTTTGCCGGTGGGTGTGGTGAATAAAGGCGCGCCCAATGCGCCGGCGGGGCCAGCGCCTGCTCAAAAGGCGGCTTGGTTGCGCATCGTGGCGGTCCGCAAGTCCATCAAGGTGAACAAAGATGCGGTCCTACCATTGTTGGCGGGGCCGGCGAATGAACTGACCGAAGCCGCCTGGGATGCGGCTCCGTACTTGTTCAAAGCAGCCGATCGCCCAAAGTTGGAAGAAGCGGCCAAAGGACGCTCTGAACGCTTAGCCCCACGTATTAAACTCGCCTTAGAACGGCTGAAGTAAGGATGGGTGAGTGTTCTTGTCGCTTGCCGAAAGGCGGCGACGGGTTTGCTATGGTGTGATGTCGACCGTCGCTAACAAAGACAACTCACCCAACCTGATTCTTGCGGGTTTCATGGGTACGGGGAAGTCCGCCTTGGGTCGGCAGTTGGCTAAGCGCTGGCGTCGGCAATTCCTTGATACCGATGACTTAGTTGAAAAGTTGGCGGGCCAGTCTGTGGCGGATATTTTTGCCCAGCATGGTGAAGAGCATTTCCGTAGCCTCGAGCGTCAGGTGGTCGAAGGTCTCCTGCCCGAATTTGGCGCAGTGATTGCCTGTGGGGGTGGTCTGGTCGTCCAGCCAGGTATGAGGGAACTCGTCCGATCCAAAGGCATCGTGGTCACGCTTTTTGCCTCGGTGGATACAATCCTTCGTCGGACTTCCGGTAATTCAAGGCGTCCGTTGCTTAAAGGAGATGATCCTGAAGCCAAGATTCGGGAACTGATGAAGAAGCGTGAGCAAGCCTACATGAAAGCTGGTATCGCGGTTTATACGGACGGACGGTCGCTGCAGCAGCTTTGCGTAATCGTGGAGCGCGTCTATGACCGTGAAACTCGCGCGTTGATCAAGAACCCGCCGAAAAAGGGTTAGTCCAAGCGTCGCCCGGAGGAACGAGGTCACGCTCTCGATGGACGATTGCTAAGAAATCGTCTCGGCTGATGTGGAAGGCGCCCAAACTTGCCAGATGGGGAGTGCTTAGTTGGCAATCAATCAGCACATAGCCGCTGGTGCTTAACCTTTGGACAAGGTGGGCAAAGGCTACCTTTGAGGCATCGGTCCGGGTGTGGAACATCGATTCGCCGTGGAAGAGCCGACCGATGGCGATGCCGTAAAGCCCTCCCACGAGTTCACCCTCCCAGCGGACTTCGATGCTGTGGGCGATGCCTAAGCGATTAAGCTCGGTATAGGCTGCGATCATCGGTTCCGTAATCCAGGTGCTGGTTTGGCCTTCGCGTTGGACGGCGGCGCAACTTCGCATCACGGTTTCGAAGTTCTGGTCGCAAGTGACTTCCCAGCCTTTTTTTCGGAGGGTTTTCCGGAGACTTTCCGTTAGGCGGAAATCCGCTGGAGTCATTACGAAGCGAGGGTCTGGGCACCACCATTCGAGGCTTTGACCCGATAGACACCACGGGAAGATGCCGGCACGGTAGGCAGCCAGCAGACGCGCGGGCGCCAATGAGCCACCTCGAGCCAAGGCCCCACGTCGGGGTGCGTTCGCTGGGTCACCATTCGTCCACTCGGGCATCGTCCTTGAAGTCAAAGACGAGCCGGTCGGAGCGCAAGGTTACTTGGTGATGTTGTAAACCGAAGGAATCGAAATGCCCAGTTCAGCGGCGATTTCGCGCACGGGAACGTCCTTCTTGCGCATCGTCAGGGCCTTCGAGCGCATCGTGTCCGAGATCTGAGCGCGGGCGCGGTTGGGGCGAGACATCATCTTGACAAGGCGGCGGGCCAGCTCGTTCTTCGAAAGGGAGGCGACTTCACGCTCAATCAGGCTCTTACGTTCGGTGTGTTCATCTTCCCAGCTTTGGACGGCGAGGTCGCGTGCACGGGCGAGGGCGGCCCGGACGAAAGCGTCTTTGCTAGTGAAAGAGGTAGGGGTGAGGTCGATTTTCATTTGTTTTATTTGTTAGAGTCGCGTTGGTTAAAATTAGTCTTTTGAAAGCCTTTGGTGTTCCCAAGTTTTATAATAATTCAAAGAAGTCAAATTTCGTTACGTTTATTTTAACTTATTATTTACAAACAACTCGGTCAGGACGGATAAGATTATGCGCTCCATTCCAGCATTCGGCGCAAGGGGACTTCAGCGGCAACTCGGATGCTTTCGGGCATGATTACTTCCGGAGTCCCATTAAGCAGACAGTCGTAAACTTTTTGCAATGTATTCATCTTCATGAACTTACATTCATTGCAGGCGCAACGATCGGTGGGTGCGGCAATAAAAGTCTTGTGCGGCACTTCGCGTTGCAGGCGGTGAATCATCCCAGCTTCCGTCGTAATAATGATAGTATCGCTTACTTGGCGTCGGCACCAATCAACCATAAGTTCGGTGGAGCAGACCATATCAGCCAAATCTCGGACTGCTTCGGTGCATTCGGGATGAGCAACGATGGGAGCCTGGGGATGGGCCGCTTTGGTCCGCAGGAGGGCGGCGGGAGTGAATTGGACGTGGGCGTAACAATTTCCTGGCCAGAGTTGCATGGCTCGTCCGGTTTTGGAGGCGACCCAGCGGCCGAGGTTTTGGTCGGGAATAAAAAGGATGGGGCGATCAGAGGGTACGCGATTGACGATTTTACTCGCGTTGCCGCTTGTGCAGATGACATCGCTCAACGCTTTGACGGCGGCGCTGCAATTGATGTAAGCCACGACGTAAAGTTCGGGGTTGGCGGCTTTGACGGCCTCGAGTTTTTCGGCAGGACAGGAATCAGCGAGTGAACATCCGGCTTCCATGTCGGGGAGAAGGACGCGTCGCGTGGGATTCACGATCTTAGCGGTTTCGGCCATGAAATGTACGCCGCAAAAGAGGATGGTCGAACTTTGGGCGGCGGCGGCTTTATAAGCCAAGCCGAGCGAATCACCCACGAAATCAGCCACCCCCTGGATGTCTTCACATTGGTAATTATGAGCAAGAATGATGGCGTCTTTGGCTTTCTTGAGCGCGATCACTTTTTTCTGTAAATCCGAAAGCGGGAGTCCTCCAGCGGGGAGGGGAGGGAAGACGGTGGCGATAGGGTGGCTCATCAGGGTCGGAGATTTTTGCGTTTTTGACAACGTTCACAAAGGGCGGTGACTTGGAGTTTTTGGGAAATCGGACGCATGCCATGTTTGGCCGCCACGGCCTTGCCGTACCACTCCATGAATGGGGCGTCGACCTCAATGATCGTGTCGCAACTTTCGCACACAAGCTGCGCGCGGAAATGTGTCGTTCCGATTTCGGCCAAGTAATACTTATGATCACGACCGACGTCGACTTCCCGGACGACGTTGCTTCCGATCAATAAAGGAATCGCCCGATAGATGGTCGCGCGGGAAACGGTCCGATCAAGCGAGCGCGATTTCTTCAGCAAGTCTTCGGCGGTGTAGTGGCCGGCGATGCTTCGGGCAGCTTCAAATACGGCCATGCGCTGGCGGGTGGCACGGAGGCCTTTCGCCGCGATGAAGGCTTGGAAAGCTCCGGATTGCTCCGGGGCGTCTGGATGGACGGGCTTAGGCATGCCTGATTTGAGACACTTTTGATACTGAGAGCCCATCCGTCAATACGGGACGCGTCATTGACACCGGGGCAGGCCTGCCCTTCATTTAACCCTTTTCCTATCGGGAAAGCACTCTAAAGATGTACCACAACACGGACGACCTTCGTATTCGCAGCCAGCTCCCCCTGCTGACGCCTGCCACCGTGCTCCAGGAGTTGCGCCCCTCGGAGCGTGCCACCGAGGTGGTTTCCAATGCCCGTCGGGATGCTTCCAAGATTATTTCCGGCCAAGATGACCGCTTGTTGGTGATTGTCGGCCCCTGTTCCGTTCATGACGTCAAAGCCGCGCATGAGTATGCCGATCTGCTACTTAAGGAAGCCAAGAAGCACGCCGCCGATCTGCTGGTGGTGATGCGTGTCTATTTTGAAAAGCCTCGCACGACGGTGGGTTGGAAAGGGTTGATCAACGATCCCCAAGTCGACGGTTCTTTCCGGATCAACGATGGTCTGCGCATCGCTCGTCGTCTCCTCGCCGATATCGCTGATTTAGGCTTACCTTCGGCCACGGAATTCCTTGATCCCATCACTCCGCAGTATGTGGCTGACTTGGTTTCCTACGGTGCCATCGGCGCTCGGACCACCGAAAGTCAGATTCACCGCGAATTAGCCTCGGGCCTTTCGATGCCGGTCGGATTCAAGAACGGAACCGATGGCTCCATCCAGGTCGCCGTCGATGCCTGCCTGTCTGCTCGCTCTTCGCATTGGTTCCCCTCGGTCACCAAAGAGGGCGTCGTCGCTATTTTCCAGACTTCGGGTAACCCAGACGCTCATATCATCCTTCGCGGCGGTTCCCGGACGGGTCCCAATTACGGCGCAGAATTCGTTACCGACGCCACGGCTCGGATTCAAAAGGCTGGGTTGACCTCACGACTCGTGATCGATTGTTCGCACGGTAACAGTTCTAAGGAACACCGTCGCCAGATGATCGTTGCCGCGGACATCGCCACGCAAGTGTCCCAAGGATCGACCATGATCGCCGGCGTGATGATCGAGAGTCACTTGGTGGAAGGCCGCCAAGATTGGAAAGGTGCGGATGCGTCCGCCTACGGTTGCAGTATCACCGATGCTTGTATTTCTTTTGCTGAGACTATCCCGGTCTTGGACGCCCTTGCTCAGTCCGTGCGCCAGCGCCGAGCGTTGGTAAAAGCTTAATTTACGACCATGAACTCCGTCCTTAAGCTCATCCTGGAAGGCGAATCCCTTGATACCGCCCAAATCGGCAAGATCTTGGGCATGGGTCCCGAAGCGGTCGAACGCGAGCTCGCCGACTTACGCCGTCAAGGTATCCTCTTGGGCTGGCGCCCGATCATCAATCCAAGCTACGAAGCCGAACGCCGGGTCCGTGCCGTGATTGAAATCAAGATCCGACCCGAAGGCGTGGGAGGTTTCGACGGCCTGGCGGAGCGTATCTCGGCTTTCGAGCAAGTGGAAAGCTGTTACCTGATGTCCGGCGGCTATGATCTCTTGGTCGTCGTGACGGCTGATAATCTTTATAAAGTCGCCGGCTTCGTCCACGAACGTCTCGCCCGGATTGATGGCGTGCAGGGTACTTCCACGCACTTCTTCCTGCGTGCATACAAGAAAGACGGTTTCATCGTGAGCGACGAAGGCCTGCGCCGCGACCAGCCATCCGTCAGCCCTTGAACCTATAAATATTATGGATGACTCCGGCCGATTTGTAGCCCGCCATGTGGCGACCCTCCCTAAATCGGGCATCCGCGATTTTTTCGCGATTGTCTCGAAGATGAAGGATGCGGTCTCCTTGGGTATCGGTGAGCCTGATTTCGTCACCCCGTACCACATTCGCGAGGCGGCTATTTCGTGTCTCGAGAAGGGCCGGACTTCTTATACCGATAATCGCGGCACCCAGCAATTGCGCGACGAGATCTCGCGTTATGTCGCCCAGTATTATGGTCCGGAATATAATCCGGAGAATGAGATTCTGGTGACCATCGGCGTTTCTGAGGCGCTCGATATCTTGCTCCGCGCCGTCCTTAATCCTGGCGACAAGGTCCTCTATCACGAGCCCTGCTACGTGAGTTATGCTCCCAGCGTGACGCTCTGTCATGCCGTACCGCTTCCGATCCGGACATTGTCCTCCGACCAGTTCGCGCTCGACCCAGCCGCCTTGCGCGCCGCATGGCAGCCGGGGGCGAAAGTACTGGTCCTGAATTTCCCGACGAACCCAACGGGCGGAACGGCGGATCGCGCCAAGCTTCAGGAGATTGCTAAGTTCGCGATCGAAAAAGACCTCCTCGTCGTCTCCGACGAAATCTATTCTGAGCTCACTTTTGATGGCGACCACGTTTCCATCGCTTCCTTGCCCGGGATGCGGGAGCGCACGGTGTTTCTCCACGGTTGTTCGAAAGCCGTCGCGATGACGGGTTTCCGAATCGGCTATGCATGTGGACCAGCCGCCGTCATCGACGGCATGCTCAAGGTCCACCAGTACGGCATCATGTGCGCTTCGATCATCAGCCAAGAAGCGGCCGTGGAGGCTCTGCGCAATGGTCGCGATTCGATGTTGCACATGCGCGACAAATATCGCGAACGTCGCGACTTCATCGTCCGTCGTTTCAATGAGCTTGGCTTGCCCTGTCACCTGCCGCGCGGCGCTTTCTACGCCTTCCCGCAAGTCTCCGTCACTGGCTTGGATTCCATGACCTTCGCCTCTAAGCTGCTGGAGCAACAAAAGGTCGCCGTCGTCCCTGGAACGGCCTTCGGCGCCGCCGGAGCTGGTTTCTGCCGCGCCTCGTTCTCGACAAGTTATGAGCGGATTCATGAGGCTTGTGAGCGAATTGGTCGCTTCATGGACACCGTCCAAAAGCGCTGAGCATCCTTGCTTGCTTGTGGGGCAGGTAACCCCGACTCTCTCATTTTATGGAACGGAACACTGAAATTTCACGCGCGGTAGCCATCGTGGGCCGTCCCAATGTCGGTAAAAGCCGACTGTTTAACCGTATCGTCGGGCGGCGTATCTCGATCGTGCACGACCAGCCGGGCGTTACGCGCGATTTGATCACCTCCGATGTCTTCGATGGTCGCTATACTTTGATGGATACGGGGGGCATCGGTCTTTACCGCGCCGAGCTCACGCCGCGGGTCGTCGCCGACGCCGTCGAAGAGCAGGTCGATTTCGCCTTGGCCGCAGCTTCCATTGTGCTCTTGGTCGTCGATGCCTCCGAGGGTTGCGTCGCGCTGGATTTGGAAATCGCCGCCAAGCTTCGCCAAGCCGGCAAGAACGTCATCGTCGTCGCCAATAAAGCCGACACCGAAGATCGTGACGGTACGTTTTCGGAATTCTTTACGTTAGGTTTCGGTGAACCTTTGCTGATTTCAGCGGAACATGGTCGGGGTATGCCGCAATTGATGGCATTGATTCTCAAGAAACTCGGGCCAGCCCCGGAGACGCCTCGTTCCGAAGGCGCACGTCCCATCCGTCTCGCTTTGGCGGGCCGTCCGAACGTCGGCAAGAGTTCCTTAGGTAACCGACTCTTGGGCAGTTCACGGCTGATCGTCAGCGAAGTCGCGGGTACGACGCGTGATCCGGTTCGTGCCGGCCTTTCCCGG
>CAILOT010000072.1:0-7534 GCA_903835965.1 uncultured Opitutia bacterium
CCCAACAAGACCCCGGATTTCCGGGGTCTTTTTTTGTGCCGATCGGCCAGCACCCCCGACTTAAATAGTTTTTATCTTTTGCAACCTTGGGCACCGGGCGGGGTTTTATACGTGAACCCCAAACTAAAAAATATGAAATTCAAATTCCCCGCCCTCCTCCTCGCCATGCTGCTCGCAGCCGGCGTCGTTCAAGCCGCTAAGCCTGCTAAAGGCGAAAAAGGCAAAAGCGAACAAGGTCCAGCCTCCGTCCCAGGCGTGTCCGAAGACGAGATGAAGAAACTCGGCGATGCCCGTAAGGCCGCCCAGGAAGTCCCTGCCGTGAAGGACGCCAAAGCCGCTGCTGAAGCCGCTCGCGAAAAAGCCAAGGCCGCCGAAGGCGACGCCAAGGAAGCTGCCGTCAAGGCCGCCATGGAAGCTGGTAAGGCTTTCCATGACGCTGAAAAGGCTGCCATCCTGAAGGCTGATCCCTCCCTCGAAGCCGTCCTCGCCAAGGTCGAAGAAGCGATGAAGGCCAAGGGCGAAGGCAAAGAAAAGGGCAAGAAGAAGAAGGCTAAATAAGCTTAGGACCATCGCCCCCAACAAGACCCCGGATTTCCGGGGTCTTTTTTTGAACTTTATCCTAGCGATGGTGTTTAATAATTATCCCTCTTATGAAGACTTCCCTCCTCGCCCTCCTGTTTGCGGCCACGCTGTGCGTCAGCCTGCCAGCTGCCGATAGCGCCGCCACCAAGGCCGCCACCAAAAAGAGCGGTGGTCGATACACTCCCAGCATCCTACCTGACATCGAAGGCGTCGCCAAAGAAGACATGGTCCGCGTTCGGGCCGCCTTCGTCCAGGCCTATCAAGACCCTGCGATCAAGGCCGCCAAAGAGCGCCTGGCCGAATTAAAGGCCAACGCCGAGTTCGCTTCCGCGAGCGAGAAAAAGGACATGCGCAGCGATTTTGAAAACGCCGTCGGCGATCTCCATAAAGCCACCAAGGCTGCGCTGACCAAAGCCGATTCCACCCTCTCGCGCGAGCTCATCGAAAAAGTCATGGACGCCATGGAAGCGAAAGGACGCGAGAAGGCGGCCGGCACCATGAAGAAGGAAGCCAAAACCGCGACACCCCAGAAGCCATTCCCCTTCGGCGACAAGGCCAAGGAAACCCCGAAGCCTGAAGCTAAATAAAATCCGAGCGACCCCAGGCGACTGGGGTTTTTATTTAATCTATTTGCATCATGAAACAAATCCTCTCCCTCCTTCTCGCCGCTGCCGTTGGCAGCGCCGCTACGTTTTTAATCTTACGCCCTAAAGCCTCTGCACCTGTGGCTGAAAAAGTAGCAGTCGCATCCGAACCAGCCTCCATTGGAAATTCTCCTTTCGGCAAAACGGCCAAAACTGAAGAAATTTCTGGAGCTGAAAAATCGAAAGGGAGCCGTTTTCAGAACAAAAGCGGCAACATGCTCGCTGATGTCGAGGGCGTCTCCTCCGAAGACATGGCCAAGATCCGGGTCGCCTTCATGCGAACGTTCAGTACTTCGGAAGAAGTCAAAGCCGCCCGCACCCACTTGATGGAACTCGGCAAACAAGCCGAATTCGCCTCGGACCAAGAAAAGAAAGATATGAAGGCCGATTTCGAAGAGGCGACCGAAGCCATGCGCAAAACTTTGCGTACCGCGATCATGGAGAATGATCCATCGCTCTCTGCTGAGACCATCGATACCGTCATCGACGCCGTGGAACAACGCCGTCGCCAACAGTTCTCTGGCCAGAAGAAGAAGTGATTGAGACGGATAGGGCTGATCGCCTCGGTCAGCCGCGGTTGAGCGAGGGCGCTCAAACCTACTAGGGCAGCACGCGGTGCTGCCCCTACCTTAAATTCAAGGAGCAGAGCCAGGGTCAGGGTCAGATTTCGATACCTTGGGGCAGAGACAGGTACAGTCGCAGGATATTTCCCGAACCCGTACCTGGAGATCTAGCCCACCTGGATCTCGCCTCTAACCTTTGCACTTTTGCACCTGAATCTCTATCTTCGCAGCCAATCAACCGGTCTCTGGTTTCCCTTTGCTGCTAGTATCCTGTATCAAAAATGTATCTCACCTGCAACTATCCCTCTGCCTAAGTATCGAAACCTGACCCCGTCCCTAGCCCTGACCCTCTCGTGTCCCCTAGCGCTTCCATCGCTCACAGTTTTGCACCTTCCGATCACCCCCACCATTTTCCTGCTGGAACTTAACCCCTATTGTCGCATCTAATACCCTATGTCTCCCCGCGTCCTATTCGCCATCGGCTTAAGCTTAATTTCTGCCATTTCAAGCCAAGCGCAGACGTCATCGACCGTCTTCGTCGAAGCTGAATCTCTCGCCCAATGGGGTGGCTGGAAACTCGATACGGCCTTCACCAATATCGTGGGCTCCCCTTACCTTTTAGCCCACGGCCTCGGCAAACCCGTGACCGATGCGACCGGAGTCGTCAAAGTAGCCGAAGCGGGCGAGTATCGCGTCTGGGCCCGGACCAAGGACTGGGTCGCGCACTGGAAGGCCCCAGGCCAACCCGGACGCTTCCAAATCGTCGTCAACGGGCAGCCGCTCGAGACCGAGTTCGGCACCGAAGGAGCGGAATGGCATTGGCAAGTTGGCGGAAAAATCTCTCTCCACGCCGGCGATAATAATATCACCCTGCATGACCTCACGGGCTTCGATGGCCGCGTCGATGCAATCGTCCTTAGCAAGGACAAGAATTTCACCCCGCCCGAAGGCTCCGCCCTCATCACTTTCCGCCAACAACAACTGAATCCCAACGGACCCGAAGATGCGGGCGACTTCGATCTCGTGGTCGTCGGCGGCGGTTACGGTGGCATGGGCGCGGCCCTTTCCGCTGCTCGGCAATCACTGAAGGTGGCTTTCATCCAAGACCGGTTCGTGCTGGGCGGCAACGGCAGCTCTGAAATCGGCGTCTGGGCGATGGGCGGCACGACGCGCGGCAAATTCCCTCACCTGGGCGAGATCATCGAAGAAATCGGCGACCGCGCGGTAGACAGCCCAGGCCGGGTCGACAGCTTTGGAGATGAACTCAAAGAAAAAGTCGTACGGAACGAAAAAGGGATTTCACTTTTCCTCGGCCACTACGCTACCGGCGTGGAAATGTCCGGCAATCGCATCTCCGCCGTCACGGCGATTGACGTCAAAACCGGCCGCCAACGCATCTTCCACGCGAAGTTTGTAGCCGATACCACGGGCCACGGCTGGATCGGCGCCTATGCCGGCGCCGACTACACCCAAGAAAAAGCAGGGCGCATGGGGATGTCCAACATGTGGTTCTACCAAGATGAGGCCCAAGCCCAAGCCTGGGCACCGACACCTTGGGCCCTGCCTCTCGCGGTCGGCGATTTCCCTCCGCTGCAAAAATCCAAAGCCAAGATTGACGATAAGCCTTTCATGAAGGCGGAATGGTTCTGGGAATCCGGTTTCGACCAAGACCCGATCAACGGCCTCGAGTATATCCGCGATTGGAACTTTCGAGCGATTTACGGAGCTTTCTCCGCACTTAAAAATGGCGAGAAAAAAGACCAATATGCCAATGCTTCTTTGAAGTGGGCATCCCACGTGGGCGGACCGCGCGAATCACGCCTACTCACCGGCGACATCGTATTAAATAAGAATGATATCGTCACCCGCAAGGAGTTTGCCGACGGCTGCGTGCCCACGACCTGGGACATCGACCTTCACTATCCACGCGAACAGTATGCCGAAAAATTCCCGGAAAACCCTTTCATCTCAAGGGCCGCCTTCGGCTACGTCGGCGCCGACGGCAAACACATCGCCGCCGTCGATCGTCGCAACGGCTACCCGCTCCCCTACCGCCTCTTTTACTCCAAGAATATCAGCAACCTCTTCATGGCTGGTCGTCACATCAGCGTAACCCACGAAGCCTTGGGCACTATCCGAGTCATGCGGACCATCGGCATGATGGGCGAAGTCGTCGGTAAGGCCGCCTACCTCGCTGTCCGCGAAAAGACCGATCCACGGGGCGTCTATGCCCATCACCTCCCAGCCCTGCTTAATCTGCTCGAGCAGCCTGGACGCATGCGGCGCACCTCCCTCGCCGGCGAACTCACGCTCGATACTTCGATCGCCGACTTCAAAGAACTGCCGGTTGGCCGCATGAATGCTGACCTCACCAAAGGCACGCCGACTAAACTCAGCGACGAAGACCTCAAGGAACTCGCGAAGCTCGGCGGCATCGTACTGGACGACGCTCAGGCGAAATTCGAAGGCACGTGGACCGAAGGTCGTGGCCTCGCCCACCTAGGCAGCGCCTATCACTACGCCAGCAAGGGTGCCAATCGTGCGACCTATGCTTTCGAAATTAAAGAAGCCGGCAAGTATGAGCTCCGTGGCTATTGGCAAGGACACGAGAATCGTTCGCCTAATTCCGTGCTTATCATCAACCGTGCCGGAGAAAAACCCCTCAGCCTTCGCCTCAACCAAAAGGTCGGTGAAATCGATATTCCTAATATCCTTGGCAAGTTCGTCTTCAGCCCGGGCGCTCATTCGCTCGTCCTGACGGGAGAAGGCTCCAGCGGTACCGTCCAAGCTGACGTCTTCCAGCTCGTCCGCACCGAATAATCGATGCTCGCACCCCGCGTCAGCGCTTGGCTAGTCAAAGGCTGGCGTCTGACCGCGCTCTTGGCGGCGGCCTTACTGCTCCAACGCACGACGCCGACCACGGAAAACATCCTGACGCGGTTGAGCCTGGGCGAGGTAACTAGCTTTTTCCCGACGGCTAAACGCCTCGTCGAAGGCCCTCAGCAAAGCCTCATCGTCCAAGACGAATATGGCAATCGTCTGGGCCGGCTGCTGACGACTTCGCCCGATGCAGATGCGATCATCGGTTACTCCGGACCTAGTAACGTTTTGGTCGCCCTTGATAATCAGGAAAAAATCGTCGGTACTCGAATCCTCTCGAGCGATGATACCCCCGACCACGTCGATACCTTACGCGACAACATGGCGTTTGAACGCAGTCTGAAAGATTGGCAGCCGACGTCGCAACCCGCCCCCAAGCTCGAAGGTTACGCCGGCTCGACGCTCACCGCGGCGGCGATCGCGGAATCCATCCAGAAACGCTTGTCGGGCAATTACGCTTCGTTGCGCTTTTCCACGCCCCTCGCCCTGAAGGAAATCCAAGCCGTGGGCTTCCCTCAGGCCCTCAGCTTCGAAGCCAATACGCCGCGCCTCGGGTGGAATCTTGTCCGCGGCCCGAACCGCGCTCTCTTGGGCTACGTGGTCCGCTCCTCTCCCTCCGGAGATGAGTTTTCTGGTTATGCCGGCCCGACCGAAACCCTGATTGCCATCGAGCCGGACGCGTTGACCCTGCGCAAGATCATCATCCGGGAAAGCTATGACACCACGCGCTATGTCGACATCGTGAAAGAAGATGAGATTTACCTCAAACAGCTGACGAAATGGAACGTGCAGGAATGGCCGAACCTGAACTTCGGCAAAGAAAAAATCGAAGGCGTGGCGGGCGCGACGCTCACCAGTTCCGCCATCGCGTTCGGCCTCCAACATCGTTTCGCTGACGACGCCAAACACCTCGTGCTCCAAAAGAGTTCCTGGCGAGACCACGTTAGAACAGTCGCACTCTGGTTTTTCCTGGCTGGCACCCTTGCGATGACGTTCACACCGCTGCATGGTCGCCCGAAGGTACGGGTCCTCTGGCAAGTCCTGCTCGTCGGTGGTCTTGGCCTCTGGCTTGGCCAATTAATTTCGCTTGGGATGTTCGCCGGCTGGGCCCGACATGGCCTGCCGTGGTCGCAAGGCTCGGGTCTGCTGATATTAGGAGCCATGGCATTGCTCGTTCCTTGGACGACCCGGCGGCAATTATACTGCCATCATGCCTGCCCTCATGGAGCTGCCCAAGAGCTTCTGGGGGGCTTCCGGAGGCTGCATTGGCGCCTCCCAGCCTCTTGGCACGGTTTGCTGGGCAAACTGCCCGTCATCACCCTTGGGATGGCCTTTCTAGGGGCGCTCCTCTGGCCCCGCTGGAGCCCCAACCAGATTGAGCCCTTCGATGCCTGGATTCTCGGCGCCGCCGTAGCCGTACCCCTCGCGCTGGCGGTCGTCGGATTGTGTGCCTCGATTTTCATCCCCCAAGCTTATTGCAAATACGGTTGCCCTACTGGAGCGCTCCTCAAATTCGTCCGTTCCAATAATCAACTCGAGACTTGGTCGCGACGCGATTACGCGGCGCTCGGTCTGCTTTGCATTGGGGCATTGATTGTCTTCGGGCGCCCGCTGGTGACTCCGGCCGCGGCCACGGCCGCCGAAGGCTTACCTATCACCGAAATGCATGGCGGGGCCTTTGGGACAACTTGGACGGTCAAAATACGCGGGACGGGCTTCGCCGCCGACCTCCTCAAGCGCGACATTGAAAGTGAGGTCAATCGCATCGAGTCTTCCCTTTCCCATTGGCGTAAAACTTCCGTCACCTCTGATTTCAATCAGCTCGAATCCACCCAGCCCATGGGGATCAATCAGGAGTTAGCCAAACTTGTGGCCTTTACTCAGAAACTGAGCGAAGCCACCGACGGCGCTTACGATATCACCGTCGCACCCCTGGTCTCAGCTTGGGGTTATGGTCCGGCGGGAACAAACCTACCCTCGCCTTCCCCGGAAAAAATCAGCCAGCTGCTCAGGCAAGTCGGGTGGGAAAAATTAACCTTAGACCTACCAGCCCTGACCTTGCGCAAGAGTGACGAAAGACTCTCGCTCGACCTCGGTTCAGTACTGCAAGGCTATGCTGATGATCGCATCGCTGTGCTTTTACATCAACAAGGCCATCACGACTTCCTGATCGAAGTCGGAGGCGAACTTCTGGCCTCCGGCAGTTGGAATGTCGGCATCGAAGATCCCTTCAATCCGCGCGGGCTTTGGGAGAAACTCGTACTGAAAGACCAAGCCTTGTCACCGTCGGGACTTTATCGGGCCAAACGTCTGGCCGAAGGCAAAAGCATCTCGCATATTATTTCGCCCAAGACCGGTTACCCCGTCGAACCGACGATTGAAATGTGCTGCGTATTTCATCGAAATTGCTTGGAAGCGGACGGCTGGGCCACCGCCTTGATGGCGGTAGGTTTCGACGAGGCCAAAAAAATGGCCGAGAAAAATCGCCTGAGCGTTATCTTGGTCGCCCCGGATAAAAGCGTCTGGAGATCTTCAGAAATAAAATAAACCGGTCTTAATCAATTATCCGGTCCCCGGTTTTCCTTGGAGTTAGTCGGTCCGCCCACGGACGCCACGCAGTGGCGCCCCTACCCTTAAATACAAGGGATAGGGGCAGGGACAGGGTCAGGTTTTCGATGCCTTGGGGCAGATGCAGAGTCAGATACAGGAAGCTCCCCGAACCCGCCACCTGCCACCCGGGGCTGCCACCCGCCACCCGAAGCTTGTATCTACTTTTGCACTATTGCACAGGCCTCAGGACGATTTGCACCGTTGCACTTAGGGCATCACGCAGTGCTGACCTACATTATTAAACAAAAAGGGCGG
>CAILOT010000073.1:0-1673 GCA_903835965.1 uncultured Opitutia bacterium
AGGCCCGCTAATGCCTTACGTAACACATGTGTCGCTTTGATGACGGCATCCGCTGGCATACACCCAGACAATCCCCGCCCACCCTCGGGTCGAGCCGGAAGGGAGAGCGGGAGGTAAGATTTCACCTTGCGCTTCCCCCCGTAGGTTAAAAAGTCCCCTGTCTACTCACGTGAGCAAACCACAGCCTTGGACTACTAAAGACGCCGAAGAGTACTACGGCTTTAAACGCTGGGGAGGTAATAACTTCTCCGTCGACCCGCAAGGGCACCTCTGCGTGCACCCCAAGGGCGATCACCGCAAAATCCGCATCACGGATATCGTCAAGGAGGTCGAAGCCTCGGGCCTTAAACCCCCGCTGACCATCCGTGTCCAAGACCTGCTGCGCCACCGCGTTACGCAGATCAACGAGGCCTTCCGCCGGGCCATCGAAGAAGAAGATTACACCGGCCGTTACCGCGGCGTCTTCCCAATCAAGGTGAACCAACTCCGCGAGGTCGTGGAAGAAATCCTCGACGCTGGCGAAGAATATGATTTCGGCCTCGAAGCTGGCTCCAAGCCCGAACTGATCATCGCTCTCGCCCTGCTTGAAAACCGCAAGGCCCTCCTGATCTGCAACGGTTACAAAGACGAAGAATATATCGAGCTTGCCCTCATGGGCCGCCGTCTCGGCAAACAAACCATCATCGTCGTCGAACAACTTTCGGAAATCGATGCTATCATCCGCATCGCCCGTCGGATGGGCGTCCAGCCCCACATCGGTATCCGTGTTAAACTGACGACCGCAGGCGAAGGCAAATGGGCTTCCAGCACCGGCGAGAACGCCAAGTTCGGCCTGACGGCTTCCGAAATCGTCGAAGCCGCGAGCAAACTCTCCAAGGCCAAGATGAAGGACGCCCTGCGTCTGGTCCACTTCCACATCGGTTCTCAAGTCCCTAATATCGGGACAATCAAGAAAGCCGTCATCGAAGCGACCCGCTTCTATTGCGAGCTAAAGCGCATGGGGTTCCCGATGGGACTCCTGGATGTCGGTGGCGGTCTCGGTATCGACTATGACGGCAGCCGCTCCGCCTTCGAATCTTCCATGAATTACAGCATGGAAGTCTACGCCCGCGACGTCGTCGCGAACGTCAAACAGATCTGCGACGAAAGCGGTGTCGAACTTCCGGACATCGTCTCGGAATCCGGCCGGGCCCTCGTCGCGCCGCATTCCATCCTAATCTTCGAAGCCGTCGACCGCATCACCCGCGACGAAGGCTCCGCCAAACTGCCCAATGGCAAACTCCACCAGGTCATCCGCGAACTAGACGCCGTCCGTAAGAACAAACGTAAGTTCGACCCACTCGAACGCTATCACGATGCAAAAGAGAAGCGCGAAGAAGCCCACGCTCGCTTCAGCTTAGGCAACCTGCGACTCGAAGACCGCGCCCTCGCCGACCGACTTTTCTGGGATATCTGCCGGCAGATTCGTTCCGATTTAGCCCATACTTCCGACGTCCCTGACGAACTGGCGCGTCTCGACTCGATGCTGGCCGAACAATACGTCTGTAACTTCTCGGTCTTCCAATCACTGCTCGACCACTGGGCCCTTGATCAGCTGTTCCCCATCGCGCCCATCCATCGCCTCAACGAACGCCCCAGCGTTCAGGCTACGCTCGTGGACATCACCTGCGACT
>CAILOT010000074.1:0-3336 GCA_903835965.1 uncultured Opitutia bacterium
CAAGCCGCCAGTTCGTGCGGCGAATTGATCTGTTTCACCGACATGATGGCCACCTTCGCCTCGCTGCTCGGACAAAAACTTCCGGATGACGCCGGCGAGGATAGTTTCGATATCTCACCCCTGCTGCGCGGTGAGAAACCCGCCCAACCCATCCGTAATGGCATGGTGCACGTCAACTACGGTTCCTACACCCTCGCGATCCGCGAAGGCGACTGGAAGCTCATCCTGCCATCTGGAATCTACGTTACTCAAGACGGCACCGTCGCCCCAGATCACATCGTCGAGACCAAAGGCAAGAGCCCCAACGACAAGTTCCAGCTCTACAACCTCCGCACCGACCCCGGCGAGACCACCAATGTCTTCACCAAGGAGCCAGCCAAAGCGAAGGAACTCTTCACTGCACTGCAGGCAGATGTAGCCCGCGGACGCAGCCGTTAAGCACTCATTTTAAAAATGAACCATACTCTCATACTATTCGCTGCCCTGCTACTGTCACCGCTGGCTAGTCTTTGCGCTATCGCTTCGCCTACACCCGGCACCAAGCCCAACATCATCTTCATCCTCACCGACGACGAAGGACTCAGCGACGTCGGGTGCTATGGCTCGGACCGGTTCAAAGGGAAGACGCCGAACATCGATGCGCTCGCCGCAACGGGCGTGCGGTTCACGCATGGCTTCGCGCCGCCGCTGTGCTGTCCCTCGCGCACTACGCTCACCACGGGACGCTACCTTTTTCGCAATGGCGCCCTGACCAACACCTCATCGCACATTCCCTCGGCGAAGGATGAGCCGTCAGTCGCACGCACGCTCAGGCAGGCGGGCTATGTCACCGGCATGGCGGGCAAGTGGCGCCAGATGAAGGACACGCCGGGCGATTGGGGCTTTGACGAATGGCTCACCGACCCCTCCGGCACCGGTTGGTTTTGGGAGAAGAGCTACATCAAGAACGGTCAGACTATCGAGACTCCTGAGCCTGTCTATTGCCCCGACGTCTGCATGGATTTCACGCTCGATTTCCTGCGGCGCCATCGTGATCAGCCGTTCTATTTCTACTTCCCTACGCATCTAGTCCACGGCGAGATCCATCGCACGCCCGACAGTAAGCCGGACACGAAGAAGTTCTATAACGACGACATCGCCTATGCGGATAAACAAGTCGGACAGCTCGTAGCCGAACTCGACAAACTTGGCTTGCGCGAGAACACACTCATCGTCTTCAGCGGCGACAATGGCAGCGTACATCCTGAAAAAATCAATGGTCGCATGATCGACGGTCACAAAGGCACGCTACTCGAAGGCGGCAGCCGCGTCCCTCTCATCGCCAATTGGAAAGGCACCACCCCCTCCGGCAAGGTCGTGAACGACCTGGTGGATTTCACCGACTTCTTCGCGACCTTCGCCGAACTAGGCCAGGCGAAACTGCCCGAAGGCGTGACCTTCGACAGCCATAGCTTCGCACCGCAACTGCGCGGAGAACGTGGCAATCCCCGCGAATGGGTCTTCCTCCAGCTTGGTGCCGATTGGTATGCTCGCGACCCAGGCTTCAAACTGATGCGCAACGGCGAGCTGTTTGACATGAGTGACGCACCGTTCACACAGAAGGCCGTCCCCGCCGAGTCCTCCAGTATCGAGGCCAAAGCCGCCCGGGTGCGGCTGCAAGCCGTCCTCGACAAGCTCAGCCCCGCCACCGGCAAAACAGACTCTGTAGCGACTAAAAAGAAGTAGGCCTCAGCCGTTGGGGTAAATGACTGAAATTGGAGGGTGTTTTGCCTAACTTCTGTCTGTGACTGGGGTTGCTTTAATAGATAACCCATAGAACCCCTTTTCGATGAAACCCCTCACGCTTCTCCTCGCCCTGCTACTCGCACCCTTCGCCGGATTACAAGCCGCGGATACCCAGAAGCCTAATATACTCTTCCTCATCGCGGATGACATGAGTTGGCACTCAGCCGCATTTGCCGGCGACCCGATGGTAAAAACGCCCAATCTCGACAAGCTCTCTCATACAGGTGTGACCTTTAACCACGCCGCCGTCACCACTTCGATCTGCATGGTAAGCCGTGCGAATTTTCTCACGGGACGCTGGCTGAGTCAGCTGGGCGGTGCGCGCGTCGCGCCTGAGAACTGGCCACAAACATGGCCAGCGCAGTTGCGCTCTGCAGGCTATTACGGCGGGCACATCGGTAAAGTGCATGTGACGGGGCAGAACGCTGACGGCTACGATTTCTGGGCCGGACGTCATGGCTACGCATGGCTCAATGACGGCATGGGTGGAAAGATCCACAGCATCCAAAAGGACACCGACGAAGCCTTGCGCTTTCTCAACACGCGCCCCAAGGACAAACCGTTCTTTCTTCAGGTGGCCTATACCGTACCGCACGCAGAGGATGGCGATCCGAAGCAATACCTACCGATGCCGCAAGAGCACGGTCTCTACGCGGATGATCATGTGACGCCGCCCGAGACCTCCGCTGAGGAGTTCTGGCTGAAGCTCCCTTCTTTTTTTCGCGAGGGCCCAAATGAAAGTCGGCACCGCTGGACGAAACGCTTCGATACGCCGGAGAAATATCAGTCTTACACCAAGGACTACTTCCGCCTCATCAGCGGCATGGACCGCAGCATCGGAGTGATTTTAGATCAGTTAAAAACCTTGGGCCTGGCTGACAATACGGTCGTCGTTTTCACCGCCGACAACGGCTACTTCCTTGGCGAGCACGGGCTAGCCGACAAATGGTATGCCTACGAGGAAAGCCTGCGCGTACCGCTCATCGTGAGCGATCCGCGCCTGCCCGCCTCGCGGCGCGGAGAAAGGTGCGACGACTGGGTGCTGAACGTGGACTATGCCCCGACCTTCTGCGCCCTCGCCGGAATCAAGCCGCCGGACATCATGCAGGGCCGCGACATCACGCCTCTCGTCCAAGGCCAGACTCCGGCAGATTGGCGGACCGATTTACTTTACCAATTCAAATGGGCATCGGAGAACATCCCTGCCTCGGAAGCCGTCTGCAGCAAGGACTGGAAGTACATCCGCTGGGTGGCAACCAACACCGAGGAACTCTTCGACCTGCGAAAAGATCCCCACGAGACGAACGATCTCAGCAAAAATCCCGCAAATGCCCCAGATATGACTCGTCTCCGCGAACGGATGGCATCGCTGAAAAAGGAAGTGGGCGGGTCGAGCATCGGAAAGATATCACTAAAGGCCGAGGATGGCAAAGAGAGTAAAGTAACGAAGAAGCGTCCAAAAAAGAGCACCGCCGCAGAGAGCTCAAAATGAAACCGTTTTTCATGTTCACTCTTAAAACCCCTGCATCAGGAATCGTGAAACTTACAACC
>CAILOT010000075.1:0-14093 GCA_903835965.1 uncultured Opitutia bacterium
ATCTTCATCTTAGTCTTCGCCCATTTCAATATCCCTGAATCTTTGCAGCGTCGGGTGCTTTTCTGGGGCATCATCGGCGCCGTCATGATGCGTGCCGTCTTCATCGTCGTCGGCGTCGCTGCGGTGGACCGTTTCGCGATCTTGCTGCCGTTGTTCGGGGCGTTCTTATTATTTACCGGAATAAAACTAGCCTTGACCAATGATGAGGAGGAAGGGAAGGGCGTGGACGAGAATTTCATCGTGCGGCTCAGTCGCAAAGTACTTCCCTTGACGCCCCGGTTGCACGGTAACGCATTTTGGGTCGTGGAAAACGGGAAGCGCCTGTTCACCCCACTGTTTGTCGTGCTTCTGGTTATCGAAGGAACGGACCTGCTTTTCGCCGTAGATTCTATTCCGGCCGTGCTGGGCATCTTGCCGCTCGAAATGGCCATCGAAGAAAAACGTTTCATCGCTTTCACCTCGAATATTTTCGCCATCATGGGCCTACGTTCGATGTACTTCGCTATCTCGGGCTTCATGCACTTGTTCCGTTTCCTTAAACCGGCCTTATCTTTTATCCTTATTTTTATAGGCTTTAAGATGATTTTACCATGGATTGCCGGCCTCGGCCAGTCGACGGGGCGCATCGGCACCTGGGTCCCGGACGCATTGCAGCATGATGGGCGGGTTCATATC
This sequence comes from uncultured Opitutia bacterium, assembly GCA_903835965.1. GTDB lineage: Bacteria > Verrucomicrobiota > Verrucomicrobiia > Opitutales > UBA953 > UBA953. Next base: position 676 of record CAILOT010000075.1, read on the forward strand.
CCTACCGAAATCTCTCTAGCGATCATCGGCCTGGTGTTAGCGGTGGCGGTCGCGCTTTCCGTGGCTTTCCCTAAGCGGAAATAAGATAGTTTTGGTGTTTCCTCTGGCGGGGGTCTCCGCCACGCTGACAGGGTGTTCAAGGGGCGTCATAAGATCTATATTCCTCACCTGAAGGGAAGCCGCGGCTTGTTGGCTTTGGCGATTTTCTTCGGCTTGCTTTATGGTGCATCGTGCGCGCTGGGCATCCCTTTTCTGGTCGGCAAGGTCCTGCCTTTGGCCTTTGGCACCGCCGCCGAGCGTGCCGCCCCTCTGTTGACTTTCCCTCACTGGACGGGGTGGGGGCCGCTTTTCCTGCCCAAGGGCTACGAAGTACTCTTTGCCGTCGCCTTCCTGCCATTTGTTTTCGTCCTCCGCGGCGTCGCGCAATTTTTCGCCAGCTTCTTGATCAACCTTGCAGGATTGCGGGTCGTCGAGTCGGTTCGTTTGGCGGTCTTCGAGAAATTGCAGACGTTGCATCTCGGATTCTTCGGGAAGATTCCAACGGGAGATCTGATGCAGCGGCTGACCGGCGATGTACAATCGGTGCGATTGGTCTTGGTGGATGTTTCGACCGATCTTATCATTCAGCCCTTCACGCTCGTGGGCGCGTTAGCGGTCGTAATCTGGAAATGCTTCACGATGCCCGGCGGCTTATGGTTCCTACTGTGCCTGGGCGTTGTCCCGGTTTCGGTCTTCTTGGTTCGGGCAATCGGTCAGGCCCTGCAGGCCCGTGCGGCGCGTGCCCTTTCCAGCTCGGCGGGATTGAACAGTATCGTCGTCGAAAATCTGCAATCTCCGCGGGAGATAAGGGCCTATGGATTGCAACAGCGTGAGATGGAGCGCTTTGGTCTATGCAGTCGGGAGGGCTTACGGATGCAGGCCAAGTTGGCTCGTTACGATAAATCTCTCTCGCCTTTGCTTGAGGCGGTTTCCGCTTGCGGCATCGCTCTGGCGGTCTGGTTCGGGGCGGGTGCTGGGATGCAGTACCAGGATCTGATCACAATCATCACCGCGATCTATATCGCTTATGAGCCGATCAAGAAATTAGGCCGGATGAGCAATCTCATCACGATGGCGGAGTCAGGGCTTTCGCGATTGGAAGAGATTCTCGACGCCCCTATCGATGTCGCGGATCTGCCGGACGCCAAGCCGCTCGCCCGGGTGCGCGGCGCCATCGCATTTGAGGGACTTACTTTTGCTTATGGCGAAGAGGTCATCCTTAGTTCGCTCACGTTGCAGATTCCCGCTGGACAATCGGTGGCGTTGGTGGGTCCCAGTGGCGCCGGTAAGAGTACGTTCGTCAATTTAGTGCCACGTTTTTTTGATCCCCAGCAGGGCCTGATCAAGGTTGACGGCATGAATGTCAGGGCCGTCCGGCAAGCCGATTTACGGGCTAATATCGCTTTGGTTTCCCAGGAGCCCGTTTTGTTTAACGAAAGTATCATGGAGAATATCCGCTTAGGTCGCGCGAGCGCCACGGATGCCGAAGTCGTGGCGGCGGCCAAGTTAGCTGGAGCTTTGGAATTCATCCAGTCCTTCCCCGAGGGGTTCGAAACTCGCGTAGGCGAGCGCGGTTCGCGTCTTTCCGGCGGACAGCGCCAGCGAATCTCCATCGCCCGAGCTTTCTTGAAGGATGCACCTATCTTGATTTTAGACGAGGCCACTTCGGCCTTGGACACGGAGACGGAGCGAGGTATCCAGCAGTCGCTCTCCTTCCTGATGAAAGGACGGACGACATTGATCGTGGCCCACCGTTTTAGTACGATTCGAGATGTGGATCGTGTCTTGGTGTTTGATGCCGGTAGTATCGTTGCGGATGGCTCGCGTGAGGAAGTCTACCGTTCCTCCGAGCTTTTCCGTCGCCTGTGGGATAATCAATCCAAGGGCCTCGCCTAAGATGCGTATCTTGGTCGTCAAGTTTTCCGGACTCCGCGGTGCGTTGGCCGCGACAGCGGGTATACGCTCGATTCGTGAGCGCCATCCCGGGGCAACTTTCACTTTTGTCACGCTTCCGGACTCGGAGCCTGCCCTCGAGGGCTGTCCGGCTGTCGTCGAGGTCCTGGGGGTTAATCCTTCGCAAGGCCTATTCTCCGTCATCGCCCATCTGCGTCGGCAGCGTTTCGACATGGCCATCGCTTTGGGTGGGCATCCGCGGGCGTTGCGGCTGGTGGCCTTAAGCGGAGCTCGTAAGCGCGTCTGTGCGGGGCACGCGTCATTCTTATTACGTCCGTTTTATCACCGCGAAGTTTTTGGCACCGCAGTCGACCCTCATGAAGCGGCGCGCGACCATGAAGTGATGGCTCAGGCTTTAGGTTTTCATGCCGAGCCACCGGCGATGTGGTTTGCGCCCTCCCGCATGCAGGAGCATGGTCTTTTGGTCGAAGATCGGCGCTACGCGGTGATTCACCCGGGGTCATCGCGTCCGGAGCGGATTTTGGAAATTGATAAGTGGGCTGTCGTGGCCCGGGAGCTCGTCAGTAATTATTCCGTCGATCGGATCGTGGTTTCAGCCGGAGTCGCCGGCGAAGAACGCATCATGGCGGAAGCTTTGTGCGGTCTCATCGGTCCGGTGGCGATGTCGACGGCCGGTCGGCTCCGCTTTACGCAAGTGGCCAAACTCATCCAAGGCGCACGGTTGTTCTTGGGGGCGGACTCCTCTATTTTACAATTAGCCGCGGCCGTTGGTACTCCGGTGGTCGGAGTTTTTGGCCCATCTGATTATGCCCGTGCCCGCCCCTGGGGGACTATCAACCGAGTCGTGCGCATCGACACGGCGCATTATGAGGGTGAAGCCCGGCAGGACTATCTTGCGCGCATGGACCGCGCCCTCGCTCGTATCACTCCGACGCAAGTTTCGCGGGCGGCCGAAGAAGTCTTACGGATTACCTCGCTTTGATTCCCCCGCTTGACCTCTGGCCTGCCTACCCGAAAGTAATTTAGTGACTCACGCTGAGAATCATTACGACGCCGTTATCATCGGCGCAGGCATGTCGGGTCTTGCCGCTGCGGTCAGGCTGGCGATGTATAATCGCCGCGTATTGGTGCTCGAGCGTCATAATGCCCCCGGTGGCTTGAATTCGTTTTATGCCAAAGCAGGCCGCAAGTATGACGTCGGCTTGCATGCGCTTACTAATTGGGTTCCGGAGGGGGTCAAGGGCGCTCCACTGGTCAAGCTGATGCGTCAATTGCGTATCCGGCGCGAAGAATTGGACTTATGCCCCCAAGTCGGATCAAAGGTATCCATGGCCGGAAAAAACCTCCGGCTTAATAATTGCTATGACGACTTATTGGCCGACGTCGCGACGGAATTTCCGAAATCAGTCGACCGATTTCGCGAATTAGATGCCTGGATTGCCGGACTAGATGAGGCGGCATTACAGGCGCATGGCGGCTCGGCGCGGGCTTTGCTCGATGAACGCCTGGGCGACCCGTTGCTGCGCGATATGTTGCTCCTGCCTACTTGTTTTTACGGCAGCGCCTTGGAGGATGATATCGAAGTGTCGCAGTTCGCCGTGATGTGGCGTTCGCTATTCCGCGAGGGTTTTGCGCGTCCATTTATCGGGGTCCGGCAGGTCATTCGCATCCTCCTTGATCGTTGTCGCGAGCACGGGGTCGAGCGTCGCATGAAATGCGGCGTAAGATCGCTGTCGGTTAAGGCGGGTCGCGTAGCGGCCTTACAGTTGGATGATGGGACGGAAGTGACCGCGGATGCGATTTACTCATCGGCCGGGGCGGTGGAGACCCAGCGTCTGCGCTCGGACGTTTCGCCGCTGGTGGGCGCTGCGGAAATCGGGCGGCTGGGCTATGCTGAAACCATCGCGACTTATGACCCCGCCGCCTTCCGGGATTTCAAATGGCAAGACACGATCATCTTCTTCTGCGATGCGGAACGCTTTACTTATCGCTCGCCAGAACAGCTCGTTGATGCGCGTTCGGGAGTGATCTGTATCCCGAATAATTATGAATACGGCGAGGGCCGGGCGTTGGACGAGGGTTGGCTCCGTGTCACCGCGCTTGCTAATCACGACGCCTGGTGCGCTTTGCCTGAGACCGAGTACCAAGCCCGCAAGCAGGAGTGGTGCGCGCGGTTGAATCGCGTCGCCCGCGCCCACTTGCCCTCGGTCGCGGATGTCGCCCATGAGGCGGCTTTGACGTCGACCGATGTCTTTACCCCGCGCACGGTCCGCAAGTTTACCGGGCATTTGAACGGGGCGATTTACGGTTCTCCGGTGAAGCGTCGGGATGGCCGGACCGATTTGGCGAATCTCTTCCTAATCGGGACCGACCAAGGCTTCCTCGGCGTTACGGGCGCAATGCTGTCTGGCATTTCGATGGCGAATCTGCATGGTTTAAAGGCGTAGCCTCTCCCCATGCGCGCACCTTCTATTTCTGTCGTCAACGAGCGTCCGCTCTGGCGCGACCTTGTCCAGCCTGCGGTCATTGTCGGAGCCTTGGGATACTTCGTTGATATTTACGACCTCACGTTGTTCATGACGATTCGGAAGGACAGCCTTACCAGTCTCGGTCTTGGGCATCTGATCAGTGGAGCCGCTTGGTATCAGGACCTACTCTCTTGGCAGATGATGGGTATGCTCGTCGGAGGAATCCTTTTCGGCATTCTGGGGGACCGAATGGGGCGATTGACCACGTTGTTCGGTTCTATCTTACTTTATTCCATCGCAAATATCGCCAATGGCATGGTGCACAGTTTTGAAGCATACGCGACCTGGCGCTTCATCGCCGGACTAGGCTTGGCTGGTGAGCTAGGCGGATGCATCGCCCTCGTCTCTGAAACGCTCTCGAAAGAACGTCGCGGTTATGGCACCGCTTTGGTTGCTACGGTCGGCGTCTTTGGTGCGGTGGTCGCCGGTTTTATGGCGGATCATGTCGGCGATATCGGCCGGGTGGTCGGAGGTCTTTTCGGCACGACGGTGGAGGGCTGGCGGATGAGTTATTTCATTGGGGGCGGATTGGGTCTGATGCTGCTCGCCCTACGCGTCGGGGTGCGAGAGTCCGGCATGTATCATCAGGCAAAAGAGCACGCCGAGGCAGACTCCGTGGCCCGCGGAAACTTCTTCGCCCTGTTCTCAAGCCGCGAACGTTTTGTGCGGTATCTGCGTTGTATCCTGATCGGCCTGCCGACTTGGTTCATGATCGGGATCCTCGTGCAGCGTGCTTCTACCGTGTTCGCGCCTGCCGCTGGAATCCAAGGCGAGCCGATCAAAGATAACTGGTCTGTCGCCGCTTTTTATCTCGGGCTTACTTTCGGCGACCTTGCCAGTGGCATCGCGAGTCAGCTGCTTCGTTCCCGCAAGAAGGTCGTACTCGCCTTTCTCTTATTTAGTCTCGGATGCGTCGGCGTGTATCTCTTCGGGGCAACGGGCTGGACTTCCGCGGCTTATTACCGACTTATTTTCCTGATGGGCTTTGGCATGGGCTATTGGGCGCTCTTCGTGACCATTGCGGCCGAGCAGTTCGGCACGAACCTGCGGGCCACCGTCGCGACTACGGTGCCTAACTTTGCTCGTGGTTCGTTGGTGCCGCTGACCTTCCTTTTTACGTTTTTAGCCATGCCCTTGAATCAGGCGCGTGTCGTACCTTCGGTGGCGGGTGCGATTCTTGGCCTGATTTGTTTCGGCGCTGCTTTCATCGCCCTAGGGACGATGGAAGAGACCTTCGGCAAGGACCTGGACTACCAGGAAAAAAAGTAAGCTTACTTCCCAGCCGGACCGGCTTTGTCCGAGACGCAACGGAAGCCGACATGGTTCGTCGAGGTCAAGGTGTCGAGGCCTTGACGGGCAGTGGCACGGTAACGGAAGCAATAAGCCTCGTCGCAGAGCCATGATCCGCCGCGGATGACGTGCTGGCCGTAGCCGGTGCCTTCCGGGTCATGGCCGATAGCTGGGCCCACGGGATTATATTTGGCGGATTTTGCATACCAGTCGATGCCGTACCAATCTTCGCACATCTCCCAGACATTGCCGGCCATATCGTAGAGCCCGTACCCATTGGGCGGGTAGGATTTCACAGGCGCAGCATAATTAAAACCATCCGAAGCCAAGTCGGTCGCAGGAAATTTTCCCTGCCAGTGGTTGCACATATATTTTCCATTGGGACGTTCTTCGTCGCCCCAGGTATAATTTTTATCTTTTAAGCCACCGCGGGCGGCGTGTTCCCATTCGGCTTCAGTGGGGAGACGTTTGCCCGCCCATTTGGCAAAGGCTTGGGCGTCTTTATAGGTCAGGCAAAGCACAGGGTGGCTCATGCGATCCTTAATCGAAGAGCTGGGGCCTTCCGGTTGGCGCCACGTTGCCGCGACGGTGAACTTCCACCAAGGCAAGTCACCGGCGCCGCACTGAAAAGGGTTCACGCCAGCAGTGTGTTTGAACAGGAGTGATCCGCCTTTGAGGTATTCGGGTGAGGGGACATTAGGAAAATCGCGCGGGTCGAGGTTCTTTTCCGCGTCCGTGAGATAGCCGGTGGCATCGGCGAAGACTTTAAATTGCGCATTGGTCACTTCGGTGACGTCCATCCAAAGTCCTTTTACTTGGACAGTGTGTCCGGGTTTTTCCTCATTATGTTTTTCATCCGCTTTATCGCTTCCCATGGTGAACTCTCCGGCTGGAATCCAGGCCATCTCGCAGACTTCGGACGGGTTGACGCCAGCCGGCTTCGTCTTCCAGAAAAAAACGGCAAAGGGTGCGACGATGAGGATGGCGGCAATCGCGATGATGAGCCTGCGTGCTTTGTTCGGCTGGGGGGTGGGGGCAGTAGGTTCCATGTGGGTCGTCGGATGGGCTAAGATGGCTGAGGGGGGGAGCGTGGTCGAACCTTTGTTGGGGTCGGGATACTTGGTATCCTCTCGCCCTGGGGCTATTTTGTCTTTTAACCATAAGCCTCATATATGAGTTCGACCCAAGAAGAGGCCCTCCAGATTTTCCGTGATTCCAAGGCGCTATTGCAGGGGCACTTCCTCCTGCGTTCCGGCCTGCACAGCGGGCATTTTTTCCAATGCGCGCAGGTGTGCCAATACATGGATAAGGTCACGCGGCTCATTGAGCTGCTTAAGCCAAAACTGAAGGCGTACCCCTGTGACACCGTGTTGGCTCCGGCCATCGGCGGCTTGGTGGTCGGGCAGGAAGTTGCCCGCCAATTGGGAGTCCGGTTCGTTTTCGCGGAAAAGGAGAATGACCGTTTGGTTTTGCGGCGTAATTTCACTTTCCGTCCTGGCGAACGGGTCTTGATCGCAGAGGATGTCGTGACGCGTGGTGGTCGAGTGCAAGAATGCCTCGATATCTTGAAGGCACACGGGGCTGAGGCGGTAGCAGTTGCGACCCTGGTTGATCGATCTGGCGGGCTGGCAAAATTTACGGCCCCCTTCGTCTCGCTGCTAGAACTGACCTTTCCGACCTACGCGGCCGACTGTCTCCCGCCGGAGTTGGCTAAGTTGCCGGTAACCAAGCCTGGCTCATAAGCTTCGCCTGTGAGGCTTAATTGAGAGCCTTTTGGCGTTATAATCGCTTTTAAATAGGGGTTAGGTCGCCTTGTGCCTTGCGCCTTGTCGGTGGCTTCCTTACGCCAGCGTTCTCTTTTTCTATGGATCGCAAAAATTTCCTATTGGGTATGGCGTGCATGGTCGGCGCTTTCGCTCTTTTCTTCTTTACGAAGCCAGTGCCAGCGCCGGCGGGCAAAGCCCCGGCGGCCGCGGTTAGTCCAGGCATTCCTGCTGCGGTGGTGGCTAAGGTTGTGCCAGCCCTGGCCGCTTCTGGAATCAGCGGTCAGGCCGTGGAAGCTGCTACTGCGCAGCGTTTTGTCCGCGAGAATGGCGCAATACGCGTGACCTTCACGAGCCGCGGTGGTGCGGTGGAGAAAGTAGAGTTAATCCATGAGTACGCCGACGTCGAAAAGCATGACCGTGTTTTCTTTAATCGGGGTAATAGCGAAGCTGCTCTCACCTTGGCCGTACAGAATCCGATCACGAAATCGATCGATGCTCTGCACTCCGAATTTAAGCTACAGACGCCGGAAGTAGCGAATGCGATCACGTTGGTCGGCACTTTGGCTGACGGCTCAAAAGTTATCCGGAGCTACTCTTTCGCCGCCAAGGATGCCGAAAACGCCGAGCCTTACTCTTTGCGGTTTTCGACTAAGATTATCCCGGCGACGGCAGGCGTTCCGGCGCCCCGAGTTTGGGTTTCGACGGGCTGTTGGCGTCCGACTGTCGGCGATTCGGCCAATCAATTCCTGTCCGTGCTCGCTTCCGATGGCGATGAGCTCACGCGCGTAGGCCTTGATGTCTTTACGGATTCAAACGGCCTCTTCGGCTTAGGGGCACACAAGGCTGTGACTGAGCATACTGTCGCCTCGGCGGCCAAGCCTCTGGCTTGGGTGGCTTCCGGTAACCAGTTCTTCGCCTCGATTGTCCGGGCAGATCCAGCGGTACGCGGAGTGCGGACGGATGTCTTGGTCCGTCCCGTCGAATTTGATGGCGGCAATCGTGGCGTGCAGGCCTTTGCGTCCTGGGAGTCGCCGCTGGGGGCTGATTTATCTTCTTACGTCGAAGGCGACTTCTTTGTGGGTCCAAAGGAATATGCCCGTTTAGCGGCGTTGCCTGATAGCCAAGTTTCCGTCCTGCAATTCTCCAAATTGCTTGGATTCATTTCTTTCGGCGCGATTTGTAAGCTACTCTTAGCCTGTTTGGGTGGCGTACATTGGTTGCTGGCTTGGAGTGGTAGCTGGGCTTGGGGTTGGGCAGTCGTCGTGCTGACGATTTTGATCAAAGTGATCACCTGGCCTCTGACCGCTACGCAGCAGAAGGCGGCGAAGAAGATGCAAAAGTTCGCCAAGCCGATGCAGGATATCCGCGAGAAGCATAAGGATAACCCCGAGAAGATGCAGAAGGAGCTCATGAAGCTTTACCAAGATAACAAAATCAATCCGTTCGCCGGTTGCCTGCCGATCCTCATCCAGATGCCGATTTTCTTCGGTCTCTATACGGCCTTCCAGACGACCGTGGAATTACGGCTACACTCCTTTCTTTGGATCTCTGATCTTTCGGCGCCCGATACTTTATTCCATATAGCTAATATGCCTGTGAACCTTCTGCCGATTCTGATGGGCCTGACTATGTGGCAATCCATGCGGATGACGCCCAATCCTTCGGCGGATAGCTCCCAGAAGACGATTTTCCTGATGATGACGTTGCTTTTCCCCGTCATCTGTTACGCCATGCCGGCTGCCTTGACGCTTTATATGACGGTGCAGAACCTATTGACGATGCTGCAAGCTTGGCTTACGAAAGATGAAGCCGTCGAAGTGATTCCTCCCGCTTCGGGCAAGAAAGCTAAAGGCTGATTTTACCCCACCTCACCATGTCTGGTCATAGCAAATGGCACACGACGAAGCGGCATAAAGCCGTGATCGACGCTAAACGCGGAAAAATATTTTCCAATTTGGCGAAAGAAATCACCCTGGCCGCTCGGGCAGGCGGCGGGAACCCTGAGACGAATAGCCGCTTGCGCACCCAGGTCGATAAGGCCCGCGGTGCCAATATGCCGGCGGATAACATCAAGCGAGCGATCCAGAAGGGCACCGGCGAAATACCTGGCGTCGTCTACGAAGAAATTACCTACGAGGGCTACGGTCCAGCCGGCGTCGGGCTGATCGTCGAAGTCACCACGGACAATAAGAACCGAGCGGCGGCGGAGATTCGCCAGGCCTTCGGCGATAACGGAGGTAATATGGCTCAGACTGGCGCCGTCTCACATAGTTTCCAGCGCAAGGGACAGTTTCTGATCGGATTATCCCAAATAGGCGAAGATGCCCTCATGGAGCTTGTTCTTGAAGCCGGAGCGGACGACGTGGTGAATCACGGCGACCACTTTGAAGTCCTCTGCGCCGTAGCGTCTTATGATGCAGTCGCCAAGGCTCTGCAGGGCAAAGCAATCAAGCCTGAGTCGAGTGAGATTGCTTATATCACGAGCGTACCTATGCCCGTGACGGACGTGGAGGTAGCGAAGCAAGTTTTTGAGCTCATTGATGCGTTAGAAACCTTGGATGATGTGAAAGCCGTCCACGGTAATCACGAGATTGACGAAAAGCTGATGGGTTGACGTAGTCCTTTGCACGGGCCAGGGAAGGGGCTGCCCTACACTCGGTCATCTTCTCTCGCTCGCGGGGTTTTCTGCCTCAGCCTGAAAGCATTCTTCGTTTCGAAAGAGTCAACGACGCGGCGTTTTCTATGACAATTACGACAACATGTATGGTGAAGCGGCGCATGAAATTAGGAAAAATAAAATTATCAGCCGTGATTAAGGTTACCTTGAGGAGTCAAGCGCAGCCCCTTGGGGCTTAATAATTTGCCCAAAATTAGGCAGGCGAAATCATTTGAAAATAACAGTTTCGTTATTTTTATTGATATAGTCATGGGAAACTTCACCCGCAAATCTATCATCGAGCAAGTAGCCACCGCGATCGAGGTCGACTTGGATAATGGCATGTGGGATGAGAAGTTTCCTTCGATTCGGAAGTTAGTAGCCCATTATGATGTGAGTCTGATCACGGCATTCAAAGCCGTCAGTTTGCTGGCAGAGAAAGGCGTCTTGGTTTCCGCAGGGCCTAATCGCCCCTTCAAGGTCAATCCGCTGATCAAGGAGCGGATAAAAACGTTGAGCGCTAAGACTTCAGCCGAAACAAAGCCAGTGCTTCCGCTTTCGGCTATCCGTGAATTAGCCAACACCATTGAGTCGGACATCGCGAAAGGGCTTTGGGGTAAGGGGGACGGTTCGCTGCGTTCACTTGCCGATCATTATAAAGTCAGCTTGGTTTTTGCTTATAAGTCTCTCGCTTTATTACCGGACAACTTAAGGACCCATGGGGGTGGGGTTCTGTCCATCAGGGTTAAGAGCCTTTCTTCGAAAGCGGCCATCCCCACGCTAGCCCTGAATAAAATCGCCGTCATTATTGCGAGCCAGGAATCAGCGGCCTTGCCTAAGCCTGAACTCCTGCTGAAGCCGGAAGACTTTATTTTGACGGATTTACGGGAGGCCGATCTGAATGAATTTGATACGATAACTTCGCACCTGGTGATCCATGAAGTTCCGCGGTGTCTGGTGCTGGTCGGCGCTAAGCCGGAACATCAGCAATTAATGGCCAAGTTCGGCTTGCCGGTTATTTCATTAGAACAGGTGCTTGCGTGATGATGGTTGCCTGTCGAAGGACGGCAGGTTTCGGCTTTATTTCGTAATATCCTTCTCAGGGGCGGGACATGACTGTAAGGTAGCAGGGAAGTGGCCGTACCTTATCGTAAATCTAGCCGAGATACTTCTGGGGTTCGCACGGCGGCCCGGGCGGTAATTTTGCAGGATGATAAAGTTCTGGCGGTCCGGATTCGCACGGAGGAGGGGGAGTTTCTGGTGCTTCCTGGCGGGGGTCAGAACCATGGCGAAACGCTCACTGATACCGTGCGGCGAGAAGTGTTAGAAGAGCTGGGCTTGAAGGTGTTGCCCCAGGCTTTGCTTTATGTCCGGGAATATGTGGGCAAGAACCATGGGATGTACCGAATCCACGGGCATTTCCACCAAGTAGAGGCGGTATTCCACTGCACCTGCGAGGATTTTTCGCCGATCGGAGCTGGGCAGGAACGCGATCGGCGTCAGGTCGGCTTCGAATGGCTGCCCTTGGCCAATCTGGCCGATTATCCCCTATCGCCGAAGGGCTTAGGGAGCGTGATTGCCAAGGCCTTGAAAGACGGTGCCGCAACGTATCTGGGTGATATTCATTGAAGGCTTGCCAGCGGGCATCTGCCTCACTTTGTTCACCTTCCGCCTTTTTGGGGGTATAGCTCAGTTGGTTAGAGCGCCTGATTGACATTCAGGAGGTCGATGGTTCAAGTCCATCTACTCCCACCACTTCGAAGCCCCGGCCTGAAAAACTCAGTCCGGGGCTCTTTGTTTGCGGGTTTTGATACCTTTTTACTCGCACAGACCCGCCCCTTGTCCCTACCCCTATAGGTCTTCAATTTCCATCATGAGCAGCACCAATATCACCGACATCACCGCCCGCGAGATTCTCGATTCCCGCGGCAATCCTACCATCGAAGTCGACGTCCGTCTCGCTTGTGGCTCCCTCGGCCGCGCCGCCGTGCCGTCTGGTGCCTCGACCGGCACCTACGAGGCCCATGAACTTCGCGATAGCGACGTGAGCGCCAAGTCCTTCCCGAAGGGTATCGACCCGAAGAAGCGTTACAATGGCAAGGGCGTCCTGAAGGCCGTCGCCAATGTGAATGAAGAAATTGCTCCCATGCTCGCGGGCGTAGACGCGCAAGACCAGCTCACCATCGACAAGGCCATGATCGAACTCGATGGCACCAAGAACAAGAGCAAGCTCGGTGCGAATGCCATCCTGGGCGTCTCGATGGCCGTCGCACGCGCTTCGGCTGATGCGCTGGGCCAACCTCTTTATCGATACATCGGCGGTCCAAACGCCAAGGTCCTGCCGATTCCTCTGATGAACATCATGAACGGTGGAGCCCACTCGGATGCCCCCGTCGACATCCAGGAATTTATGGTCGTCCCAAAGGGAGCTAAGTCGTTTAGCGAAGCGCTCCGCATGGGCACGGAAATCTTCCACGCTCTCAAGAAAGTGCTGAAGGCTCAGGGTCTCTCGACTTCCGTCGGCGACGAAGGAGGTTTCGCGCCCAAGGTTGCTTCGAATGAAGCCGCCCTCGAGGCCATCGCCGCCGCCGTCAAGGCCGCCGGTTATAAGCTCGGCAAGGAAGTCTTCCTGGCGCTCGACGTGGCCGCCTCCGAATTCTACGACGAAAAGACCGGCAAGTATACCTTCCATAAGTCTGATAAGTCCCAGCGCAACTCGGAGCAGATGATTAAGTTTTACCAAGACCTCCAGAAGCGTTACCCGATCGTCTCGATCGAGGATGGTTTCTCCGAAGCCGATTGGACTGGCTGGAAAAAGGCCACCGACGCCATGGGCGCCAATACCCAGCTCGTCGGCGACGACCTTTTCGTCACCAACACTGAGTTCCTTTCGCGCGGCATCAAGACCAAGACCGCGAACTCGATCCTCGTGAAGGTGAATCAGATCGGGTCCCTCACCGAGACTTTCGACGCCGTGGCGATGGCCCAGCGCGCCGGTTACTCCGCGATCATTTCGCACCGTTCGGGTGAAACCGAAGATGCGACTATCGCGGATATCGCCGTGGGTCTCAATGCCGGCCAGATCAAGACGGGTTCGCTTTGCCGCTCGGACCGTGTCGCGAAATATAACCAACTTCTTCGCATCGAGGGCGAGTTGGGCGAGCACGCGATCTACGCCGGCAATACCTGCAGCTGGGGCGAATAATCGCTTGGTTTGAATGATAA